>CAVKBG010000004.1:31017-77099 GCA_963654755.1 Desulfovibrionaceae bacterium
GTCATCAAAATCAAAAGAAGAACCATCATATATTTTGTGATTCGCTCAAGTCCGCTCTGGAGATTCCGCGTTAGAATCAAAAAGCAAACCGCAACGGCGATAAAAAGATAGCCGACGTTTATTTTCGGATTTGAAATCATCTTGCCAAAGCTAAGCTCGCCGGACTTTCCCGCGACAAACGAGACAAAGTAGTAAATCAGCCAGCCGGTAACAACCGTGTAGAACGCCATCAAGAAAATGTTTCCGAGCAGGCAGACGTAGCCATGAATGTGCCACTTTGAGCCGGGCTTTTCAAGTTTCTGATACATCTTGACAGGGCTTGCCTGCGCAGCTCTTCCAAGCGCGAATTCCATTGTTAGTGCCGGAAGCCCCAGCACAACAAGAAAAGCAAGGTAAACAAGAACGAACGCGCCGCCTCCGTTCTGACCGACCATCCACGGAAATTTCCAAACGTTTCCGCAGCCAATAGCGCAGCCTGCGCTCAGCAGAATAAATCCAAGTCTGCTGCTCAATCTTTCTCTAGCCATTTTTTTATTATAACAGAAAACTGAAGCGATGTGCACAAAAATTTTTCGCGTTTAAATGCAAGTGATTTAAGGAACAAAAATTATTTTTCTTGAATCGTCCTGAACAAATTCCAAAGAGCCTTTTAAATCCTCGGAAGCAAAAACCGAACCGTATTTGCAAACAAAAACAAACGAAATGTCTGTGCCGAATTCTTTTTTGAATTTGTCAAGAAGCTTAAAAGATTTTTCCACGCCAAGAACAAAAGTCGCAGTCGAAAGAGCATCCGCCGCAATGCTCGATGGAGAAATTACAGTTGCAGAAACAATTCCAGAATCCGCAGGAAATCCAGTCGCAGGATCAAAAATGTGATGGTATCTTTTTCCGCCAACTTCAAAATAACGCTCGTAGCTTCCGCTAGTAACAACGGAATTTTCATTTATGCAAAGACGCAGAAGAGGAGCAGATGAAGCTGAATCTGGATTTTTTATTCCGACAGTCCATTTGCTGCCATCAGATTTTTTTCCATAAACGTAAATGTTTCCGCCTAAATCCACAACGGCTTTTTTAACGCCGTGCATTTTTAAAATTTTGCAGACTTCATCCGCGGCAAAACCTTTTACAATTCCGCCAAGATTTATTTTCATTCCGGCTTTCCGCAAAAAAACTGAATCTCTGGAAAGTCCAACGCAACCAAAATCCGTAAGTTCAAGAGCGTTGTTTATTTCAGCTTGCGAAGGAATTTTCTGGTGGTCTGTGTTTATGCCCCACAAGTCAATGAGCGCCCCTGCAGCCGGAGTAAATGCGCCGTCAGAAATCCAGGCAGTTTTCAAAGCAAAGTCCAGAACATTTAACAATTCTTCGTTTGTCTTTACTGCGGAAATTCCTGCCATTGAATTTATCCGTGAAATTTCAGAGTCTGGCAAAGTCGCACTGAATTCTTTTTCAATCTGTGTAAGGCGTTCAAAAATTTCATCGTAAAGTTTTTTTGTTCCGTCTTCAAAAGCGTTGACTGTGCAAAGCGTGTCCATTGCAGTTTGCGTTCTCGGCTCAATTTTTCCAGAGCATGAAGAAAATAAAAAAACAAAAGCAAGACAGAGTTGTAAAATAAATTTCATAAATCGTCTTCAACAAGCAAAGAATTTTTTTGATACTTTGGAAGAAATTTTTTAATTCCTCCAGTTTCAAAACTTACTGTAACAACGTACTCGCCTTCATCGCTGTAGCTGGTTCTTATAATTTGTCCGTGCCCGTAATCATCATGGAAAACGCAAGCCCCCATGCAGTATTTTTTTTCAAGTGGACTTTTTTCTGTGCGGCTGGCGGAAAATGAATCTGGCTTTTGTCCAAGTATGCGCACTTCGTTTCCAAGTTCAGCAAGAAACGGACTTGGAATCATAAAGTTGGTTCTTCCAAAAAGCCTGCGGACTCCGCATGAAGTAAAATAAAGCTCATCTTTTGCCCGCGTGATTCCAACATAAAAAAGGCGGCGTTCTTCTTCAAGTTCTGATTCAGTTTTTCCTTCGCGCGGAAAAATTCCAGATTCCATTCCAGTTATTATCACGCGCTTGAACTCAAGTCCTTTTGTGTTATGCAGCGTAATCAGGGTAACTTTGTCTTCGTGCTTTTCTTCTTCAGATTCAGTTTTTAAAGTGCGGTCAAGATTTATATGATCCAGAAAATCCAAAAGTCCTTGTTTTGTGCACGGATACAAAACCGCGCTGTTCACAAGCTCCTGAAGATTTTCAATTTTCTGCGTGCCGATTTCTTCATCTTGGTCTTTGTGAAATTCTTCAAGTCCGCTTTCCTTTACAACTTTTTCAACAAACTCTGAAAGTTTTTTTTCGTCTGCGGAAAGAACATTGTTTTCGTTTATCGCCTGACCTGCAAGCAATGCCGCTTCTGAAGTTACAGGAACATCCGGCAGCTCGGCGGAAAATTTTTCAACAAGCGATTTAAAAAAATCAAATCCTTCTTTTGCTTTTTTGGAAAGCTTTAAAGATTCCGCGCCATTTAAAATTGAATTTCCGTCGGAAGCTTCGATTATTTTATCCTGCGTTGTGTTTCCAATTCCGCGCACAGGTTTATTTACAATCCGCCTAAAAGAAATTTCGTCCCGCTGATTCACAATAAATGAAAGCCATGAAATAATATCTTTTATTTCTTCACGCTCATAAAATTTCAAAGAGCCTACAACTTCGTAAGGAATTTTTTTATGCAGAAATTCTGTTTCAAAACCAAGCGACTGCGCGTTTGTTCTGTAAAGAATTGCCCAGTCACTATAAGGAATTCCTTGCTCAAAAGCCTGCTCAATAAGACTGTAGCAAAATTCAGTTTCGTCATCTTGCGACGGAAGAAAAACCAAAGCAGGCTTTTTTCCTTTTCCGCGGGCAGACACAAGTTCTTTTCCAAGACGGCCGGAATTATTTCTTACAACATTTCCTGCGCAATTTAGAATTTCAGAAGTCGAGCGGTAATTTGTTTCAAGGCGGATAATTTTTGTTCCCGGAAATTCATCTTTAAAATTCAATATATTTTGAATTTCAGCTCCGCGGAATTTATAAATGCTCTGGTCATCATCGCCAACAACGCAAACATAAGTTCCAGAATTTTCATTGACGCCGGAAAGTTCCTTCAAAAGTTTAAACTGCGCAACGTTTGAATCCTGATATTCATCAACCAAAATAACTTTGTAGCGCGCATGAAAACTTTTTCTAATCAAATCATTTTCTTTTAAAATCAAATACGGAAGTAAAATCAAATCGCCAAAATCCACATTGCCAGTTTTTCTAAGACGATTTTGATATTTTTCGTAGACTTCAGGGAAAATCGGCTCATCGCAAATCCGGCTCAATTCCAAATCTCCGGGAAGAAGACAATAATCTTTTGCCAGCGCAATTTTTTTTGCATAATGCGACGCATCTTTTTTTGTAAGCGAAGGAATTGCATTTGAAATCAGCGAGCACACATTGTCATCATCGTAAACTGTAAAATTATTTTGAATTCCAATTCCAGAATCTTCCGCACAAAGCCGAAGAAACCAAGCGCCAAACGAGTGAAAAGTTCTTATGTGGGATTTTTGCGCGCGAGGCTCAAAATTTATGGCCCGCTCTTTCATTTCTTCCGCGGCTTTTTTTGTAAACGTAACAGCAAGAATCGAAGCCGGATTTATTCCAAGCTCCGAAATCATATACGCAATTTTTGTTGTGATTACGCGGGTTTTTCCAGAGCCTGCTCCAGCCAAAATTAAAAGCGGACTTCCCTCATGCTCAACCGCTTCCCGCTGCTCTTTATTTAAAACTGAAAGATAATCTTCCGCGTTCATTCAAGAAATTCTCCGTCAACATCAACGTCGGATGCGGCAAGAGCCTTTGCCTTTACAACAGCTCCCGGAATTATTTTTTTCACGGCGTTTTCATTGTCAAGGTCATAGCGCACAACAAAAGCTCCGTCAACTTCCGGCGCATCAAACCAAGCACGCCCGATTGCAAGCCCTTCATCAGTGCCGTCTTTGTTTTCGATTATTTCTTCAATGAGAACATCGTAAATTTTTCCGCAGCGCATTTTTAAACTTTCAGAAGTTATTTCATGCTGAATTTCTTCCAGCCGGAAAGCTCTTTCCTTTGCTTTTTTTGAAGAAACTTGAGACTTCATTTTATCGGCGGCAGTATCTTCTTCTCTGCTGTAAGGAAAGCAGCCAGACCAGTCGCTTTTTATTGACTTCAAAAATTCTTCTGTGCGCAAAGCATTTTCGTCTGTTTCCCCGGGAAAACCTGTAAGAAAAGTTGTGCGTATGCAGCTTTCAGGAAAATAAGAGCGAATTGTTTTTATGAGTGAAGTATAATTTTCAAAGCTGCCTTTGCGGTTCATGGCGCGGATTATTTTGTCATCACCAGACTGAAAAGGAATATCAAAATAAGGAAGAAATCTTGAATCGTTTTTCATAACTTCAAGAATGTCTTTATTAAAATGATCAGGGTGAATATACAAAAGCCGAATCCAAAATTTTCCTTCCAGTGCGGAAATTTTTTTTATCAAACTGCACAAAGGAGATTCGCCGTTTTTCTCATAAAAATTTTCTTCAGCGCAAACAGGAGTTTTTAAATTCTTGTAAATTATTTCGTGCCAGTTTTTTTCAGAAGAAAATTCTTTGTCATCTTCTCCGCAACCGTAAGCCGCCAAATCCTGCCCAATCAAATTGATTTCAAAAATTCCGCGGGACAAAAGTGATTTTATTTCCGCAACAATTTCATCTGAATTTCTTGAGCGAAGTTTTCCGCGTATAACAGGAATTGCGCAGAACGAGCATCTGTTGTCGCAGCCTTCTGTGATTTTTACAAACGCGCTTCCTTTAAAAGACAAAAGCGAAGTCCGCTCGCCGCAGCAAACGCCTTTCTGTTCAGCTTTTAAAACCGGACGTTTTTCTTCAAACAAATCTTTTACAGCGGAATCAATCAGCTCTAAATTTCCGTTTCCAACAATTCCGTCTGCTTCAGGCAAATCTTTTTTAAAGACATCCGCATAACGCTCGGCAAGACATCCTGCCAAAAGAATTTTCGCATTCGGAAATGCAGAGCGCGCTTCCATGAGGGAATCCAAACTTTCTTTTTTTGCGCTTTCAATAAATCCGCAGGAATTTACAATAATCAGGTCGGCTTTTTCAGGCTCAAAAACTTGCTCAAATCCAAAGCTTGAAAGCCGGTTCATTATAAGCTCGCCGTCAACCTGATTTTTTGCGCATCCATGCTGGTCAAGAAAAAATTTTTTACTAGTCAAGTTCAAGCACCACTAAACGATATTTTCCGTCACTGTCGCGAACCCACTTTATGTCTTCCGCCTGAACTTCACCTGCGCGTCCAACTTCAAGGTCATAAGAAGAAAGTCCCGCGATAACATGAATTTTCAAAGCGTTAATGTTGCTCATCCAAAGCCGAGTTCCGTTGTTTGAAGTAATCGTAACAAGCTCGCCGCTTTTGTAATAACCTTCAACATAATCCTGACGGTCGCTTTTGTATCTGAAAAGGCAAGAACCGCGGAATGTAACATTTATTGTAAACGGATAAGCGCGCGTGTCTTCGTGGATTACCGTTCTGTTTGCATTATTTTTTACAGCCGAAGCCGCAGGAATTTCTGAAAGTTCTGTTCCGGATTTTCCATCTGAAAGCGCAACAAAAGAATTTTCAATAGACTTTTCAAGAATTCTGACTTCCGCGCCGTTAGCTTCATTGTCATTTGAAACATCGCTCAAATAAATAATCAAATCCGCAAAACCGTCGCCGTCAATATCTATATCACGTTCCTCGCTAAGTTCCACAATCTGATTTCCAGAAGGCGTAAGAATTGAAAGATTTCCCAAAGTTCCGCCAACTGTCAAAACAATATTTCCCTTGCCCTGTTTTGCAGGAACAAGAATCTGGTCGCCTTTGTAAAGCCGTTTTGTTTCAGGCTTGCCAGTAAACTGATACTGATGGATTTTTTCTTTTTCAACTTGCTCTCTTGCCTTGAGTTCTTTTTTCTGCGGAATTTTCAACACGCTGAAATAAACATAAATTCCAACCGCCGCCAAAACCAAAACAACAGACGCAACAATCACAGGAACAAGAAAAACCGGCTTTTGCTTTTTTAAAAGCTCAACAGGAACTGGAGATTCCTGAATTTTTTTTGCATGGTAGAGCCGCAAAATTTCATCTTTGTCCAGCCCAAGAAATTCACAATAATTTGAAAGAAATCCTATAAAATAAGATTCTCCCGGAAAATCTTCAACTCGCTCATTTTCAAGTGAATCTATATAATTTTTTGTAATCGCAGTTGCACGCTCAATCGCTTCCATGGAAACTTTTTTTTCTTCACGGGCATTGCGCAAAATTTCTCCGTAGCTTTCCATTTATTACTCCGAAAGAAGAAAGTTGTTGTAATTGTTTGCAGATGACGGCGGATCATAAATAAAACGCTGGTCGCTTATATTCATATTCAGGTTGTAATTATGAAAATCAAAAATGTAATCCACGTCCTGAGCTGAAACTGCGGCAACACGGCGAATTAATTTTGTCGAAGGATCTACTGAAAGTTTTATTGTGCGGAATGCTTCTGCCGCGGATCTTCTTGAAAGCAAAAGATTCACAACCATTTCATCGCTGTTTTCATCCAAAGGAACTGCGCTCTGACCAGACTCATAAGCAACTGTGTAATATCGGCGCAAAAGAGAAAGTCCCTGCGCTGTAGCCGCGTTTGGCCCGGAAGCGGTAACGTTCTGCTCAAGGATTGCGGAAGTCGGACTTGGCAAATAAATTGTAAGGTCATCGCCATTAAAGACAACAACTTGTTCCGCAGGATCTGAAAAATCTATGCGAAGCATTTCTGGACGCTTAAAGCTGATTTTTCCAGTCATTTCAGTTTTGCCGATTGTTATGTCGATGTCGGCTTCATAGTCTTTTATTTCCGCATAACGGTCGCTGACAGATTTAAAGAAATCGCTCGCCGTTGTAATTTCCTGTGAAAAAACCGCCGTGCAGAAAGCGCACACAAAAACTGTGGCACACAAAAACTTTTTCATTTAAAGTACTCCAAACTGATATATTGTAGAAAAATAATCTTTTATCGTCAACAGGCATATTTGAACAGCGAAAAATGTCCAAGGTGATTTTTTGGGGATTTGGTTCGATCTCGAGTTTTAAATTTTATTGTCATTATCAGGCTTGACCCGATAATCCGTTGGAAAATTACAATAGATTGCTAATCGAGTTTCTTTCAGAAACATCGCAGTATCAAGCACGGCAATGACAACCTTGTTAGCATTGAAATGACAATTTAGCAGTTATTTTTATTCAGAAAAGAATTTTTGAAAATTTATTTGATGATTTCTTTTATTTCTTCAAGGACTGAAAGCGCGTTTATTCCAGTTTGAAGTGTTGAGCGCAAGTTTGCCTTTCCATCCAAAAAGTCAACGGCATTTTGAATCATGTTTGAAAAGTAGAAAGTTTTTTTTGGCAGGCTTTCGGAACGGTCATTTAAAAGTGAATAAAATCCGCTGTAAAGAGAAGATTTTTCCCGGTGATACAATTTTAAATATCCGTTTCCAATGCAGATTCTACCTTCAGTTCCCGTAATGGAAATTTCAAATCCGAAGAAACGCGAGCGGCCGCTTATTCCAATCGTAACATCAGGGCATTTTAAAGTTGAATAGTGCGCGCTGAACTGGCGGACATTTTTTTCCTCATCACGGAAAACACCGGTTACAATAGGAAATCTAAGAAGCGAATTTACAGTTTTAATTTTTTTTTCGGAATTGTTCAAATTAGAAGCACGGCTAAGAAGTCCGCCTTTTTTTTCAGAAGGATTTTCCAAAGATATTTTTTTCAGCGTTGAAGGCAAATCGTCCTCAAGAAAAAATAAAACTGCGTCAACCAAATGCGTTCCGTCGTGGATAAGACTGTAGGCTCCAGTTTTTTCTTCCGCCGGATTATAAACGCAAAGGCTTGAGCAAAGTTCCGCGCGGACACTTTGAATCTCCCCGATTTTTTCCATGTAGCTTTTTGCCAATTTAAAATCTTCCGCAAAACGCCGCTCGTGGTTTACAAGAACCGGCACTTGGAATTTTTCCGCCTCTTGCTGAATTTTTTCCGCTTCAAAAAGATTAAGCGCAACCGGCTTTTCCAAAATTACAAGTTTAGGTTTTGCATGAATCGCTTCAACTGCTTCTTTTAAATGGGCATTTTCGTTCACGGCGACTGTAACAATATCAGGACGGCATCGCGCATAAAGATTTGCGCTGTCCGAATATCCAACGGCTTTTTTATTTGCGTCCTGCCATTTTGAAAGCGCAATGGAATCAGTGTCGCAACCGGCAATCAGATTTATCCGAGGATTGTTCAAAAGTGCCATCGTGTGGCTGGCAGGCTGCTCGCGTTTTTTGTCAAGTCCAAGACTGTAACCGATTCTGCCCAAACCAACCAAAGCCGCCGTGTATTTTTGCATAAGCTAAAATCAGTCCATCAGCTTTTCGTATTTCTTTGCAAGCCTGCGGGATTTTTTTGCAGCAAGCCCGCAATAGTTCGCCGGATGCTCAAAGAAATTTTCCGGATTTTCCACGCCGAGTTTTTCAAGCTGAGCAGTAATTTTTTCAAATGCTTCTTTGTGAGTTTTTAGAACTTCAAAGAATGTTTTTCCGGATTTTTCAGCTTCCAAAGTAATTTTGCGGATAACTTCGTGGCCGTCATTGATTCCGGCTTCGCCAAGCAAAATGTAAGCAGGCTCGGCAAGAACTCCGCCCTTTACTTTTCCGCCGGCATTTTCAAGATTGCGCGCCATTGTTTCTTTGTCAGCCTGAAGCCCCGAAACAACGCTGTTCATTCTTGCGACTGCCATTGTAAATCCTGCAACATAATCCGCCATAAATCTCTGGCTTGCTGAATTTGTAAGGTCGCGCTGATGCTCTGAAATCTGATCCATGTAAAATGTAATCACGCGCGGACACATCGCCTTCCATAAAGATTTCACATGCTCGCTGTTCCATGGATTTCTTTTCTGCGGCATCGTACTTGAACCAACTTGCGTAGAAGCAAAATATTCAAAAACTTCTCCGATTTCTGAACGCTGAAGATTGCGAAGGTCGTCCGCAAGATTTGCAATGATTCCGAACGCAACATTCATTTCCAAAAGAAGGCGCAAAAGATATTCCGGCTCAACAAGCTGATTTGAATATTCACTTGCAGAAAGTCCAAGGAATTCAACATAGACACGCTCAAGTTCTTCCGGATCTTTTACAATCATCGAAGGTCCGTTGTAAGAGCCGACTGGCCCTGCAAGTTTTCCAACAAGCTGATTTGAAAGTTCTTCTATGCGCAAAATTGATTTTCCCAAGCGGCTTACAAATTCTGCAATGCTCCAGCCAAAAGTAATCGGAACGGCGTGCTGTCCGTGAGTGCGTCCAACCTGCGGAACCTCTGCGTCGCGGTCTGCAATGGCGCAAAGGTGCTTTTCAAGTTTTTTAAGTTCAGGAAGAACAACATTTTTTGTAACATCTCTCATTCTGCATGAAAGAGCCGTGTCAAGAATATCAACGCTGGTCGCTCCAAGGTGAACCAAAGGTCCGATTTCCGCGGAAACTTTTGTCTTCATAACGTTTACAAGCGCGCGGATATTGTGCTTTGTTTTTTCCTCTTCCGCATAAACTTCAGCAGGGTCAATTTCCGAAGCGACTTTATCAAGATTCTGCGCAATTTCATCTGTGAGTTTTCCGCGCAATTTTAAATGGCTTTTTACAAGGGCAGCCTCGCATTTTGCGCATGAGCGGATTGAAGCTTCCTCTGAAATATACTTAGAAAGACCGTTAAAAACTTCGGCCTCTGACAATGAATATCTGTGGTCGATACAAGAAATGTTTTCAAAAATGTTACGTGTTTCCATAAAAAAATATTGTAGTTTATCTTGCAATAATTTTCAATTGCGGATTCAGCGCGGAAATTTTTGCGAATTAGTTTTCCGTGAATTTGAACAGTTTTCTTTTTTCTTCCCCAGCAAGATTTGAATATGCGCATCGGTTTTTAAAATCCACAAGAACAACCTGACTTTCCGCATAGCTCCAAAACTGACTTTTTTTTGCCCTGCTGAAATTGAACGCCCGAATTTTTTTTACAAGCTCAAACGAAACGTCCTGCATTACAAACACGCGCAAAACAACAGAACGCCTGTTTCTTGAAAAACCGTCCGCACCAGAAAGAGTTATTTCAGGCAGTCTTTGAAGCTCGGACAAAACAAAATTTTCATCATTGCAAAACGAAACCAAGCACGCTTCCTTTTGCTCAAAGCCGTCATCATTTTTAGAAAGCGTTCCTGCAATGTCGTATTCTTCGCCAAGATAAAACGAATCAATTTTGTAAGTCTGCGAAAGTGAGGAAATCAAAAGCTCTTTGTAATTTTGAAAATTCATTTTACGCTGGCTGCAATTCTGAATCCAAAAAAGTTGTAGGCTTCATTCGGGTCGTAAGAATAACGGTCTCCCGCTGAAACAAAAAGCGTGTATTCATTCCAGCTTCCGCCGCGCATAACACGTTCCGCGCCATATTTTGGACCTGAATATCTTTTGGATAAATCACCGGCTTCATAAGGAGCTTCCCAGTCCCAGCAAAATTCAATTACATTTCCGCTCATGTCAAAAATTCCGGCTCCGTTTGGATTTCCGCTGGAAGGACTTGGAGGCGCGCTTGTGGAAAATGGAGTTCCGGCTGTTCCAACTCTTTTTGTTCCATTTGAATTTTCAAAATACCAGGCAACTTCTTCAACTGGAACTGAAGGATCATCTTTTCCGTTTGAATCAACTTGACCGCTAGCCAAAGCTTCAGACTGAAGTCCGCCCGGAGTTTTTCTTGCCGCATATTCCCATTCAGTTTCGCTCGGAAGCCTGTAGCCGTTGTTTTTCCAGTTGCATTCCGCCAAGTCGCAAGAAGCAGTGTCCGTGGCATCTTTTAAAATCTGACCGTCGTAAAAATAGCAGGGAACTTTTCCGTCCATTTCGCTGAACGCATTGCACCAGACAACGGCATCGTACCAGTTTATATTTGTAACAGGCTCGTAGCAGTTCATTTGCGTCGGAGCTTTTCCTCTTGTGCCAGAAGAGCCTTCCTGCCCCGGATTCGCAAAAACATATCCGTTTTCTTCTGCCCACAATCGAACTTTATACCAAAGATTGTAAGTTGTTTCGTAGCGGTTAATTTTGAACGGAAAAATTCTTCTTTTTGCAGTTACCGACTGGGAATTTTCTCCAATCACATATTCAGTTTTTTTTCTTGAAGAGCCGAATTCAACAAAATCAATATCATTGAAAGAATCGCTAGAAGATTCCTGCGCAAAAATCTGTGCCGCCGCAAAAAAAATCAATGCAAAAATTTTTGTAAATTTCATTTTCGTTTCTCCGCTATTTTTTCCTGCTTTTTTATGTAGCGTCTTTGCTTTCGTTCCGCGCGCCGGGCTTTAAATGAAACTCTTTTTCTTGCTTCAACAGACGGAGTAATTCTGCGTTTCATAAACATAAAATATCCAAACACAGAAGTAAAAACGCAAAGCCCCGCAATTGCAACTGCTCCAACCCATTTTGAATTTGCCCAAGGAAGCGGAACATTTATTCCAAAATAGCTCGTCACTAAAGTCGGAAGCATAAGCACAAGATTCCAGGCGGTCATTGTTTTCATAACAATATTCAGGTTGTTTGACAAAACTGAAGCAAAGGCATCGTTCATTCCTGCCATGATGTTTGTGTAAGTTCCTGCCATGTCCAAAGCCTGCTTGTTATCGATTTCAACGTCGTCAATCCAGTCCTGATCTTCTTCGTCCAGCTTGATAATTTTTGTCTTGCGCAGTTTTTCCAAAAGCATCTGATTGCTCTTTAAAGATGTCGTAAAAAACACAAGCGATTTTTGAATGTTCAAAAGCTGAATCAATTCATGATTCTGAACAGAGCGGAGCATTTCATTTTGAATTGTTGTGGCACGGCGGTTAAGTTCTTTCAAGTATCGCAAAAATGTAAGGTCGGCGCGGGACATAAACCGAATTGTAAAAGCCGGAAAGTCGTTAAGCGAAAGTTCTTTGATTCTGTTTGCGGCAAAATCCTTTAAAACTTCGCAGTCAGTCCAGCAGATTGTTATAAAAAATTTGTCAAATGTAATGATTCCCAATGGAGCCGTAAAATAGCTTACATCGTCCCCCGGAGAAAAAACAGGAAGCTTTATAATTGTAAAAGTATATCCAGTGTCGTCGTTGCGCTCGATTCGGGAAAGCTCGTCCGGGTCAAGAATATCAAGCATATTTTCAGAGTCGATTCCGTAAGTTTCTTCAAGCTCGCGGATGTCGTCCCTTGTAACAGATCTTGCGTCAACCCAAGTGTTCATTTCCGGGACAAGCTCTTCTTTTTCCTTGCTTACAAGTTTTCCGTTTTCCTGCTGCCAATATGTAATCATAGCAAATCCCCGCTAAAAGGCAGCTTCCAAAATTCTATGCAAGCAAAACTGAAACTGCCGTAATTTTTTCTAATCTACGTTGATAACAACTGCCGCTATCCATAACCGACTCTATTTTAGTTTGAAGGCAAATTTTTTACAATCTTTATGATGTAAAGCTCAACGTATCTTTTTAAAGCCGGATGATTTTTAATTTTCATCATGCTTGGAGTGTCAACCAAAGATTCTGCAAGCCGCCGGATTCGCTCCGCATTAAAAGTGTCAGCCTTTAAAGTGCGCAGAACTTTTCTAAAATAATCGCGGATTAAAGAATTAACATCTTCGCCAAGATTTTCGTAATTCTGCTTTCCGATTCTATCGTTCCATTCGTGCATATAGCCTTTCAGCTCGCGGTCCAAAGTGCTGCTTTCTGGAACAAATTCCTTTTCAATTTCAACGGCAAGTTTTCTTAATTCCCTGCGCCTTGTGTTTTTTGGATCTACACTGTCATCCTCGTCGCGGCGTTTTAGAATTTCACTTTCTTTTTCTTTTAGCTCATTTTGAATTTTTAAAGCTGCGGAAGCGTCTTTTCTTGTTTTTGGCTTAGGCTTTTTAAACAAAAGCTTCATTATAAATGAAACAATCGGCATTGCATACCAAAACGGCAGTTTCAACTTTGCATCCGCAAGAAGTTCCTGCCTGCTAAGCATAAGAAGCTCGCTGTAAGAAATAAGTGAATCGTTTCTGAACAAAGTTATATGTCCCGG
This sequence comes from Desulfovibrionaceae bacterium, assembly GCA_963654755.1. Classification (GTDB taxonomy): domain Bacteria; phylum Spirochaetota; class Spirochaetia; order Treponematales; family Treponemataceae; genus Treponema_D. Next base: position 44,219 of record CAVKBG010000004.1, read on the forward strand.
AGTCTGGTCTTCAAAAGCGACAACCGGCAAAAACGAAGCGTTCAAAAGAGCTGAAAGCACAGGTTCAATAGAAGAAACTTCGCGCTCAAGGCATCTTTCAAAAGCCGCGTTTTCTTTCATTTCCGGCAAAAGTTCGTATTCCCTAAGATTGTTGTACCAGCTTTTTATAAGAGCTTCACGCACCAAAATGCGCACATCGTTTGCAAGCCTGATTATGAGCGGAATGACACGTTCCTTGAAAATATAATATCCGTTTCCGTCGTTAACTTTAAAGATCAAAAGCTCCGGCATCTGGTTTCCAATTGATTCCTGAGTTTTCGCCTTTAAATGATTCATCAGCTGTTCTTCTTTGTACTGCCCCAAAAGCGGAATTCCAGTTTTATCCTTCATTTTTCTGATGTCATTCAGATTGTAATAATATGGAGGATTTTTCATAAGAATATCCAGCTGTTCAAACGCCGCCTGAGCCTGCAATTTTTCCGCAGCCTTGGATTTATAATAAGAAGTCGCAATTTCAATTATGGCAACCGACTGCAAAATCGTAATGTCTTCCGGCGCAAAATCCTTGAGCTTTGTGTAATCCTGCTTTATAAAATAACAGAGCTGGCTCCAGTAATAAAAGTTATCGCCTGTATTCTTTAAAATATCAAGAACAGTCGATGGATTCGCGCAGAACTGATTGAAAAATGTTTTTATAGAAAGTTCTTTTCCAGGATTTGAAATTGAAAGTTTTTTCAAAAAATAATCATGAGACTCTTCCTTGTGCATTAGCTCCTGAAGTTTTTTCAGCGCAAGATTTACAAGATTTGCAATCGGGAAAGACGACGGATAAATTAGCGAAGGAACTGTCTTTGAAAAAACAATGCAGTAAAGAATTCTGTCGTTAAGCTCTTCCTTGTCCAAGCGTCCGTAAATAATTTCGTCAGCCTGCTTTTTTGTAACGACATCAATCGGAACAATTTTCGGCATATCGTTTATGCTAGGAAATGGAATCGAAATATTCGCTTCAATCTGATTAAACAAGTCGTTGTATTTTTCAATAAAATACGGAACAACAAAAATATAATCTTTATTTCTTATAGAACTGATTACAACCTGACGGTCAGCCACAAGATTGTTGATTTCAGCCTCAAGCGCAACTTTATAATCGCTGGCGCAGTAGCTTTCAAGCGCTGAATTTTCTTCAATGTGATGCTGGGCATATCTGTGAACGTAGTCTGCGAACTGTCCGTATTCAAGCATATCTGTTTTTTGCTTGGAACAATTGAATTTTAAAAGTGTCAAAATATTCGAGGTCGTAGCCATGCCGCATATTATATAAAGAAAAACAACAAGAGTAAACAAATAACGCAAATGTATCAGGTGTTTTTATTTAAAGGAAATTTCTGAGATTCTGAATTTTATTTTTAAAGACAAGCATTTTTTGTAAAAAATCGGAAATAAATTTAACTGAAATCACGAAAGCAAAAAGCTTCGGAAAAACTATTTTATTTTTATGGAGGATTTTATGAACGCCTTGAATCAAATTATTCTGGAAGGAAATGTTGTCCGCCAGCCAGAAAGAAAAAGCTGCAAAAACGGAGCTTCATTCTGCCGGATTCCAATCGCCGTAAACAGAAAGTACAAAGCCAGCGACGGAAATTATGTTGATGAAGTTTCGTACTTTGATGTTGCAACTTTCGGGCAAACCGCTGAACTTTGCGAAAAATGGTGTCCAAAAGGAAGAGGAATCCGTGTAGTCGGAAGGCTCAAGCAAACAACAATGCAAACTGAAGACGGCAAAAAGCGCAGCATCATAGAAATTATCGCAGAGCACGTTGATTTTAAGCCGATTCCAAAAAAGACTGAAGAAGAAAAAGCTCTTCCCGCTCCAAAAAAATCATCTGGCAAAAAAGCAAAAGAAGAATCTCTTGAAGCCGCGCCTGAAGAATTTTGCGAGCCTCCAGAAGAAGATTTGGAATTCTAGCATTTAAGCCGAATGCTTGTTTTTGCATTTTTATGTCATTATCGGGGCTTGACCTGATAATCCATGTGCAAATCGCAGATTCCCCGATCAAGTCGGGGAATGACAAAATAGCAAGCACAACAATGACAAACTGGTTATCATACTAATGAAAATGTTAATCAGTTTGTTTTCGCAAAAACTATTTTCGCTTTTTATTGTCTTTTGCAGCTTGGGCATTTCTAGCTTGAGCTGCCTGATAAGCTTCCATTTTTTCTGGATTATAAAATCCATTTTTCCAGTTAAAGCGGGAAGCTCCTTCTATAAATTCATGCTTCTGGATAATCGAAACAAGATTTCTTATGTCGCTCTTTAAAATCTTTGTCTTTGAAAAATCTATAAGCTGATGTGTCCAGCCTTTGCTTTTCAAAGTTTCCATTTTGTCCAAAAGACTGAACGGATATTCAGGCATTACAAACGAACCGTCCGGCGTTGAATTAACTTTAAATCCCATGCCTTCTTTGTCGCTAAAATAAGTAAAATCATAATCATTTGGAAGCTTGAATCTCATTCGGAACAAAACAGGATAAGAGAAAACGCTAAGAAGAACACGGGAACGTTCCGCAGAATTTTCAAAAATGCCCTCAAGATTTTTTTCTGAATTTTCCGCAGGAGACTGCAACGCCATAATATTGCTGTTTTCAAGGAAACTTACAGCCCAACGGTTAAAAGTATAAAGATAAGGACCGGCAATCAAATTCACCTTGTACTTTTTCAGGATATTTATGTGCGCAATGTTGTTTACAATAAAAGTTGAATATCCTTTTTCCACAAGCGCAGAAATAATATTTTCAAATTCCTCGGATTTTCCTTCAGCGAAAAATGGATCAAGCGAAATCACGAGCATTTTTTTGCTGTACGGAAGCAATGGTTTGGCAGGCGAATCCTTATTTAAAAGGTCGTAAGTTGTTTCAGCATTAAGTTCAAGTATAAGCCGCACAGGATGAAGCGAAGAAACGATATGCGCGTCCGCCACAGTCGAAACCTGAATGTAAAGCCCTTCTGGAAACCAACTAAGCTCATTTTTTGCAAGCGGAGTAAGATCCAGAATCGGCAAACGTTCCGGGCCAGGCTGCTTTCTAAATTTTGAAAGGTCGGACGGAAGCACTCTTTTGTAACGCTTGGACATAGATTTTGTCTGCAAAAGATAAACGCTGTCTCCCTTGGAAAATCCCGAAGGAATATCAATCCACCTTGAGCCTTTTTCATCTTCGGAAAGAACACGGATTTTGTGGCTTTCTCGGCCTGTATCATCTTTTTTATGAAGTCGGATGCTGTCTCCCGGATCAGGATTGTAGTCGCCGCCAAAAATTGTCGCCATCTGAATAGAAAATTCTTGTTTCTTTTCCAAAGAAGATGAGTATTGTTCTTTTTCAGAAGCGGAAGCCGGTCTTGTTTGGTTTATTTTTCCAAGGAAAATTCCAGTTCCTCCAGCCTGCTTTGGATTCAAAATTTTTTCACCGGCAGAATCAACGCCTTCTTCCACGGATTTAAAGCCGTACCAATAATCGGTTTTTGAACGCGCAAAATCTGTGCTTAAAATTCGCTTTCCTTCCGCAATTGAGCCTTTTTTATCTTCGCGCCAATGATCCATTACGTAACGGTAGGCGGCAGTAACAGCTCCAACATATTCCGCGCTTTTCATTCTGCCTTCAATTTTAAAGCTGTCAACTCCGGCTTCCATAAGTTCTGGAACATGGGAAATAAGCTCCAAGTCGCAAGGGGAAAAATAATATCCGTTTGCAACAGTTCCGGGAATTTCTGCTGAATAAATTCTGCGGCAAGCCTGAGTGCAAACTCCGCGGTTAGCTGATTTTCCGCCAAGATAGCTTGAAAAAAGGCAAAGCCCGCTTTCACTTACGCAAAGCGCGCCATGGACAAACATTTCAAGCTCGGCATTTGTCTTTGCCTTTATCGCGCGGATTTCCTCAAGTCCAAGCTCTCGGGCAACAACAACACGCTTTACGCCCTGCTTGCACAAAAGATTCGCAGCAGCCGCGCTTTCAACATTCATCTGGGTTGACGCATGAAGCTCCAAGTCCGGGAAAAATTCCTGGCACATTCTGATTACGCCAAAATCCTGAACAATTATTCCATCCGGTCCGATTTTATTTAAATATGAAAGAAATCTATAAAGACGCTCTGTTTCGTTTTCTTCACAAACAGTATTTACAGTCACATAAATTTTTTTGCCAAGCCGATGCACGCTTTGAACAGCAGCTTCAAACTGATTCCAGGCAAAATTTGAAGATCTGAGTCTTGCATTAAAACTCTTCAAACCCATGTAAACTGCATCCGCGCCTTCGCCTATAGCAGCATCAAGCGCTTCAATATTTCCCGCAGGAGCTAATAATTCTGTCATTTTTTCAGTATACAAGTTTTCTTTAAGTTTGTCATTGCAAGTCAACCGCCTTGAATAAGCTCGTTTATTTAGGTATATTTTCCGCATGGGGAATCGAAACTTTTTTAAGGACTTGCTCAATTCATTCTTTGGAGGAAACAGTCCAGAGGCCGCAAAAAAACGCGCCTTAAAAAACATTGCAAAAAGCCTTTCTAAGACTAAATATCATTTTTACAAGACTTCTTCTAACGAAATAGATCCAAGCTTTGCAAAATTCTTCTATGAAATATATAAAGCCATTTCGCCGGCGCAGGCAATGGTTCAGTCTATAAATCCAAAAGCATTTAAGCGGATTGTAATCGACAATTCTCTTTCAGACAAACAGCTGGAATCGCTAGGGAATATTTCGGAACTTGCAATTATAGACGCCGCAAAGAAAAAGCCGCTAAAAGAAGTTTTTGAGCAGACCAAACTTTACGTGGACGCATTTTCCGCAGAATTCGACAGCAACAAAATTTCTGCAATCGATGGCGTTTACACAAAACTCATGGGCTTTGTAAATTTCGTGCAGTTCGATTATTTCTTTATGCTCAAAAAATTCGACAGTTCGCTTAAAGAACACAACTTTTCAAATCCGCCAAGATTCATGCCTATAAGCGGAACTTATGTTCTTGAAGACTTGAAAAATTTTATGGATGTCGACTGGTCGCTTCCGTTCGATTCTTCTTGGGACGATGTTTTCAAGCTGATAAAAAAAGTAAAAGGCGCAGATCCAGTTTCTCCGGGCGTTTGGAAAAAAATTCTTGCAAGAATCCGCTATTTAAAAGAAAACAAAATTGTGGAAATGCTCATTCAGCTTATTTCCGAAGATCCGTCTTACAACGAAGTTTACGCGGCAAAAGATTTGTACATCGTTGACGATTTTATCACGGAAGTAAAAAAGCAGGCGGAAAACACTTTGACTGCTCTAAAAGAAAAGCAGACGGAAGGAAAAATTGAAGTTCTGCTGAACCAAATTTTTGGAACAACCCAGATAGAAAAACTCAAATTTTACACAGAAGCAGGAAGCGCACCTTTTGAACGCAAGGAAATCGGAAAGTTTGAATATTGCGAGCCGCTTTCATATTTAAAGAAATTTATTCTTGACTACGTAAAAAAAGATGTAAAGGAACTTTCTGACATTCTTCTTGTCCGCGGCGAATGGGCAAGTCAGCAACTGGCAACTCCAATGAGCGAAGCTTTCCATCAGCTTGTTGAAAACGCAGACAAAATAATAGCTTTGGACAACAGCCTTGACGACAGCGTTGACCTCGGCTTAAAAATGAAAACTCATCTTCCGCGCACAGAACGCGACAAGGAATCAAGAAACATAATTCATTCAACACTGAATTTTGTAAACACATCCGCCGCAAGAATTATTCTTGGCTCTGTAAATCTTTTCATTACTTATGGAAGAAACCTTAAAATGGTTCTTGAAGACTGCATAAAGCCTCATCCAACTTTAATACGAAACTGGAAAGACATAGACCATTTTGCAGAAGGAAAGCTCAAGCAGATGTGCATCGGTGTATACAAAGAAATTTTTTCTTTCGTTTCCCTTATGCAGAATTTCCATATTGAAGTAAACGAAGACGCTTAAAAAGCACGGAGCATCAATGACTTACACAACAAATCTTACAGTTCGTTCTTACGAATGCGACAGCTACAGCCACGTAAACAATGCGGTTTATCTGAACTATCTTGAAACGGCGCGCATGGATTATCTGCACCAGATTGGATTCAACTACAAGGGAATTGTAGAAGCTGGATATTATCTTTACGTAACGCATATTGATATTTTTTATAAAAATTCAGCGTTTCTTGATGACAACTTGATAATCGAAACAACGCCTGTAAAACTTGGAGCTGTAAGCGGAACTTTTCATCAGACTATAAAAAAAGAAGACGGACACATTTGCGCGGAAGCTGATGTAACTTGGGCTTCTGTAAAAAACAATGCGCCTGCCCGCCTTCCAAAAGAATTTATTGTAGACGGACTTCGCCCGTAAAATTTATTTTAAAACAGAATCAACTAAAGCCTTTAAGCCCGGATCTTGCTTTACCGATGAAGTTTCAAGATTTTCTTTTATTGTAAAGATTCCGTTCTGCTCAACAATTGCCTTAGTCATATTTTTTGTCCTTAATGATGATTTTGTAATTTTTGAAAGAAGTCCCGAAGTGCAAGGCTTGTTTTGCTTTGTCATTTCAAGAGCTTTTTTCATAAGTCCATGCTCCGAGGAAGAAGAGGAAGATTTACAGATTTTTTGTTCTTTTTCAAATTCCGGCATTTTCTTTTAGAGTCCTGAACTTATAAATTTTCGACATAAGGATAAAAAAGTTTAGCACATTTATTTTCTGAAAATTCCGAAGAAAAATCAAGCGTAAAGTTAGCATAATGCAAAAATTAAGCCGCACTTTCATTTGTTTATTTTAAAATGTATAATGAATTTTATGATTGAAATTCAGCAAGAGCAAGAACGCAAAGTAAAATGCCTTTTAGTCGGCGCGCCAGATAAAAAAAACGGAAATCCAGAGCCAAAGGAACTACAAAATTTAGTGCAGACGCTGGACATGGAAATTGCCGGAACAATCGTGCTTACGCGCATAGAGCCGACTCCCGCCTACGGAATGGGAACGGGAAAAGCTCAGGAAATTGTGGACAAGGCAAAGGAAGTTTTTGCGGACTGCATAATTTTTGACTGGGAAATAGATCCGTCCAAGCAGCGCAACTGGGAAAAACTTGCCAATATGCCGGTCTTTGACAGAAATGAAGTAATAATAAGAATTTTTGATTCACGCGCACAGACAAAAGAAGCAAGCCTTCAAGTAGATCTTGCAAAGCTCCAATATTCACTGCCAAGGTTAAGCCACACTTACGGAGACATGGCTCGGCAAAGAGGCGGCTCATTCGGAAACAAAGGAAGCGGCGAAACTCAGCTGGAACTTGACCGCCGTCAAATAGAAGACAAAATCGTTCAGATAAAAAAAGAACTTGCGCAAGTAGCAATAAACAGAAACATTCAGCGCAAGCAAAGGGAACGAACCGCAACCGCAACTTGCTCTTTGGTCGGCTACACAAACGCAGGAAAATCAAGCTTGCTAAATGCGCTTACCGGGGCGGACGTTCTTGTAGAAAACAAGCTTTTTGCAACGCTAGATCCAACCACAAGAAAATTCGCGCTTTCAGAGGCATCCTCTGTTTTAATGACGGACACAGTCGGATTTATTTCAAATCTTCCGCATACTTTAATCGACGCATTCAAATCCACGCTGGAAGAAACTTCGCTTTCTGATTTTCTTTTGATTGTAGTTGACGCTTCTGATCCTGACTGCGAAAAACAATATCAGCAAGTGCAGAAAGTTCTAAAAGAAATTCACGCTGAAAAAATTCCGCAAGCAATTATTCTAAACAAGTTCGATCTTGTAAAAGAAAATTTCATCACTGTTTCCCAGCTGAACAAAGCATTTCCAGAAGCAATTCATGCGAGCGCAAAAACAGAACTCGGCTTTGAAGAAATAATTTCGGTGCTTACAGAAAATCTTCTTGGCAAAGAGCGGAAATTTAAAATCCCAATGGAAAGAGCCAGCTTGGTTGAGCTTGCAAGAAAAAACGGAACAATTGAAAAAGAAGAATGGCTTGAAAATTTCATCGAGCTGACTGCAAGGATTCCCGGAACATTCGATGAAAACGGAAACGCAACAACCAGAACACTTTCTTTGCTAAAGGAATTTATTATATGAATCTGAATAAACTGAACAAATTTCTTTTCGCGCTGGCAGCCGCAATTATTCTTACGATAATAATTGTTACAATCGCCTTTTATATATTCACAAAAGAAAATCCTGCAAGCGCATACAGAAAATCAGATCCAAGTCCAAAAAAAATCACAAACATGAGTTCAGGAAAAGAAAAAAGCATGGATGCGTTCACGGACATCGGGCAGATTCGCATTTTCACAAAACAAAATTCAGAAAAAGACGAGCAGGCTGTAATTGTAGTTTCCCCTTGGTTTTCGTATCCTGCGGAAGACAAAGCGTTGTTTGAAGAGCTTTCGCTAAAGGAACGGCAGATAAAATCGATTTTTACAAATTATTTTTCCGCACTCACTTTCAGCCAAATCCGGGCAAAAGGAGAAAATTTAATAAAAGAGGAATTGCTTCAAAAAATAAACGAAAATCTTGTAATGGGGCAAATCCGCGCGGTTTATTTCAACGATTACATCTTTATAGAGTAAAAAATATTCTCTTTACAGAAAAATTGCGAATAAGTTTTACCCTTGCTTGTCCATTTCCAAGTTGCAAAGCTCGTCGCAAATTTCGTTGTACTTTACGCCCGCATGACCTTTGACCCACTTCCATTCAATGTCAAGAAGATTGTAAACCGAATCAAGTTGAACCCACAAATCTTTGTTAAGAACAGGTTTCTTTGCGGAAGTTTTCCAGCCGTTTTTTTTCCAGTTTTGAATCCAAGAAGTTATTCCGTTTTTTACATATTGGCTGTCTGAATAAACTGAAATATGCTGATTTTTCCAAAGCGCATTTTCAGCAATTGAATTCAGCGCGCTTATTGCCGCCATCAGTTCCATGCGGTTGTTCGTTGTAAGTTTTTCTCCGCCGGAAAATTTATATTCTTTTTCACCGTCAATGATAACGCAGCCCCAGCCTCCGCAGCCAGGATTTCCGCGGCAGCCGCCATCAGTATAAACAACAATGCCTGAATTGTTTTCCATTAAAATTTCCTTTCAGTTTTTTATTCCGCAAGAATCCACTTTAAATTTCCTGCCGCTGATTTTATTCCATTGACCAGCCCGATAAAAAATAAAATGCCGAGCAAAAAGCTCCACCTGCCAACTGTGGTAAATCCCAAGAAGCAGAACAAAATTTGAATTACGCTTAAGAAAAATCCGATTACAGAAAAGCCTTTTTTGTTCTCTGAATTTTTTGAAGAATAAGTGTAAGTATACTGATAATTTCTGTTGTTGAAAAAATCCGCAAAAGGGTCGCCTTGATAAAATCTGCCATTCTGCTGAAAATTTTCAGAAAAGCCGTTCATGTTGTACTGGTCATACTGGCGGCGTTTTATTTCATCACCTAAAACTGAATAGGCTTCGTTTATCTTTTTAAAATTTTCTTCCGCGGATTTATCGCCCGGATTTCTGTCTGGATGAAATTTAAATGCTAAATTTCTATACGCTTTTTTGATTTCTTCCGCAGAGGCATTTTTTTCAACATTCAAAACTTTATACAAATCTTCCATATCAGCAAACAACTCTTAAAATTAAACTTACTAAAATCCAGTAAATAAATCAATTGAAAAAATCTAATTTTTTATTATTACCCAAGTCGCTCCAGAACCGCCGTGATTTCTATCTGGATGGCCGGAAGTTCCAAGGCGTTTGTCCTGCTCAATAAAAAGGCGCACAACTTGCCCAAGAACTGGATCTGTTCCGTGGCTGTGATTTCCTTTTCCGTGGATGATAAGAATTTTCTTGAGCTTCCGAATATAGCAGCTGTCAACAAAAATTTTAAGTTTGTCCCAGGCTTCTTCTCTTGTAAGCTGATGTAAATCTATTGTAGCTTCTGGAGCAAGCGTCTTTAAATAATTTATGTCATTCAGTTTTTCCTGACGTGCATTTTCTTCAAACGCCTTGTCTTTGTCTACCGTGCCATATCGCCTAAGCCAAAGCTCCATAGGATTTATGCGCTTCTTGCTGTCCTGCTCCATAATCTGCTCGTAAGAATAACCTTGGCGCGCGGCTTCTTTTTCTTCTTTTGTGGGCGCATTTGCTTTTTTGCGGCAAATCTGCGGTCCTTTGTTTTTTTGAACAGGCTTCTTCTGAATAGAATCCCATTGCGACAAAATATCACCAAAATCCATTTTTAAATTCCTTGCTATTTTATTAGATAAACATTTTCCGCAGAAACCCAGCCGTAAGTGTCATTGTGCCTTATGTACATCCAGCCGCCCGCAGTTCTTATTATAGAAACAACGCTTCCAGCCTGAATGGTTACACCTGTTGGAGCTGTTTTTTCTGGAATCGGACTCATTGTTCCGCCTGCATAAATTCCGCGGGAACTGAACAAATGGTAGCCGTAAATCGATAGGAAAACCGCAAGCGTTACAAATATAGAAACAAAAATTGCGCACGTTTTTTTCCGCTTGAAAATAAAAAGCAAAACTGAAACAGCCAGCAAAATAAAAACAGCGCAAAACATTATGGCAAAGAAAACAACACTCGGCTCAACTCCAGACGGCGAAAGTCCAACAGAAAGTTCAATTTGCCTTCGTTCTTTAAATGCTGAATTAAAAAACGGAATTGAATGGCGTTCCTTTTTGTGAAGTTCAATTAAATTCAAAATGTCGTAATTTTTGGCTTCCGACTTGGAAACATTTTTATCATAATTTGAAGGCTCTATAAAAGCGTAGGCAAAAGGACTTTCCTGTTTTGACTCGCTGACTGCTGATTTTTTTTCATGAACTTTAAATGCAATGGGCGGACATTTTATATCGCTGATTGTTCCGTTGTATGAAACCGCCGTAACAAAAATTTCAGGGAGAGTCCAGTTTCCGGATTTTAAAGGCTGCCAGTCAAACACAGCAACGGGCTTGAATTCTGTAGAAAAAGAATCTTCATTAGAAAAATTGAATTCCCGAAGTTTTTTAAATACAGAATCTTCCGGAATATTCCAGGAAATATTTTTTACAGAATTCGCATATTTCACATTCACGGTAAAAATAATGTGCTGACCTTCATAAGCTTCAGCATTTTTTCCTCTTGAAGGAAAATTCAGATTGTTGAAAGAAACTGAAACTTGCGGATTTATAAATTTTGGATTTTCAAAAACTTCAACAGGATTAAACGGAATCTGATAAAAGCTTCCATTTATAACAAGATCGATTGGACTGATTTTATAAAATCCGGTTTTTAAAAATTTCATCCAGATTGTAATTCTTGTTCCTGCTGAATATTTTTCATTCTGTCCGTTTCCGCTTTTAATCATAACGGTTTCTTTTTTTGACGAAACAAAACTTACATTATGCGGAAGAGAATTCACGGCAAGCTGAATGCTGTCTGGAGTAACGCCTTCTATTTCAACATAAAATGAGTTGTCTGTTTCTGTAAATAAAGTTTCCTGATTTTGCCTGAACCGCAAGCTCCATAAATAGTTCCATGAAACTGGCTTTGCAAAAACAGAAAATGCCTGCGTAAAAAGCAAGATAAAAATTAATAATCGCGGGAAGTCCGTTCTGAATCTTTTTGCATATTTTTCCATTGCTGTCTTTCATCCTCCCGAATTATAGAATAAAGCGCATTTTGAATATTTTGCTCTTCTTTGTTTTCCGACAAAGGCACAAGTTCTTGCGCCGCATCTCTTGAATGCTCTGAATTTTCCCTTAGAGAAAGCTCAAGGTTGATTTTTGCATTTATGCTTGTGCTGTCTATTAAAATTGCTTTTTTGAAAAAATCAGTTGCGGCTTTATAATCTCCGTTACGATGCGCAATTATTCCAGAGTTGTAAAGAATTGCAAATTTAATTTTATCTGGAGCATTTTCATACACTTGCGAAAATCTTTTTAACGCGGCATCAGTTTCACCTTGCATAAGATAAGTTGAGCCAAGCCCAAAAACCGCATATTGCTCAACAAGGGAATCTCCGCGGGCTTGTGCATTTGAAGCTGTTTCCAAAAAATCTCCGACTGCATTTTGATAATCCTGCTTAGACCAGTCAAGTTTTCCTTCAAAAATTCTCATGCCGTCATAAAAATGCGGAGAGCATCCTGTAAACAAAAAAACAAGAGAAGCTGCGGAAACTGATGAAATCAATTTTTTCTTTCCGCCTGCAATATCAAGCTCGCCAAAAATAATCGAAGCAAGGAAAAATAAAATTGCAAGCGAAATAAAAAGTCCGTAACGCTGTGTGTTCTGAACTTCATAAGAAACCGACGGCAATGAACCGTTAAGGTCAAGCATTTTTAAAATTGCGGCGGCAGAGCCCATTTCCGAAGCATCAATGTAAACAACAGAAGGTGCAGAGCTATTTCTTTTGGACGAAACAAATTTTTCTTTTAACGACAAAATCATTTTTTCAATGCTGCCGGATCTTAAAGCTGTTTTTACTTTTGTAATTCCGTCGCCTGCAAAAATTTCACTTTCACGCTCAGAACCGAATCCAATAATCACAACTGGAATTCCAGCTTTTAAACATTCAGAAAGAGAAGACTGAAGGCTGCTGTCTGTTTCCTCGCAGTCGGTAAAAAGCCAGATAAACGAAGCCGCCGAAGATTGTTCAGGAAACGAAGAAAGTGCGGATTTTATTCCATTGCCAAGACTTGTTCCCTCGGAAGTCATAAGCAAAGGCGAAAGATTTTCTATTAAACTTCTTACGCTTTGAAAATCTTCTGTAAGCGGAACAGCAATAATTCCATCTCCCTTTGCAAGAACAGCAGAAACCGCACATCCGTTCATTCTATCCAAAAGTTCTCTTGCATAACTTGAAACTGCCTGAAGCCTTGAAATTCCGCCGGGCGCATCTTTTGCTTCCATGCTATAAGAAATGTCAAACACAAGCGAAACAGCTTTTCCGTTTTTCTGAACAGGCACAGAATCAGTTCCAAACGAAATTCCTGCAAGCGCAAGAACAACACAAATTCCACTTAAAAATCTAAAAAAAGTTCTGCTCCAAAAACAAACTGAAATTCTAAAAGAGCCGTTTTTAAATTCAAAAACTTTTCCGCAGATATTTTTTCTTAAGCGAAGATAACGCGCCACAACAAAAACAAGCGCAAAAACAAGAGGAATAAAAAGATAAAACATAAATGGATTTTCAACAGAAAAATTCATAAAGTCTCCTGCAAAAGAAATCTGCGCACAATCCAGGCAAGGCAAGCCAAAACAACAGCGGCAATCAAAAATTGTCTGTAATAAAATATATCCTGATTTTTTATGTAATAGCTTTGCGCAACATTTTCATTTTTTGAAATTGAAGAAACTGCTTGCGACAATGCGGAAAGAGATTCAATCTCAAAAAATTTTCCGTTTCCCTCTGACGCAATCCGTGCAATTGAAGACGTGTCGAATTTCGATTCAAGATAGCCTGAATAAATTTTATTTGACTTTGGATCTACGTAATCAATCGGAACAACGCCTCTTGTTCCCACGCCAAGAATGTAAAGCGAAATATCCTTATTAACAGCAAGACGAGCCGCAGTATGAGGATGAACTGCGCCTGAATTATTTTCTCCGTCAGTGATAAGGACAATGCTTTTTTTAGGCGACTTTGATTTTTCAAGATGATAAATTGCGCAGCTAAGACCTGTTCCAATCGCAGTTCCGTCTCCAAGCTCCCCGACACTTACAGTTTTAAGCCGGTTCAAAAAAAATTTTCTGTCCATTGTTGGAGGAACTAAAACAGCGGCATTTTCAGCCATCACAACAAGACCAAGCTCTGCGCCGCCATTCATTTCCGCCATGGAAACAATGGAATTTTTTGCAGCTTCAAGACGACTTTGTGAACCAATATCTTTTGCGGCCATCGAAGGGCTCACGTCCAAAACAAAAACAACTGACGCGCCTTTTGAAGAATAAACTTTTTGCTGAAGATGAAAAACAGGATCCGCATAAGCAAAAACAAGGCAAATGTAAAACAAGACGCAAACAGCTCTTCCAAAAACAGAAAGAAATTTTCTTGCATTTCCTTTCCACTTAAAATTGCTTCCATTCCAGTCGCTTAAATTCAAAGGCAAAGAAAGCCGTGAAAAAATTTTTATATAACGCAAAATATAAAGCACCGGAATTAAAAGCAAAAGAAAAAATGCCGGAGGATTTTCAAATTCAAACACTTTTTTCTCCTATTCCCCTTTTTCTAGCAAATCAATTATCTTGCAAGTTTCCGCAACCATTGATTTTTTTTCGTTTTTAACAAACAAAGCCTGATGCGTTTCCGCCGGCAAAAGCTTGGAATCAATTGAACCGCTTGCGAACCGAATGTAATCAGTGCGCACAAAAAAACATGAAAGAGATTCAATTGCCTCGGAAACTTTTTCTCCTGCAAGACCGTTCATTATGTCAAATATTTTTGCGCCGACATTTTTTCCAGGCACAGAACAAAATGAAACTGCAAATCTAAATTCTAAATACTCGCGGATTGCAAGCTGCCATTTTTCGCAAAAATCTTTATCGTCAATTTTCTTTTTTAAAAGCGCGGAAAGTTTTTTCTTTGTCCGTTTTGCATTTCTGTAAAGCTCAAACTGTTCTCTTAAAAATTTCAGTTTTTTCAAAATATGCGGAAGCCTTATCAAGACAATGCAAGACAGCGAAAAAAATCCGGCGACTAAAAAGCCTGCAATCCACAAAAAATAATTTGTGTTAGGAAGCAAAAGTGGAGCCTGCGGAGACTTTAAATTATTTACTTCAAGCTTTTCTACAAGCGAAAGAATTGTAACCGGCGCAAGCTGAATCCTAAAATCAACATTTTCCTGCGTATTCTTTTTTTGTCCGCTGCAGAATTTTTCCAAGCTGAATTCTTTAAATTTTATTGTTCCGGTTTTCCAGGGAATTATCGTTATGCAAAGATTGTAGTTTACGCCGTTCCTCACAAGAACTGATTTTGTAACAAGACAGTCTTCCGGGTTTTCTAAAAAATCCTTTGAAGAAAGATTCAGCGAAAGAACTTCATCTTTTATCATTGACGGATCTGCAAAAGAAAAAAAATCTACAGGCGTTCTGAACGAATACTGAATCTGTCCGCTATCGCCAATAAAGACATCGCGCGGAACCATAACTTGCGTTCCAAAAGACGCTGTATTTTCATTTGAATTCTGCGCAGCCAAAAACTGAATCAAAAAGCACAAGCCAAAAACAAAGCAACGATTTTTCTTCATGCCATTTTCCTAAAACGAATGTCTGTGCCTGCTGCTGAAAAATTTTATAAGCTCTGCGGCAGGATCTTGAACAGTGCTTATAAACAAAGGAATTCCTCCGTGGCGCGCACATTCTTTAAACCAGTTTTCATTGCGCTGCTCATTTTCTTCTCTCCACCCACGGATAAATTTCTGGCTTGAAGTCGGAAGAACTGCTTCGTATCCTGTTTCCGGATCTGAAAAAAGAACAGAGCCAACAGAAGGAATATTGTCATCAGAGGAATCAACAATCTTTATTGCAATGACATCATTTTTCTGGCAAAGGCGCGCAAAAGAAGCCTGCCATTCCGCAGCCCTAAAATCAGAAATAACAAAAACAAGGCTTCTTTTCTTTAAAAGTTTTTCTGCTCCTCTAAGCGCGCTGTCAAGAACAGAACCAGGCTTTTGTTTTTTTCTATCAAGTTCAAAATGAGACAGAAGCATGAGCGAATGTTTTTTTCCAGATTCCGGGGAACAAAAAAATTCAAGCTCGCCGTCAAAAACAACTGCGCCAACAGGACTGGAATTATAAAATGAAGCAAGCGTCAAAAGAGAAGCGCACTCCATTGCTTTTTCAAGTTTTGTCTGCTGGCTTGTTCCAACGCACATTGAAAGAGAAGCGTCGGCAACTATAAAGACATCAAGTTCCCGCTCTTCTTCAAAAACTTTTACAAAAGGCTTTCCCATTCTTGCCGTAACATTCCAGTCGATTGCGCGCACATCATCTCCGCGAAGATACTCACGGACTCCGCTGAATTCAATTCCGCGTCCACGGTAAAGCGAACGGAATGAACCGCTCTTCATTTTTTCAGCAAGAGAAAGAGAAGATAAATGCAAAAGGGAAGCACGGCGGCTTATGTCGTTTTTCATGGAACTGGCATCAAGTCTATGATTTTTGAAATCAAGCTGTCCGCAGAAATATTATCCGCAGCGGCTTCATAATTCAAAACAAGTCTGTGCCTTAAAACCGGCTTTGCAACAGCCTGAACATCTTCCGCAAGAACAAAGCTTCTGTTTTCAAAAAGCGCATGAACTTTTGCGCATCTTAAAAGTGCAATTCCAGCGCGCGGTGAAACTCCAAACGAAATGTAACGCTGAATGTCATTTCGGCGGTTCATTTTTAATGCGACATCGGCTCTTGTAAAGTTTACAATTGAAACTATGTAGGCAAGCATTTTGTCAGCAACAGTAACAGCGTCCACAGCATCCCGGCATTTTTGAAGAGCAACGGCGGAAAAAACTTTGTTAACAGGAATTTCATCTGCTCTGCCTTCAGATTTTATAATTGAAATTTCTTCTTCCGGCGTAGGATACGAAATAAGAAGCTTAAGCAAGAAACGGTCAAGCTCAGCTTCCGGCAAACTGTAAGTTCCTTCCTGCTCAATCGGATTCTGTGTGGCAAGAACAAAAAACGGCTCGTTCAATTTGTAAGTTGTTTCACCGATTGTAACCTGATGTTCCGCCATAGCTTCAAGCAGCGCAGACTGAACTTTTGCCGGCGCGCGGTTTATTTCGTCCGCAAGAACAAGATTTGAAAACACAGGTCCTTTCCTAACAGAAAATTTTCCAGTGCCCTGCTCATAAATTAAAGTTCCGCTAACATCAGCAGGAAGAAGATCCGGCGTAAACTGAATTCTTTTATATTCAAGTCCTGAAACATCAGCAAAAGTTTTTACCGCCAATGTTTTTGCAAGCCCCGGAACTCCTTCAAGAAGAACATGACCGCCCGCAATCAACGCTGTGATAATTCCGTCCACAACATCTTTCTGGCCAACAACACGCTTTGCAACTTCCGCGCGGCATTTATTTATATAATCAAAACATTCATCAAGCTCAGCTTTTGTAACAACTTTCATTTGAACCCCAAAATTTCCTTTTTGCAACAATTATATCTATAAAACTATTCCATGTAAACTTCACCATAAGTGTGGAAGCCGGAATCAATTATAACGTCGTCCATATTGTTTTTTGTAACCAGAACAGGAGCTAAAAGAATCGCAGGAATTTCCGCAAAGTTATTGTCGATTGATTTTAAATTAGAAAGCGACTGGATTTTTTCTCCACGTGCAACTCTAACAGAAATTTCAGCGGCAGTTCTGGCAAGCTCCACAATCGGCTTGTAAACTGTAAAGTCCTGAAGTCCGCGCACAATATTTTGGCAAGCGGCAATGTCGGCGTCTTGTCCGCAGATTGGAATGTGCTTGTCTGGATAGTAAGTCTGCAAAACAGAAATCACGCTGTCCGCAACCGCATCGTTTCCGCAGATAATCGCGCCCGGAATTTTTCCGCTTGTAATAACGTCAAGCATTTTCTGCCGAGACAAATCATAGTTCCAGTCCTGCGTGTAAAAAATTTCATTTATAATCGGCAAGGAAGTTTTTATAGTTCCGCTAAGTCCGCGCAAAAGCATTTCCATGTTGTAGTCTTCTTGCGGTCCCAGAATGCAAAGCCAGTTTCGCAAAGGCGCAATACGCTGAAGCTCTTTTCCCATAATCACGCCGACTTGTCCAGAGTCAATCGTAATGTACAAATCAATTTTTGTGTTCAAAATCAGGCGGTCGTAGGCAATGACAGGAATATTTTTAGCGCGGATTTTTTCAATTTCGTCTTTTAGAGAATCCGCGACTTTTGCAAGAACAACAACCACGTCAACATTTTTATCCAGAAGATACATGAGCTGCTTTTTCTGAACTTCAACATTGTTGCCCGCATTCTGAACAATAACGTCCGCATCAAAATCTCTTGCGCGCGCCATAAAAACATCCAAGTCCCGCTGCCACCGCTCAATTGCAAGAGTGTCTATAGAAAATCCAATTGTAGTTTTTTTCTCGTCCACAAAAGAATTTTGCTTCTGCACGGAAAAAGTTCTCTTGCTCTTTGCGCATCCGGCAAAAACAAACGAAAGTAAAACTGACAAAACTAAAAAAATTTTTTTCATAATGACTCCGAATTTCTATTTGTGTTTCTAAAATCAGTGGGCGAAATTCCAAACTTGTTTTTAAAAATTCTGCTGAAATAATTCTGGTCGTTGTAGCCAATTTCCGCAGAAATTTCTTTTATGGAAAGCTCGGTTTCGCAAAGCATGAGCCGACCTTTTTCCAACCGCCTGTCCGTCACGTAGTTTATAAAAGTTTCGCCTGTTTCTTCTTTAAAGAGTTTGCTCAAATAAAAAGAACTTACGCCTGCAAAAGAAGCCGCATCATCAAGTGAAAAATTTTCCGCAATATGTTCCTGAATATATCCAAAAACTTTTTTTACAAGAGGATTTTCCTTTTCATCTTTTGAACTGCAAATAAAAGCCGCGCACTCGGAAAGTCTGTTCTTAAAAAAATTCAAAAGTTCTGTCTTAGAATCAATCTTGCTCAAGTCAGAAAAAATATTTTCAAACGCGGCATTTTTCCAGGAAGAGCTTGCGGACTTTGCGGAATTCTTTGCTTCAATCAAAATTTCAAAAACATTTCCTTTTATTTTGTCCAGCGAAAAATTCTGCTCGTAAAGCTCTCCAATATAAAGTTCCGCCAAAAATTGAACTCCAGCAGCATCGCCAAGTTTTAAACGGTTCAAAATGCGCTCGCACAATTCCTGAATTTTTTCATCGCCGCTAGAAGAATTCAAAAGCTCATCAGAAAACAAAAGTCCACCGTCTGGAGAAGTTCTGTTCAAAGCCTGAATCGCATCTTTGCAGCATTCAGAAACTTCTTCAAGTTTGCCGCAGACGTCGCTTATTCCAGCCCGAAGCTTCTGCCCGATTTCCACAGACAAAAGCGTAAATATTTCCCTTGCCGCAGAATGAAAATCATCTTCCAAAGTTTCCGCGGAATTTTCCATAGAAACAAAAACAGCGACTCTATTTGCCATGAACGAGCCAGCCAAGCACTTGAACTTTTGCGAAACAATTTTTCTTATTTTAGAACAAGCCTCGTATATGTTTTTTTCAGAGCCGGGAATTTCCATGCAGGCAAAAAAATATTCATCAACTTTCATGTTAAAATAATCAAGATAACTTTTAAAATCTTCGTTCTTCGCCTTGCTGAAAATGCACGAATAAATAAAATCACTTTCAATCATCGGATAAACAATATCCAGTTTTTTTTGAAGCTCCAAATTTCCAGAAGTTGTTCCGTTGCGCTCGTCAACAAGATTCATGGCATTGCGCACAGTTTGAATCACAATGTTGCGGTTCACGGGCTTTGTAATATATTTGTATGCACCAATGTTCATGGCTTCCTGCGCATACTGAAATTTATCAAACGCGCTCAAGACAATAATCACTGCGGAAGGCTTAAGACTTTTTATGCAGCTGATTGCATCAAGTCCGCTCATTCCCGGCATATTTATGTCCATAAAAATTATGTCGATTTTTTCCCGGCTCACAATCGAAACAGCATCGCTTCCAGACAAAGCGGAAAACAAATTCACCTGCCCTTCAAAATTTTTTCGGATTATAAACTGAAGCGAGTCAATCATAATCTGCTCGTCATCACAAGTTAAAATATTATACATTTGGAATCCTGATTAAAAATTTCATTTCTGAATCTTCTCCAGAAAAAATATCAAAAACATCATCACGATGAAAATAAATTCTAAGCCGCGAAAAAACATTTATAAGCCCAATACCCGTATGTTCTCCGCCTTTGCTTTCTAAAGAATTTTCTTTTGCAGAAAGAGATTTTATTCCGCCGCTTCTTGCAGCCTTTAAAATTTCTTCACGCACGCTAGAATCAAATTTGCTGCCATTGTCGCCCACAAGAATTTCAACAAAGCCGTCGGTTTCCTTTACAGAAAGAAAAACTTTGCCCATGGAATTTTGCAAGCCATGCTGAATGCAGTTTTCAACCAGCGGCTGCAAAGTCATCGCAGGAAGCCTTTGAGAAAATTTATGTTCTGGAATATTTTTTACAAACTCAAGCCTTTTTCCAAAGCGGACTTTCATAATGTAAACAAAACTGTCCACAAGCCCAAGCTCATCATCAATTGAAGCATCTTCTTTTTGCGCAATATTATATCTAAAAAAATCCGAAGTCTGCTCAATAAAAAAACAAGTTTTGTCCGCGCCTTCCATCATGGCAAGCTGCGCCCCGGTGTTCAATGTGTTAAACAAAAAATGCGGATTTATCTGACTTTGAAACGCCTTGAGCTGGGCATCCGCATAAAGAGCCTGCATTTCCATTTGGCGTTCCCTAAGCTCGTTTTCAGTTCTAGCCTTTTCCCAAATTTTATCTATGTATTCTCTTATGCTGATTATCATTCTGTCAAAAGCACGGCAGATGTTTCCAATTTCATCATGCGACTTTTTGTTGAAAAGCGGAACGTTAAAATCCTGCTGAGCCACACGGAGCGCGACCGAAGAAATTTCCGCAAGAGGTCGGGTGATTTTTCCTATCAGAAGATTCAGCAAGGCAAAAATAAAAACAAAGAAAAGCACAAAGAAAACTGCGTAAACTTTAAAAAGCAAATTTATGTTGTTTCTGTCCGCGGCGTAAAATTCGGCGTTGTTCTGCATATAGAGAATGTTCAGCTTTTGAATTTCCTCCAAAAGAAACCTGTAGCATTCAAGGCTCTGCAAATAAAAATTTCCGCTTGTGCTGTTTGCCCTTCGTTCCGCAACCGCCTTTGAACTGTAATATAGAAAAGATTGCGCAAGCTGATTTACAACATATTCTTTTTGGCGAACTTCATTTGTAGAAGGAGAATCCTGCATCGCATCGCAAAGATCTTCAACTCTGGCTGAACTTGCATAGTAAGCGTCAATGCTTTCAAATGTTCTGTATTCAATGTAAAGCTCAAGTGAATTTTCAAGCCGAGCCAAATCATTTGCAAACACATTCAATTCCGAATTTGACTTGTAGGATTCGCCCACGGATTTTAAAACATAATGTTCCATGAGCATTGTAAGTGCAAGGCTCGCGCTCATTATAAGAAAGGCGGCAACTATGCTTGCCATGATTTTCCATCGAAGGCTTTTGTTTTCTGCAAGCTTCATTTTTTTTCAGCCCTCCTTACTTGAAGGTCAGCTGTAATGTAGCTGTTCGCATAGCCTTTGTTTCTGTATTCAAAAAGTTCCGCCATTGCCGCTCTGCCGATTTTGTTAAGATTGAACGAAACGAGCTTGGAAAGAATTCCTTTTTCAAGATACATTGTTACAGTTTCATTTTCACCATAGCCTAAAATTTTTATGCGCCCGGAAGCAGGAGAAGCCGCAACAAGCTGAAGCGCCATAATTGTGTCCTCTTCTGTAAGGCAGACAACAGCGCAGCAGTCAGTTTTTCCATGCAAAAGAATTTCTTCAAGGCTTTTTCTGTTTTCCTTGAGCGACTTGTCAAACAGTTCAAAATTTGAAATTCCCTTGACCTTGTAATAATCCAGAAGGCTGTTTAAAAGATTGCTGTAATTGGGACTTCCGGGAATTCCGCTTATAACGATATACGCTTTTCCGTTTGGCTCAAAAAGTTCTTCGGATTCAATGCCGATTCTGCGCCCAAGATTTGAATAGTTGCTTCCTATAAAAGAAATCTGCGGATTTTCTGCAAGATAATGTCCGATTGTTATAACAGGAATTTCTGTGCCGTCAATGCGGCTTACTGATTCAAACGGAAGAGAAGAAGGACTTACATAGGCAATGATTCCGTCTGCATTTACAAACGAGCCGTAATCAATTAAAGACTGAAACGAAATATTTTCCGCAAAAGAATCCGGGGATTTTAGTTCCACCAGCGCGCTATAGTCCTGACTCATGCTTTTTGCGCCTTCAAAAATCTGATTAAGAAACACGGAACTGTCCGCCTGCCCCACAACAAGAATATGATAGTTTCTGTCTTCGCCTTCAAATTCCGCGCCATGAGTAGAAATCCCGGAGACAATGCGCATAAGAAAAAAAATTCCCGCCGCAAAAAGAACAGCAAGCGGAACCGCCGCCTTTAGCACAAAACCATTTTTATCTTTCACTGGATTTTTCCCCATAAAGTCAATAAAATAATAACATAGATTGAACAAATATTCGATACAGAAAAAAAGACATATTTAACAAAAAAAAGAATATGCGGTAAGAAAAAGAAAGCGGCATTTGTCATTATCCTGCTTGACAGGATAATCTGGTGAAATTTTATAATAGATTCCCGTGTCGTAGCACGGGAATGACAGTAAAATGACTGCTTTTATCAAGACTTAACATTTGACCTAACAACTGGAGGATTTTTATGAATACAAAGAAAATTGCGCTTGCATTATTTCCGCTGCTGATTGCATTTGCTTCCTGCATGAACATGAGCGGCTCTAGCGGAAAAGAAGGAGCAATCCGTGTTGCCTTGCCGGAAAGCGGTTCGCGCGGAGTTTATACACTTTCAAAAAGCAATCCTCTGTACGAAGTAAGCCTTATGCAGGGCGACAAAACACTTGAAACTAAATCATCTGATTCTACCGGGGGGGGCGACATTGTATTTGAAGAGCTTGAGCCCGGAACATACAAAATAGTTGTTACAGCAAGACAGCAGGACGGAACATTTCTTGCCCGAAATAGCGCAGAAGTAGAAGTTACAGCCGGAGAAACAAAAGACTGCCCGATTACTCTTATTCTTGCAGGAAACAACGGAAAAATATTCAGTTCGGATTATTATGTGCTTACAAACTCCAGCGGATACACAGATTTTGTAAGTCCTTTAGATTCAGCAACATCCATATCATCAACAAATGCTCGTCTAGGAGCAGAAGATATAAATGGAACAAAGTTCACTGTAAGTAAAAGCGGAGTCTCATCATCATTTGATTTCTATATATTTAAGAACGGAAACAGCGCAGCAACTGTTACTATTTCTCAAAGCGGAATAGCAGCAATAGATGACTACATTTACTACGACACTATAAATGACTCCCTTTGGCTCGGAGCAATTTCTTCAAGCGGATTTTACTTTATAAATGAAGCAAACAAAATAACCACAGATACAGATTATTCAAATCCTTGCACACTTTCAGGGATTTCAATTTATCCGAACGCAACTTACACAGCATTTGCTGCAAGCGGAACAGAACTTTACATTGCATATACAAATGATGGAATTTCATATCTTCAGCGCGCCGCAATAACAGGAAATAACACCGACAGCTTTACAATAACCGCAAAAGGCAATCCGCAGTCCACACAAGACCTGGGCGTAGACGGTACAATAACAGACATCGTTATCCATTACGACGGCTATGTTTATGCGTTGGTTTCACAAATGGGATATTCTTATACAGGAGGCTCTTCACCAAACAATTTCAGCCTCACACAAGGAGATATAAATTATAGCCGCGGAGCACTTTTAAGGCTTTACACCACTTCAAGCGGATTCAAACTATCTGCAAAAACTGGCTGGACGGAATCTGCAAGAACCATTTACACAAAAGGAACTCTCCCAGATGCGTTAAATAGCTCCTACAGTGGTGTCCAAGACTCTGTAATTGCATTAGAATCATTTAGAGATGGATTGAGCTTATATGTACCTAAATATTCAGAAAGAAATTCCCACTTTTATGGTCCGCGACGATTTGTTGCTATAAAACCAAAAGAGCTTGCAATAGCAGACAGCGGTGCAAATCTTATGCTCCCAGACTATGATAACAAAAAAACAGGCGGATTCTTTAAGCATAACAGGATTGTAAATGTAGACCTTTACAAGTTTGCTATAGACTCAAATTCTGTTGTTGATTTGGACAACATTTCATTTGTTGCTGCATCTATAAATACAACAATTGGATTTTCCACAGATGGCTATACTGGCGCAACAGAAGCAGACGAATAATTTTCAGTATATAAACAAGCACACGTCAGCCCTACTGTCGTGTGCTTGTAACACCCTCTGACTAATGCTAGGCAGACCCCCTGCCGTGTACACGTCAGTACCCCTTACAAAATGTAGTTCCGCAAATCCTAATTGCTAAGCCAGTTTACAATATCAACAATGCGAATTCCTTCATAGGAATATTCATCATGTCTTGTCCTTGCAATAATCAGCTTAGGATAAGCATCTTTTATACCCAAAAGCGGAACTGTTTCTCTTTTAAAAGTTTCTTCGCCAGAAATATCATCGCTTACTTGAATATAAATTTTTTCATTACGTTTAATTGCAACAAAATCAATTTCTTTCTTATAAAGTACGCCTGTATAAACTTCATAACCGCGCCGAAGCAATTCAATTGCGACAATATTTTCATATACTCTGCCGTAATCAAAATTTTTTGTTCCCAACTTTGCATATCTAAATGAATGGTCTGCAAGGTAATATTTATCTTGACTAGACAAATATTTTTTTCTGCGAATATCATAACGGCGAATTTTATAAAAAGCAAAAGCATTGCATAAATAGCTCAAATATGCGCTGATTGTCTTGTTGTTTGTTTTTTCCTGATTTGAAACAAGCGAATTTGCAAGGCTACGAGCAGAAACTTCGCATGAAATATTATCAAGCAAAAAATCGTTCAGTTTTTCAAGCAAAGCGATATTTTTAATTTTATACTTTTGCTTTATATCGCGCACAATCAAAGTATCAAAGACTTCGCTAATATAATCATATTTCGATTTTTCAGAAGGATAAACAAAAGAGCCAGCCATGCCTCCTTGCCTCACAAAATTATCAAAAGCCTGATTTTTTTCAACTCCATCAAAATATTTGCAATATTCCTTAAAAGAAAAAGGAAAAACACGGATTTCGTAAGTTCTGCCTGTAAAAAGCGTTGACAAATCACTGGAAAGTAAAAACGCATTTGAGCCAGTTACGTAAATATGAAATTTTTCCGAAGCATGAAGTGAATTGATTGTTTTTTCAAAATTTTTGCAAAGCTGAACTTCATCAATAAAAAGAAAATTTTCACAGTTTGAATCAAATTTTCCTTGCACATAAGAATTCAGCGCATGATATTCAGCAAGATTTTCAAAATTTATGTCATTAAAATTTATATGGATAATATTCGCATTTTCCACAGAAGTCTTTACATATTCAATAAAAGATTCCATCAGTTTGGATTTGCCAGAACGCCTTATGCCGGTTATTACTTTTATGTCAGGCGTTTGAACAGTTTCTTTAAGCAAATCCAAATATTCTTTTCTTTCCACCAGTTTCATGGTTAAATTATACCTTTTTCATTTCCCAAAATCAAGAATTTTTCAATTTTGGGAAGTGAAATACTATTTCTATTTCCCATTTTTAATATTTTTTTATTTTTGGGAAATGGAAAAACAAATCAATAAAATTTAAAGAATTTTCTGGCAAAAGTGGAAATCAGCGGGAATTTGATATAGAATGATAATAGGTCATTCTAAAAATTTTCTTAGGGGGAATTATGAAAAAATTTGCATTTTCAATTTTACCAGCGTTATTGCTCACGTTTGTTTCCTGCATGAATATGTCATCTGGAAGCGAAGGTGGTTCAGTTCGGGTTGTTCTGCCAAGCTCTTCACGTGCGCTTTATTCATCAGGACATGACGATGTAGATTCATTCACGGTAAAGCTTTTGCTAGGCGAAAAAATCATAAAGGAAGAAACCATAACCAAGGATTCCACAGACACGGGGGGGGTAATTGTATTTGACGAGCTTGAGCCTGCAACATACACAGTAGAAGCAGAAGGCTGGATGTCCAGCAAAGATGTTCTTTTATATTTTGGAACAGAAGAAGCAAAAGTAACAGCAGGACAAAATGCTGATTGCCAAGTAAACTTAAAGAAAGACTGCCAAATTTACGACAATACAGCTGATGCAGAAGAATTAAAAACAGCTTGCGAATCAGACGGAAACGCATATATTTTTATGGGCGCAGATCCTTCTGTAAGCACAAGTCAAGCCACATCAGCAAACAACTATCAGCTTACAAACATAACTTCCGGCACAAAAATTATAAGAGGCAACGGCGGAAAAGTTCAGCAAAGCACAGACGACAACAAAACTCTTACAACAGAAGGCGGTCAGATAAGACTTTTTAATGTAACCGGAAGCTCCACAATTCTTGAAATAAACAATCTTACATTTACAGCTTCAAGCACGGTCGGAGGAACTTCTGCAATTGACGGAGCTTTAATTTGTGTAGATGACGGAGCAACTGTAATTTTAAAGCAATGCCGTATGAACGGAATATCCATGTCAAACTTAGGCACAAGCCTTATATATGTAAAAAGCGGCGGGACACTTCTCCTTGAAAACTGCACTTTTTATAATAACACAAGTACAAACAAAGGCAGTGCATCTTTTTCTGAATGCATACGCATAGAAAACGGAGCGCAAGTGGAAGTTGTTTCATGCAATTTTGAAACCAACGGCAATGATATTATGTCAAATGCCGCAGCGATAGAGAATTCTGGTTCATGCCGCATAACCAACACAACATTTAAAGACAACTTAGCACAACGTGGCGGAGCAATAATGAACAATGACACTGGAATTCTTGAAATTGAAGATTCAACATTCGACAGCAATATGTGTACTTCTAGCGGATATTATGCAATGAGAGGCGGCGCAATATTTATTCAAGGCGGAAATGTCAAAATAAAAGACAGCGCATTCACAGGCAATAAATCCCGTGGTGAAAATAAAAGTGAAGGCACAGCAAACGGTGAATTCCAAAAACTTGGCGGAGGTGCAATCAGCATAAAGACAGGCTCGCTCGTTTTGCAGAACACAAGATTTGATAATAACAGCGTAACTTCAACAAGCACCAACGACGCTTACGGATATGGCGGAGCTGTTTTAATAGAACAGTCAGATGCAAGTCTGTTCCTAAAAGATGCAAGCGGCGCGGATATGGACATAGAAAACTATATTCAAATGTACATGAAAGACAATACAGTAGGAACTGGCAAAGAAGGCGCAAATATCTACTGCAACGGCGGCACAATAAACGGCACTGTTTATACCCAAGCATGGGAATAACCTTTGTCATGGAGATGTCCAATAAGTTCTAGATGAAAAAACAGTAGGTTCTTAGGGCGACAGTCCTAAGCGATGCAAGTCTTTGTCATTGCCGTGCAGCGACACGGCAATCTTATAAATTTTCGCATTAGTTTGTTTATTTCTTCAAAAAAAGATTCCCCAGTCAAGCAGGGGAATGACAAAATTAAAAGGAAACCGGTCATCCGCTGCGGGGTTACAAATACAGCAGACAACCGGCATATAACCTGCGGATTGCTCCGCGGATTTTCACTTTAAACTACAGACAGGCCTGGAGATTTTTCTTTCCCCAAGCCTGCTTTTTTTTGTTAAACGCTACTCTTCATCCTGAAGGGCATCGTATCCAGATTCACCAGTGCGAACCTTGATTACATTTTCAACAGGGTAAACGAAAATCTTTCCATCTCCGATGTGTCCTGTGTACAAGGCTTTCTTTGCGCTTTCCACAACAGTCGATACAGGAACTTTTGAAACAACAATCTCTACCTTGATTTTTGGCAGCAGGTTGATTTCAACTGGAACACCACGGTAGTATTCACTTGCGCCTTTCTGCATTCCGCAGCCCATAACATTTATAACTGTCATTCCAGTTACGCCAATGGAGTTCATGGCAGCTTTAAGCGTGTTGAACTTGTTCTGGCGTGTTATGATTACAACCTTATGAACCGCAGCATCCTTAGAAGAAGGAGTTGTGGCAGGAGCAACAACCGGAACAGCCTCATGCACTGGAATTGCAACGCCAGCTTCAGCAGCTTCCGCAATTTCTTCTGTGCTGTAAGGTGTCATAAATCCTGCGTAACCAGATTCAAGACCATGCTCAAGCTTATCAAGACCGATAATTTCTTCTTCCGCAGATACACGCAAGCCGAAGATTTTCTTTATTACAAAGAACAGGATTGTAATTGTTACAACAGTCCAAGCGATTGTGCAAATCATTCCAAGCAACTGAAGTCCAAGACATTCAAATCCGCCGCCGTAGAAAAGTCCTGAAATCTGATCGCCAGCTTTGTTTGCAAGTGAATATCCAGGAACAGCAGGGTTTGCAAAAAGACCAACCGCAATAGTTCCCCAGATACCATTCAAACAGTGAACAGCAACAGCACCAACAGGGTCATCTACACGAAGCTTGTTGTCCAAGAACCAAACTCCGAATACAACCAAAAGACCTGCAACAATACCGATGATTGAAGCGCCAAGGGCATCCGCAACATCACAAGGAGCTGTTATTGCAACAAGACCAGCCAAAGAAGCGTTCAAGCACATTGAAACATCAGGCTTGCCGAATTTTATCCAAGTGAAAATCATACAAGTAACGGTTGCAAGAGCCGGAGCAATTGTTGTGGCAACAAAAATGCTTCCAAGCTGAGGGACAGAAGTTGCAGCCGCACCGTTGAATCCGTACCAACCCAACCACAAGATGAATACACCAAGCGCGCCAATAGGAATGTTGTGTCCAGGGAAAGCGTTTACTTTTATAGAACCGTCAGCGTTCTTTGTAAACTTTCCGATACGAGGACCTACCATTGCAGCTCCAATCAAAGCACAGATACCGCCAACCATGTGGATGCAGTTAGAACCAGCAAAGTCGTGGAATCCAAGCTGAGCAAGCCATCCACCGCCCCAAGTCCAGTGGGCTTCAATAGGATAAATTACAGCCGAAATTACAGCTGAATAAACGCAGTATGAAAGGAACTTTGTGCGTTCTGCCATCGCGCCGGAAACAATTGTCGCTGTTGTAGCGCAGAATACAAGGTTGAACACAAAACCAGACCAGTCAAAATTAGCATAGTCTGTAAATATCTGCCAGTTCGGTTTTCCCATAAAACCAAAAAGCATATTTTCACCAAGGAAAAGACCAAAACCAATAAGGATGAAAACAACTGTACCAATACAGAAGTCCATCAGGTTTTTCATAATAATGTTGCCGGTATTTTTTGCGCGTGTAAAACCGGTTTCAACCATTGCGAATCCTGCCTGCATCCAGAATACGAGGGCAGCGCCAAGCAAGAACCATACGCCCCACAAATCCTTGGAGACGCTTTGAACAGCTTGCATTACATCTTCCATAAAAACCCCTTGTCTAAAAAGACGGTAATGAAAATAAAAAAAGCGACAGTGATACCGACAAGAGAATTCCACTGCGGAATCTCTTAACCGACACCATTGTCGCTTTTCACAAGTTATAGTTCAGTTTAAAACAAAAAAAGCCACAAACTGCCCCAATGCAATCTGTGACTCCGTTGTCAACTGATGTTTTAGTTTTACCATTCTGAAAAAAAAATGTCAATATATTTATAAAATTTATTTTTGCATTTCTATTGCGCGCTCAATTGTCTTTACGTAGTCTTCGCCCCAGTATTCGCAAAGAAGATTATACGCCTGTTCTTTAAGTTCCGGCGCAACTCGCTGTTCAAGCTGCTTTAAATTGTTCGCCACAAAATTATTGCAAGCCGCCTTCATGCTTTCCACCAAAGAAGTGCTAAGACAAGCTCCTTCCGGCGACTGTATAAACTGCACAACGGGAACAAACGCCGATGCTGCGGAACACACACGCTGCCATCGTCCAATATCTGTAATTGACTGCGCGCTTGAAATTCCTGAATCTACGGAATATCTATAAAATCGTTCCTGCACTCCAAAATATTTTTTTGCAAACACAGAAACAAAAAAGTAAAGGCAAAGATCTTCCGCCATGGTGCATTCTGTAAACGGAATAAAAGAAAACGCTTTTTCCAGCAAGAACCTTTTTATAAGCTTGCCCCACAAAAATCCGCAGTGCTTGCAGTTTACAAAACAGTCTTCCGCAATCTGATTTCCTGAAAGCTCGCCCAAAGTTATCTTGCCTATTTTTTCCTGAAGATGTTTTTGCTGCGCTGAATTTTTTTCTGGATTTTCTGTAACTGCAATTGCTGTGGAATTTACTATGTCAGCATTTGTTCTTTGCGCTTCATTGTACAAAAATGAAATTGCATTGCTTCCTTCCAAATAGTCATCGCTGTCCATATAAAAAATAAAATCTCCGCTGGAAAACGAAAGCAAGTCGCGCCGGGTTTCAAGAATTCCAAGATTGTTCAGATGCTCTTTAAACACAACTGGAACTTTTGTTTCCTTGGCGAATTTCTTTACAATTTTTTTTGCATTCTCGCCTTTTTCATTTACTCCGCAGGAAGCATCGCTTACAACAACAATTTCCTTTTCCGCAAAATCCTGCATAGCCACAGAGTCAAGGCATTTTCTTAAAACATTTTCCGTTCCATAAACCGGAATACAAACCGAAACCAGCGGCTTTTTGAATTTCATGCGTAAAATTATAACACAAAAAAATGACTTTTCAAAACAAAAACAAGAATCCCCGGCACAGAAAAACCATACCGGGGAAAAGTGTATTTTTAAGGAGTCAAAACACTATTTAATAAATTTACACTCTAAAAAGCAAATCCTCGTAGCTTGGGAACGGCTTGTATTCTTCTCCAAGCAAAGGCTCAATTGCATCTACAACATCGCGGGCTTCTGTCATTGCAGGAATAACTGTATCAACATAAGCACGGGCAATCTTCATGCAGTCGCCGGCATTCTGCGCAGCTTCGTGGAGCTTGTCAAGTTTTGCAGCTTTTTCCGCCAAGCTGTTTACAAGAGTGTCCAGCTTAGAAAGAAGTTCTGCCTGTGCGCTTGCCTTTGCTCCTGGAACAACAGCCTTGAGATCAATTGCAGTCTTGCTTACTGAATCCATGTACTTGAACGCAGCAGGAAGAATGTCCTTGCTAATCATCTCAAGCATTGTCTGAACTTCAATATTCAAAATCTGCGCATATTTTTCAAGCTTGATTTCATAGTGGCTGTTCATTTCAACATCTGTATAAACACCCATTTCTGTAAAGAGCTTGACGTTCTTGGAATCAAGGTAATGAGCCATTGCATCAGGAAGAGTGCGAAGGTTCAAAAGTCCGCGTTTTTCAGCTTCAGCAACCCAGCTTGAATCGTAGCCGTTTCCGTTGAAGATAACTCTCCAGTGCTTTGTAACTTCACGTTTGATAAGCTCGGCAAGAGCAGCGTCAAAGTCAGTTGCCTTTTCAAGCTCGTCAGCAAACTCTTTGAGAGTGTAAGCAACAATTGAATCCAAAGTTGTGTTCGGACCGGAAATTGAAAGTGAAGAGCCGCATGAACGGAATTCAAATTTGTTTCCAGTGAAAGCGAACGGAGAAGTTCTGTTGCGGTCAGTCGAATCTTTTGGAATCGGCGGAAGAACGTCAACACCAATTGTCATCTTCTGCGCTCCGTGCTCGCCAAGAGGCTTTCCGTCTTTTATAGATTCAAGAACAGCATAAAGCTCGTCGCCAAGATACATTGAAATAATTGCTGGCGGCGCTTCGTTTGCTCCAAGGCGGTGGTCGTTTCCGGCGGAAGCAACAGAAATTCTAAGCAAGTCTTGATTTTCATCTACAGCTTTGATTACGGCCGTAAGGAACAAAAGGAACTGCGCATTTTTTTCTGGAGTCTTTCCAGGCTCAAGAAGGTTTTCACCAAGGTTTGTAGACATTGACCAGTTGTTGTGTTTTCCGCTTCCGTTAAGACCTGCAAATGGTTTTTCGTGAAGAAGGCAAACAAGACCGTGGCGGCGGGCAACTTTCTTCATAACTTCCATTGTAAGCTGATTCTGGTCAGCTGCAAGGTTTGTAGTTGTGAAGATTGGCGCCATTTCATGCTGAGCCGGAGCAACTTCATTATGTTCTGTCTTTGAAAGAATTCCGTACTTCCAGAGAGTATCGTTCAAATCTTCCATGTATTCAACAATGCGAGGATTGAGGGCAGCAAAATACTGGTCGTCCATTTCCTGGCCTTTTGAAGGCTTTGCGCCGAACAAAGTACGTCCTGTCATGCGGAGATCTTTGCGCTGGCTGTAAAGTTTCTGGTCAACAATAAAATATTCCTGCTCTGGTCCTACAGTTGTGGCAACATGAGTTACTTCATCGTTTCCGAAGAGCTTAAGAATTCTAAGAGCCTGTTTATTCAGTGCTTCCATTGAACGCAAGAGCGGAGTCTTTTTATCCAACGCTTCGCCTGTGTAAGAACAGAAAGCTGTAGGAATACAAAGAGTATGTTCCTTTACAAACGGATATGCAGTCGGATCCCATACAGTGTAACCGCGGGCTTCAAAAGTTGCACGGCGGCCTCCGCTTGGGAAAGAAGAAGCATCCGGCTCACCCTTTACAAGCTCCTTTCCGCTGAAAGACATAATAACAGTTCCGTCATCCTGGGGAGTGATAAAGCTGTCATGCTTTTCCGCAGTAATTCCTGTGAGCGGCTGAAACCAGTGTGTAAAATGTGTTGCGCCCTTTTCGATTGCCCATTCTTTCATTGCGTGAGCAACTTGGTTCGCTACATCGATTTTAAGCGGCTCGCCATCATCCAAAGTTTTTTTCAAAGCCTTGAATGTTTCCTTTGGCAGACGTTCTTTCATTACTTTCTGATTGAACACCATGCTTCCAAACAATTCTGGTACATTTGTAGACATTTGCTAACCCCCATATAGATCTAAAACAAAGAAGGCGATGTGATTGAACGCCAAGAAAACTTAGCACTCAGCCACATCGCCTTTGATGTTTACATGGACTACTCTAATTAATTCACAAAAAAATGTCAATGAGTTTTTGAAAAGAAATTTCAAGGAATTTAAATGCAGTTTTTG
>CAVKBG010000005.1:0-74699 GCA_963654755.1 Desulfovibrionaceae bacterium
TGAACATTTTTCTATAAGGTTCAATTTCGAGTTTTAAATTTTAGCGTCATTATCGACTTTTGTAATTTAATGTCATTATCGGGCTTGACCCGATAATCCGCCAGCAAATGAATTCCAGCCAAATATTGTTAAGTCCAGTTAACAATATTGACTAAAATTTGTTAAGTCCACTTAACAATTTGAGCAATGTGCTATAAATAAGGCTATGAAAATCGCATCAAAAATCAAGCCGTTTGAGTTTTTTGACGATTATCTGTCTTTTGGATATTATCCGTACTTTTTGGAAGGAAAAGACGACTATTTTAACCGTCTGAACGAAACCCTGAACATGATTCTAGAAGTTGAGCTTCCTTTTCTCCGTGGACTGGAAATCGCCTATGTTCCAAGGATAAAGAAACTTCTGGCTGTCATAGGCGAATCCGCCCCTTTCATTCCAAACATAACACAGCTTGCCGCAAA
The DNA here is from genome assembly GCA_963654755.1 of Desulfovibrionaceae bacterium. GTDB lineage: Bacteria > Spirochaetota > Spirochaetia > Treponematales > Treponemataceae > Treponema_D. Next base: position 460 of record CAVKBG010000005.1, read on the forward strand.
AATCGGAATTTCAAGGCAGACCTTGCTTCAATATTTGAAATACCTGGAAGACGCAAAGCTGACAAATCAGCTTTATAAAAAATCTCGTGGACTAAGCGCGCTTGAAAAACCCGAAAAAATCCTGATGGAAAACACAAACCTTATGGAACTTTTTAATGGAGAAAACGCCAACACAGGCAACCGCCGGGAAACTTTTATTCTAAACCAGCTTTTACATTCCCATAAAGTTGATTTTTCAGAGGAAAGTGATTTCTTTGTGGACTCAAAATACACTTTTGAAGTAGGCGGAAAAAACAAAAAGCGCAAACAAATTCAGACAGTTCCAGACTCATACATTATCGCCGACGACATAGAATTTGGCACAGACCGGAGGATTCCTATCTGGCTGCTGGGATTTATGTACTGATTTTTTTATATATTAATAGCTAGAATGTCGAGTTTTAAACGTTTTCTATTGCATTTTCCATTCCCCGGCAAGACCGAGGAATCTATGCTAGTTTCTAAGTCTGTACATAACGCCGCCTGTAAATGCGGCTCCTAGAATAACGGCAAGCTCGCACAGAGCTGTTTTTCTCCAAAATTCTCGGCTTTTTAGAATGCGCCTGCTTTCTTTTTCAAATTGCGCCTTAAGTCCCTCCTGCTGCAAAAACAAGGCTTCATCAACCGTTTCTTCAAGAATTCTTTCAAGTTCAGCAGCAAGGCTTTCATTGCCCATAGTCTGATCCGGCGGCAAGTCCTGCATTTTTAACTGCGCTTCTGATTCTGCTTTTTCCGTCAGAAACAATTTTTTTGCACTCGCCGGAAAAACCATGTTTACCGCCAGAACCACGGCGGATATTTTTTGCATTATATGAGAATGGCTCATTTTTTTTACCTCCTACATCCATAGATGAATCCATAGCGGCATAGCTTCCCAAAGTTTTTGGCAGAACCGTCCCGCAAAGAGCAGAAATCACAACAGAAGCCCAGACCGCATCCCCTATATATCCAAGCCTAAGAAGCACTGTCGCGATTAAAACTGCAAATCCCTTGTACCCTGCAAGTTTTCCTGCAAGAAGGAGCAGCCTTTTAAATAAATTCTGAAAAAGCTCTGCATAAGTAAAATGAATATTTTCAATCTTTGTCATACAGCAAGCCCTCTTTTTACCATCTTTAAATGAGAATACATTGACTTCATCTCACATTCACTGCGGAATGCGCCGCATTTATTTTCCTCCAGCCGAGAAACATTTACATAGCAAGCTCCGCACCAGCCTGCCACATGAACAGCCCTGCCCTGCGCGTCAAGAAAGAATGCCGCATACAGGAAATTTGAGCTGCAAAAGCTTTTTACATTTTCTGTAAAAAATCTTCTATACAATTCATCTGCTGTAACACGAAGCCTTATTCCAAGAGAATGGCTTACAGCGGTGCATACAGAGCCAGAGCAGTCGCTTCCACTTGAAGAAGAACCGCCCCACACATAAGGCGCACCCTCAAATTTTCTTAGTTCCTCAAAGTATTTTTGCTGAATGCTCATGCCGCGCCTCCCAAGAAAGTCTTCAGCACAGCGAATCCTGCAGAAGCAAGGGCAACCGTTCCTGTACCAATAGAAATAATCTGGCAAATTCTTGCTGTTTTTTCAGCGGAAGATTTTTTAAGGCTTGTTTCCAAAGCCCCCAGACGCTCAAGAGTTCTGTTCTTGAACTCGCACATTTCCCCACGCATAGAGCAGAACTCACCGTAGAGCTTTGTAAGCAACTCATTTTCCATAGCCGCCTCCTTGTAAAAATATTGGCTTGCGCAGTTAATGCGAAAGTCTTTTCCAAGAAGATAAAGCCAAAACATGAGCCAAAAATGATAACATTTACGCTCATAAAACAGCGCGTAAATGTTATCAATTCAAGGGATTTGCCAAGCTGTATATTGTACACAACGAACGGCAGACAAAACATCCGCGTTGCGGACTTCTGCCTCAAAAAACAAAATGCCGGGCAAGCAAGGCGCCTGCAAGTCCGGCGGGAGAAAACCATGTTAAAAGTATCATTAAGAGAAAACAAGACAGCCAATGCAAAGTCCCCTTATCATTTCTATTCGGAAAATTCCGGATCGCTTTCATTTGACGAGCTCATCGATGAGATGGCAAAAAACAATACGACTATAACAAAGGCCGACATTGCAGGAGCAATGAATGTGTACAAGGATGTTGTTCTGCGTTATCTGCAGCTTGGCTACAAAGTGTACTGCCCGTTTGGACAGGTCTATATCTGCGCAAAAGGAACAGCAAATGACAAGCTTGCTTCTTTTGAGCCGCATCTTTTCGGCAACGACCACGATTTGAACATAAGGCTCATCGTAGACAGCACCGTAGCAAAGACAGTGCTTGCAAGCACAAAAACAGAGCGTGTGTCAGGAAAATACAAGATGATTCCATCGATAGAGGAAATCCAGAACGTAAATGGAACTGCATTAAAAGAAGCAAAGCCAGGAAACGTAATCAGGATAATCGGCGAGTACCTTAAGCTTGACGAAAATGACAGCGAGCAGGGAATTTTCCTTACAAAAGGAGATGTTTCAATAAGGCTTGAAAACTACATCTGGAACAAAAACAAACGGATTGACACAATGCTGCCGACCGACATTGAAAGCGGATCATACAAGGTCAGCATAAGGGCAAAGCCAAACACAATTCTGTACAATGGCAGCTTTATTAAGGAAATTACAATAAGCTAAAAGAGACTCTGAAAAGAAGTCTCTGCGGCATGTCTAAAAGGCATGCCGTTTTTTTGTTTATTGCAATAAACTTAAGGCCAAAGGAATACTTTCTAAGACCTGAAGAGATACTTCCTAAGAGGCTAAGGAATACTTCTTAAGACCTGAAGAGATACTTTCTAAGAGCCTTAGGAATACTTACTTAGGGCTTTAAGAATATTCACTCAGGGTCTTAGGAATACTTACTTAAGGCTTTAGGAATACTCACTTTAGAAATTCTAACATAAACCAATATTCTCATCTTGAAAGCCATTAATATAATCGCTATTATTTTAATAGCCATTATATTAACATAGGTTACAATAAAATGAAAAAATTTTATGACAGAAAAAATGAGTTAAAAATTCTGGAGCAAATAGAAAAGAACTCTTACTCAAATGCGGCTTTCACTGTAATCACAGGCCGAAGACGAATTGGAAAAACTGCGCTATTAAAAAAATTCATATCTACAAAAAAAAGCTGCTATCTTTTTACCACCAGAAGCTCCGAACCCATTTTATGCCAGCAATGGCAAAAAGAACTGGAGCAATCAATCGACCTTAAAATTTTTGGAAGCATAACAACACTAAAGGAACTTTTTGAGCAGATAATGGAGTATTCAAAACAGGAGCACTTTATATTAATCATAGATGAATTTCAGGAGCTTCAAAATATAAATTCTTCATTCTTCAGCCATCTGCAGAATATATGGGACAACTGCAAAGATAATTCAAAAATCAACTTTATTGCCTGCGGGTCAGTTTATTCCATGATGATAAAAATTTTTGAAGGCGCAAAAGAACCGCTATTTGGACGCGCCACTGCAAAAATCCATCTAAAACCTTTTACCCCTTCTGTATGCAAAGAGATTTTAAAAGACTTCAATCCGCAATACACAAACGAGGACTTGCTCTGCCTGTATATGCTCAGCGGAGGGGTTGCAAAATATATTTTTCTTCTAATGGAAAGCGGAAGCATTACGCACACAAAAATGATAAATTATGTAACAGGAATTTCTTCTCCATTTTTAATAGACGGAAAAGATTTGCTTATAAGTGAAATCGGAAAAGACTATGGAATCTATTTTTCAATTCTTTCGCTTATTTCCAGCGGGATGACAGTCCAAAGCGAAATTGATTCTATAATTCAAAAAAATACAGGCTCCTACCTTTCAAATCTTAATAAAACGTTCAATGTTATAAAACCTGTCAGGCCGATTTTTTCAAAGCCAGAAAGCCGCAATGTGCGCTGGCAAATTACAGACAGCTACCTAAGATTCTACTTTAGGTTCATTTACTCCAATCAAAATTTAATTGAACTTGAGCAGTACGATTTACTAAAGAAACTGATTTTACGCGACTATAAAACTTTTACAGGCAAAACGCTTGAGAAGTATTTCACAGAAAAAATTAATGAAGAGATGCAACTGACATCTATTGGTGGATGGTGGGATAAAAAATCTCAAAATGAAATTGATATTGTTGCAGTAAATGAACTGGATAAAACGTGTCATATTTTTGAAGTAAAAAGAAATGCAAAAAAAATTGACTATAAAGCACTGGAAGAAAAAATAAATGCGCTAAGATCAAATGTTCCTGGATTTGAAATCAGCATGAAAGGCTTAAGTATGGACGATATGTAAAAAGCTTAATGCTCGGCAAAAGTAACGAAAACCTTGTCTTTTTTCCGGTTTCTGTTGCAAAAGGCGTGATGGCAATTCCGGCAGAGTATGTGTAGACACTCCGATAATAATATATGAGCAAATTATATATTGTTAATTTTTCAAGGTCGGAGTATGCAATGCATATTCCTGTGTTTAGGGTTCTTTGTCCGTCTTATGCTTCTGAGTATCTTGAAAGCCATGAAGTTCAGGGCAAGGAAATCAAGGAAAATGACCACGTGCTTATTGGGTGCGCTGCGGATGAAAGAAAGGCTCTTGAAGCTCTTCTTATTCTAAGAGAAAAAAAGCTTCATATAACGCTGTATTCAGAGAGGCCTCCGACCGCTCTTTTTTTATGCATTGTCCGCAAGTTGGATAGCATTCCTCTTCTTTTCTGCCCGGAAAGCATGGAAGACATTGCCCATTGCGCAGAGTTTTACACAAAAGGAAAAAGATTTGTATCAAAGGAGGCCCAAAGGAAAAATGAAACTGAGCTTTTGGGAAGATTCATCAACCTTGAATCTCTAAGCGAGACAAACAGGCTGCTTGTCTTTGCAATTGCGGAAGGTTTGTCTTTAAAAGAAATGCAGTCGCTGACCGGGCTCAAAGAAAGATACATACAGACTTGCCTTCATAGGCTTAAAGAAAGATTCAATGTGCTTGAAAGGCGGGAGCTTTTTAGCGCGCTCTTAAAATGGCTTTCTCTGGATGTTCAAGAGTTTCAGGCAGGGTAAACAACAGACGCGAAGAATTTTTCTTTTTGTTTCCAAGCCGGAACAAGCACGCGGGTATTCTTCAAGGCTTTTTTATACAAAACCGGCAGCAGACTTGAGAACACTTCCACTTTGTGAGTTCTAGACTTGGATTTTACAGTAAGAAGACAGCCGAGCTCTTTCTCTTCATTAAGAATCGGCTCGGCATCTTTTTCAAGTATTCCCAAAAGCATAATGTTTTCTTTTGTTTCCATGCATTATATATATGCGTTTTTTTACATAAAATGACTGGAAAATAAAAAACATTGAACCCAATGCCATACTACAAATACGTCTGATCAAGGTACGCTTACGCTCAAGACCTTGACTCAGCCGTTTTTAAGATTTTGATAAACCCTAAATAAAACAGTAATCTTAATACTCTTTCTTTATTTTTCTGCTCTTTTCATAAAGATATTCAGGACAAATATCAAGCTTATCATTCCACATAACGGTATTATGATGAACTTTTGCAGTCATAAAAAAGTCCACATTTTTAAGTGGCTCATTGATTTTATCATCAAGCAACGGACGAAAGTCAAATATTCTTTTTCTTCCTTTCCAAAAAGTCAATATAAGCTTATAGTCTCTTGTTGGCTCAACATCTATTACAGACCATTTGAACATTTTGAACCTCCTAAGAAAGCGGTGCAATACGTCGCAGCTCCATCTTCTTTAATGCAAACTCCCAGTTTTGCAAGAGTTCATCCTTGTGGATTTCACACCAAGCTAGCAAAAGGTGAAGCTTATTCTTGGGCATATTTCCCTTTATTTTTCTACACTTACGAATATCGATAACACACTCACAATCACCATAAACCACATGAAAATGAGGCGGATTGTGCTCAGTTCCGTTATTATACATATAAATCGATAGACCAAAAAACTCGCTTACAGTTGGCATTTCTTTGTCTCCTAGATGATTTCATGATTTTCAGTATATAGATTACCATTTCTAACAAGACTGTCAAGAAAAAAATCATTGGTATTTTTCTAAATAGGTCGAATGTCTAGTTTTTATAAAAGCAGCTACTAAACAGTTATTTCTATGCTAACAAGGCTGTCATTGCCGTGCTTGACACTGCGATGTTTGCATAGAAAACTCGGTTAGCAATCTTGCTAGCAGATTATCGGGTTGCGCCAGATAATGACACTAAAATTTAAAACTCGAAATTGAACCTAACTAAATATGGAATTCTCTCTGCCAATTCTCATTGACAAGCATTAAATTATAAGATATAAATAACGTTTGTTATAAAAATTATATTTGGGAGAAACTTTTTATGCTCAAAAAAATCAGCTTAGTTGCAATCTTAATGTCCGCTCTTTTTATGCCGGCGTTTTCAAAGGAAGAACTTACATTCAGCAGCAATAGGATTAAAATAGAAGAAAAAGAATGGAGCTGGGAAAATACTGCTACTGATGAAGAAGAAACCTACGACAGTTTTTTCGGTCTTTTAGTTGATATGCTTATAACTGAAAACTTTTTTGTTTTCTACGGAAAATATCCATTTTACAACAATGAGCCTTTTATAAATTTCAACTCTGAAGAAGAGCCGACTTCTGGAAAATTCTGGCGAATGGAAGTAGAGACAGGCGCATTCAGTTTTCCCACAAAAAAATTCATAGGAAGCGAAACTCGTCTTGAAGGCGTTCTTTACCATATAATCGGGCCGGTAATTGAATACCAGCACATCGCAAAGACAAACAAAGACGATATCATGGGAAATCTTAAGCTTGGCGGTCAGTTCTTTATCTTTCAGTCAAATGTCATCTGCGCATCCGTGATGTTTCAGTGGAACAAAGTTTTTATAATCGAACCTGAGCGTGACAGAGCTTCTGGTCCCGGACTTGGAATAATTTTAAAGTCCTACATCATTCCAAAATGCATTCTTGAATGGAGAGCTTCCGTTGCGGTTGTTTCAGGCTACACAGATGAAAGCTGCACAATTTCAGAATCGCACTTGGAACTTGGATACATGGTTGCAGGTCCGCTTGAAATTTACGCCGCCTGGAAAAGACAGGAAAATGAAATTCTTGACTACAACACAAACGGCTTTGCGCTAGGCTTGAAATTCCATTTTTAAAAAGATTATCGGGTCAAGCCCGATAATGACAAAAATCCACGACTGATAATGACAAAATGTCATGCCCTATAATGACAGGATACGATGTCATGCCTGATAATGGCAGGGCACAATGTCATTGCCAGAGAAAATCCGGCAATCCAGCGTAGTTTTTCACAGATTATCCAGTCAAGCCGGATAATGACAAAATGCCACGCACAATGTCATTCCCGCACTTGATGCGGGAATCATCAAAACTTTCAGCCAGAAATCTTTTTTCCGCTAAGCTCGCCCGGAACAGAAATTGGATATTCACCGGTAAAGCAGCCTTTGCAGAATCCGTATTGTTCTGGGTTGCATTCACGGCAAGATTCCAGCATTCCTTCCGCGCTAATAAACGCCAAGCTGTCGGCTCCTATTTCCTTGCAGATTTCCTCTTCGTTGTGAATGCTTGAAATCAGCTCGCCTCTAGTTGGTGTGTTTATTCCAAAGTAGCAAGGAAATTTTACAGGCGGACTTGAAATTCTAAAGTGAACTTCTTTTGCTCCGGCGCGTCTTAAAATCTGAACGAGGCGGCGGCTTGTTGTTCCGCGCACAATGGAGTCATCGATTACAACAACTCTTTTTCCGTCTACAACAGACTTCACTGCATTGAGCTTTACAAAAACCATATTCTCGCGCTCACGCTGAGTCGGAGCAATAAAAGTGCGTCCTATATATTTGTTTTTTATGATTCCGCTTGCATAGGGAATTCCTGCTTCTTTTGCATATCCTTGAGCCGCGCCAATTCCAGAATCAGGAACTCCTATAACGACATCCGCAGGAACTCCGCTTTCACGTGCAAGGCAGGCACCCATTTTTTCACGTGCTTCAGTAACTGGGATTCCGTCGATTATGCTGTCGGGGCGCGCAAAGTAAACGTATTCAAAAACGCAAGTCCGCTTTGAAGTGCGCTCTCCAAATTCAAATGAAAGAACTCCGTCTTCGTTTATTATTACGATTTCGCCAGGCTGAATATCGCGCACATAAGTTCCGTTTACAGAATCAATTGCGCAGGTTTCGCTTGCAAGAATCCAGCCGTTTTCAACTTTTCCAAGACATAGCGGACGGATTCCATTTGGATCTCTTGCGCCAATAAGACATTTTTCTGTTGAAACAACAAGCGCAAAAGAGCCTTTTATCATCTGGATTGTATCGGTCAGCGCACGCTCAAGTCCTTTTTTATAAGACTTTGCAATGAGCTTTAAAATAACTTCCGTGTCGCTTGTAGAAGAAAATGTGCTTCCTGAATCTTCAAGCATTTCGCGAAGCTGCTCATAATTTACAAGCTGTCCATTGTGGGCAACTGCGACTGCTCCAAGCTTTGACTTTAAAAGAAGAGGCTGGGCGTTTTCCAAAGTCGCGCTTCCTGCTGTGGCATAACGAACGTGTCCGCAGGCGATGTTTCCTTTTAAGGCTTCAAGGTTTTCCGGCTTAAAAACTTCCGCAGTTGTTCCCATTGCCTTGTGAATGGAAATATCTTCGCCGTTGCTTACCGCAATTCCAACGCTGTCCTGTCCGCGGTGCTGCAATGCATAAAGCGCATAATAAGCCTGAGTCGCGGCATTAAAGTCGCTGGCAGAATAAGCCACATATTCTTTTTTTTCTGGTTCGCCTTGCTTAGGTGGATTTAAATAAATTCCGACAACACCGCATTCATCGCGCAGCTTGTCTTCCTCTTCTTCAACAAGAAATTCACAGCACTTCATTTTTTTTCCATTAGATATTTATATAGATTATCGGGTCAAGCCCGATAATGACACAGCCTCATCAACTGATAATGACACAATTCCGTTAACTGATAATAGCATAGCCCTGCAATGGCATCAGAAATTACAGTTCGATTCCTGAGCCGCCGTTTGATTCTGCATCGGCAGTCATCTTTGCGCGGAATTCTATAAGCTTTGTTTTTATTTCAGGATATTTGATTCCGAGGATTTCGAGCGCAAGGTAAGCGGCATTTTTTGCATTTCCGATTCCGACAGTCGCAACAGGAATTTGCGGAGGCATCTGAACAATAGAAAGGAGAGAATCCATTCCTGCAAGTCCATTTGATTTTCCGGGATTAATACATTCAAGAGGAACACCGACAACAGGAAGAACTGTGCGGCTGGCAATAACACCAGGAAGAGCTGCGCTAAGTCCTGCACCGGCAATAATTACATCGCAGTTTTCTTTTTCTACGGACGCAATAGTTTTTACAAGCAAATCTCCGGCTCTGTGCGCGGAAATAACGTAAGCCTTGTATTCAACGCCAAATTCTTTTAGAACATCGGCGGACTTTTTCATCGTATCCAAATCAGACTTGGAACCTAAAAAGATAGCAACTTTCATACTGTAAAATATCACAATGAATAAAAGAAATCAACACAGAGTGCTTTTTATTCGCCTGAATACGGAAGCAGAATTTCTGACATCCTGTTTATTTCCGCAGAAAGCAAAGTTGAAATCTGTTCGTCCTGAATATAATTTACAAGCTCCTTTAAGCACAAGACAACTTTTAAAAGAAGCTTTATGCCGGTTTCGTTTTCCTGCGCGGAAGAAACAAAGCCAGATTCTTTTCTTGCATTTTCCGCGGAAGCAAAAAGTCCTTTTTTCCCAGACAGGCGCGAAATTATATATTCAAGCTGAAGGTTTGTTTTGCTTTCAAGAAAATTCTTCTTCTGCTGCTCTGGAAGATAACGGCACAATGCTTTTAGTTTTTTGAAAAGCTGCGTCTGAGAATTTTCTGCTGCTTTTCCATCGTTCTCTTTTTTCTCTTCTATATTTTCTAGTGATTTTTCTTCGTTTGAAATTGAAGACTCTGTTTCTTTTGCAGCTTGAAGCGGCTCAATTTTTTCAGGCTCGTCGCTTTCCATAAAGAATTCCTGAGCCGCAAGGTCTTTTTCCTCTTCTGCAAAATCATCGTCTTCAAAGTTCAAGTTTTCATCTTCAAACAAATCTTCGGAACTTTCAGTTGAATCAGCAGGCTGTTCAGTCAAATCAAAAACGTCATCTTCGGAAAAATCTTCATCACCAATCAGTTCTTCCGGCTCAAGAATTTCCTCTGGCACTGGATTTTCTGGTTCTGTTTTTTGTGGCACAGGAATTTTTTCTTCCGGCATTTTATATTCGCGCTTAGGAAGCTCTTTCTTTGCAGTTTTTTCTTCAAGCGGAATTGATGTTACAGCAGGCTTTTCTTCTTCCAAGTCAAAACTTTCTGTTTCAAAGTCAGGCTCAAAAGAATTTTCTTTAGGAGCAGAAGATTTGTCGACGGATGAAAATGGATTCTGCGCAAAAAAATCTTCCGCGCTTGTTTCATCTTCTTCAAGTCCGCCAACATCTTCGTCTTGATATTCTTCTGGAACTAAATTATCAAGGCTCTGAGAATATTTTTCCTTGTCATTGTCTTCTGATTCAGCATCAAGTTTTCCATCTGAAAAAACTTCTTCAACAGCAACTTCTTCATTTTGAAGATTTTCAAATTCCGGCTCTGGTTCATTTATGGATTCTGTTTCAGTTTTTATTTCACTTAAAGCAGAAGGCTGATTTTCTATTTCAGAAGAAAAATTTTCTGGAGCTTCAGTTTTTTCAGCAAGTCCAATTTCAAAATTTTCATCCGCATCCCCAAATTCATCTTCAATGGAATTTCCTGCGTTTGAAAAAATATTTGTAGAGTCAAGAAGCCTTTTGTTTATTCGCTCAATGCCGTTTTTCCAGGCTTTGTTTTCAGAATCGAATTTTTCAATCTGTTTGTAAGTGGACATTGCCTGCGTAAGATTTCCCTGCGCCTCGTAATTTTTTGCAATGGAATGAAGTCCGTCCAAGTTTTCTGGATTTTGGGCGATATAGCGAAGATAAAATTCTTCCGCTTTTTTTAGCTCGCCCTTTTGCGAATAGCGCATTCCGCCTTCACGGTAAAAATCAGAATAGCCGGGATTCAACGCCTTTATCTTTTTAAAGCAGCCGGAAGCCTTGCGCTCGTCTCCAATGCAAATGTAATACTGGCCAAGCAAATTCAGCACATGGACATCGCTTGGATTTTTTTCATAAGCACACTGAATTTTTTTTCCGGCTTCTTCAATTCTGTCTGCACTCAAAAGAATATGCGCATACTGGCAAAGCATTGCGGAATCTTCTGGAGATGTGTTTTCCATGCGGTTCATTATTTCAAGCGCATCTTCATTTCTTCCAGTTGATTCATAAGCAGACGCAAGTCCAGAAAGCGCCTTTGAAAATTCCGGGCGGATTTTTAAAGCCTCATTGTATTCAACTTCCGCATTGTCAAAATCGCTTTGCTTTGTGTAGACATCTCCAAGTTTTGTGTGCATGGCTGCATCTTTTGGATTTAAATTCAGAGCGTGCCTTACGAGTTCGCCTGCATTGCGTGTTTTGTTTTTTTTCAAAAGCAGGTCGGCGTAATTTTCTATAGCTTCAAGCCAGCCCGGTTTTGTCTTTAAAGCGACTTCATATTCAGACTGGGCTTTTTCAAATTCTCCAAGAGCGTCATAGCTTTTGGCAAGATTCAAATGAAGAATCGGATGATTCGGGTCAATTTTAAGTCCGCGCAGATAAGAAGACACAGCGTCTTTGTGCTGATTTTTCAGTGCGTAAATTGAGCCGATATGATTGAACGCAAGAACATCTTCTGGGTTTTCTTCGACAACCCTGTTAAAGCAATTCAGGGCATCATCGTAGTTTTCCATCAACTTGAACGTAAAGCCCAAATTGTAAAAAGACTGAACGTTTGATTCATCTGCAATGACTGCCTGCTCAAGAACAGAAATGGAATCGTCGTATTTTTTAAGACGGCGGTAAACTCCTCCAAGCGAATTCAAGGCTTCAACATTTTTTGAATCAATGCGGATAATTTCGTTAAAATACGCAAGAGCTTTTTCATCATCGCCGCTTTTTACATAAAGATTCCCCAAGGAACTAAGAAGCTCAATGTTCTGCGGATCGCTTTTTAAAAGTCCTTTGTAAATGCGGGCTGCCTGTTCAAAATCCCTTGAAAGAATCGCGGCATTCGCTCTGTCTAAAATTCCATTGTTTCGCTTGCTCTCGTTATCCATAACTTTCTTCCTATTTTCTTGAAGGCCGGGCAAAAACTTCTTTGGAAAGTTCGCCCATAATCCTTGAGTCATATTTTGAGTAAGAGGCTATTGCAAAGTAATAAATTTTTCCGTTCTTCAAGCCGTTTAATTTTATAGAAACAGAATTTCCTGCGTCAACAGGAGACTGACCTTCCAAGGCTTCTCTGCCCAAATATTCGCCCGGACGCTCTCCGTAAAAAACATAGTAGCCGCCAACGCTGTCATCAACTGAATAAGGCCAAGTCAAAACTACAGAACTGTCCATCGGAATAGCAGTCAATTTAAACGGAGCAAGAGGCGAAGGAATTTCTTTGTAGTTTATGCTTAGCTGCGTAACAGAAGGAGTCTTTGAGCCTTTTCCGTCTGGATACAATTCCGCTGCAATCTGAAAATAAAGGCCAGAAACATTTTCAATTTTTTCTCCAGGCTTTACTGGAATCCATTCAGGAAAATCTTGCGTCCAGTTATAAAAGTTGTCTCCGCTGCGGATAAAAAATTCAACTCCAGTTTCTGAAGGCTTGTCTACAATCGCGTCAATGCTTACAACACTTGAACCTTGACTTAAAAGAACCGGCTCTGTTTCAAATCTTCCGCCTGAAATTTTATAGTTGTCAATTCTAAGGTCTTCTGAAACTTCGCTTTTTGATGTGCGCTGAATTCTAAAGTCGTCAATCAAGCCCGTGTACTGCGGACAAATATCAATGTCGGCAGGAACTCCCATAATCGGAGAATACACAGAACCGCCAGTTTCATGCCCGGAAGTTGTAACGTATTTTAAATCTTCAAGCTTGCCGTTTATTCTGTATTCAAATACGCCTGTGTCCTGATCAAAATGAATTGCATGGTGCATCCAAATTTCTGGAATTATTGTTGTGTAGCTTGAAAGCGTTATTTCGCCGCCGTCTTTCACATAGCCATTGAAAACATTTGTAAACGACCACTCAAGATGATTTCCAAAGAAGCTTGCCGTTATCATCTGGTAAAGCGGATAGCCTGCGACAGTTCTTGATGACCGCCATGAAAAAACAATTTCTCCGTTTTCCGCAATTGAAGGCTTGAGCCAGAATTCAATTGTGATTGAGCCACCCTGCCCTTGCTTTCCGAAAATCGTATCTTTTCCGCCGCGCAAACGGACTCCGCCATTTCCACGTGAAAGCCCGGAATATTTTCCCATAAAATATTTTTCAGCAGGAACTAAAGAATTGCTTGTAACAGAATAATTTCCAGAAACGTCTTTTACTTCATTGTTTTCAAAATTAATAAGAAGGTCTGTGTCTTTATCTAAAGGTCTGCTGTTTGTGGCAAGAACCATCGCGTCATAGCCGAACCTGCCCTTTCCCTGAACAATTCCGTCCATCTTTGAAAGTGCCAGCCAGCCTTCTTTTCCGCCAAGCACAATGGATTTTTCCTGAGCAAAGGCAGTATTCAAAATCGCGAAAAAAAATGCTATAATTGCAGTCAAAATATTTTTATTCATAATATGAACGACCATAAAATAAATTCTACGCCAAAACTTTCACATAGAGAGATTCTTCATCAGACCGCGCTCAAAGCACCGTTAAAAAGCGGAGTTTATCTTTGGCGGAATGAAGAACAAACCGTAATCTATGTCGGCAAAGCAAAAAATTTAAAAAACAGGCTCACTTCGTATTTCAGCGGAAACAAGGATATAAAAACAAGACTGCTTATAAGCCGCGCCCGCTCTATTGAGTATATTACAACCGACAATGAATATGAAGCTTTTCTTCTTGAAAACAACCTCATAAAAAAATATTCACCGCGCTATAATATCAGCCTGAAGGACGGAAAATCTTATCCTGTAATAAAAGTTACAAAAGAAAAATTTCCGCGCCTTTTTAAAACAAGAAACATAACACATGACGGCTCACTTTATTTCGGACCTTTTCCTGACGCTTCAGCATTGGATTCATTTTTAGAAACTCTCTATGAAATTTATCCGCTGCGAAGATGCAAAAAATTCCGCGAAAAAAATTTTCCGTGCATGTATTACCACATAGGAAGATGCAAAGCTCCATGCTGCAAAAAAACAAACGAATCCACCTATAATGAATTTATCGAAGAAATTTGCTCGCTACTTGAGGGCAAAGGCGAAGAAACTGTAAAAAAACTTCAAGTCCAAATGAAGGAAGCGGCAAAAAACTTGAACTTTGAAAAAGCCGCAAGATTGCGTGACGGAATCAAAGCTTTGGAAATTCTTCAGCACAGAAACATCGTTGAAAGTTTTGAAGGAACGGACAAAGACTACATTGCTCCTTGGCGCGAAGGCGAGCTTGTGAGTTTTACAGTTCTAAAAATGCGCGGCGGAAAATTGCTTGGCAGAGACAACTACAGAACCGTAAGCCTAAACGAAGATTCAGAGCTTATCCCGGAATTTATGGCTTCATATTACAACGAAAAAGAACTTATTCCTCCGCAGATTTTTATAATGCAAAGCGACGGAACAGAATTCATGAAGCGGTGGATTTTTGAAACTTACGGAATCAAAACTGAAATAGCCGCGGTAAATGAAAATTCACCAAGCATTCATAAAGCCGCAATTGGAATGGCTCAGCAAAACGCAAAAGAAGACATAATCCGCAGAATGAGAGAGCGCGGAGATTTCCCGGCAATGGAAGAGCTAAAAAAAGAACTGTCGCTTCCAAATCTTCCTGCAAGAATTGAAGGCTTTGACATTGCGCATATCGGCGGAAAATTTCCAGTCGCCAGCTTAATCAGTTTTTACAACGGAAATCCAGACAAGAAAAACTACAGATATTTCAGGCTGAAAACAACGGACGGAATAATAGACGACTTTGCATCAATGAAAGAGGCGGTTTCAAGAAGGTACACAAGGCTTGTAAACGAAAAAAAAGAATTGCCTGATTTGATTTTAATCGACGGCGGAATCGGACAAGTAAATGCGGTTGATTCAATTTTAAAGTCGCTTGACCTTGACATTCCGATTGCAGGTCTTGCAAAACGCGATGAAGAAATTTACCGCCCCGGAAACAGCACGCCAATCTGCCTTCCAAAGCGAAGCGATGCGCTTAGATTGCTTCAGCGTGTGCGCGACGAAACACATAGGTTCGCTACGAGCCGGAACCAAGAGCTTAGAACAAAAGAAAACACAGTTTCGCCTTTTACAAAAATACATGGAATTGGTCCAAAGCGAGACGCACTTTTAATGAAGAAATTCGGCACACTCAAAAGTCTTGCAGAATCAAACGAAAATGAAATTGCAGAAACTTTAAAAGTGCCAGAAGAAGCCGCTCAGGAAATTTTAGTTTCAGCAAAAAAACTTTTCCAAGAGCAAAACGCTTTGCTTCAAAAACAAAGGCTTTCTATTGGAGCGGCTGGAACAACAAAAGAAAAAGCCACACGAAGCAAGCTTAATGAAAACTTGGCATCGGCAGCCCTTGAAGTTGCAAGTCCTGATGATTTTTAGAAAGGCTTTACAGTAACGCCCAACGCAAGCATAACAACGTCCTTTGAAAGTTCCATTGTGTATCCTGCTTTTTTGTAATCCTCGCTGAAATATTTGCAGTACATCGCAGAGCCGGAAATTGTAACAAGTTTTACAGGCGAATATTCAACGCCAGCGCCAATAACAAAATTGTCAAGAACCGGGCTGAACACATTGTTCACATCAGACTTTGAGCCTTGTTTTCCATAAGAGAATCCAGTTCCAAAACTAAGCTGTTCATTCAGTCTGTAGTCCGCGCCAAGAGCAATTTCCCAAGAATCATCGTAGTCGTATTCAGAGCGGTCAATCGGACTTTCAATTGTAGCCTGCTTGTTGAAATAATAGTTGAAGCTCATGCTGGCATTCAGCTTGTCAAAGAAAGTGTAGCCCACACCAAGATTCAAAACTGCCGGCAAATCATTTTTAAAGTTGTCGCCTTCATCAGCATTAAGAAAAGAAGACGCATAAGCACCAGTCAAGTCGTCATATTTGTACTTGAGCTTTGTAATTGTCTGATACTGAATTCCAACATCGAGAGTATTCCAAGGCTTTATATGAACACCGAAAATTCCGCCGAATCCATATCCATTTGATTCATAGCCGATTTTTGAACTTCCGCCGTTAACTGACTGCAAGCCGTCGCATTTAAGTGTAATGTTCTGCTCGCCATGCATAAATCTTCCTGCCGCCGCAACAGAAACCATGTCGTTGATTTTATATGAAGCTCCAAGGATTTCTCCAAGCTGAACTGAATAAACTTCAAGAGAATGTGAAGAAAGCTGATCTAAAAGTTTTTTTGCATAAGCCTGCGACTGTGCAAGAGGAATTTTTCCAGCCATAACTGCCGCAGTAACTTGCGATGTTACAGCAGATGCCATTCCCTGTTTTAGAGCCAATGAAGTAAGTCCAGTTCCGTCGCTGTAGTCAAGAGTTCCGCCGCCGCCAAAAACTCCAAAGCCAAAGAATGCAGCCCAGTTGTCTTTCTTGTAAACAACTTCAGCATTTGGATAAAAATAAACATTCTGGTCATCTTCAAATTTCTGTCCGTCAAGCTTGTCAGAATAATTTTTTAAAACAAACTGGTTTCCAAGCTCAAAATAAAGTCCGTCATTCATAAATGCTGTTCCGCCGATGTTGTACAAAACAGCTTCCGGACGCAAAGTTTCTGTATTTCTGCTAGGATTTCTCATGTAGCCTTGATTCAAATTTGTCTTGTTATCTACACCGCCTGCAAAAGCAAATCCAAGACCTGCGATAAAAGCCAGCAAAGCAATTTTCTTCATAATAATTACTCCAATAAACGTAAAGTTTAACTGGAGAAAAGACTAGCACGGATAAAAGATTTTATCAAGACATTTTTATAAAAAATGTCATAATGACACAAATTAATTTTATGTCATCAAAGATTATTTCTTGTCTTGTCTTAAATTCGGAATCACTTCTGCCAAAACTATCGCGCAGAAAATCAAGGCGCAGCCAACGAACATTTTTGGCGTGAGGCGTTCACCAAGGAAAATGCAACTGCAAAGAACTCCGAAAACGCTTTCCAGTGAAAGGAAAAGAGAGGCCAGCGCAGAAGGAACATATTTCAGTCCGACATTCTGAAGCACAAAGCAAACCATTGAGCTGAAAATTCCAAGGTAAAGCATGGAAACGACAACAGTTGAATTTTTTATCAGTGAAATGTCAAAGTTTCCGTCTAAAAAAGGCGCAGTTACAAATCCCAGAACGCCGCTCGCCGCAAACTGAAAAAATGTAAGCAAAATCACATCTTCTTTCTTTACAAAAAATGAGCCTGCAATTATATGAAGCGCAAAGAAAATTCCACAGATTAAAGTAAGAATGTCTCCACGGTTCATAATGTACCAGGCGCCGTCTCCGTCAAGGGCAAGCAAGCCTATTCCAGTAAGAGCCACAGCAGCCGCAACCCAGACATACCAGCCCGGCTTCTTCTTAAAAACAGGCCAGCCGATAAGCGGAACAAGAATTACATAAAAAGTTGTAAGAAAGGCGTTTTTTCCGGCAGTTGTAAAATTGCAGCCAATCGTCTGAGTTAGATAGCCCAAAAACAAAAGAACTCCCAAAAAGCATCCGTGAAAAAAAATATCTTTATTTAAATGCTGAAATCGTTTTATAAAAATCAGGCCAAAGCAGACAGCGGCAATTGTAAAGCGGATTGCAACCATCCAAGTAGGTCCGACAAAATCCAAGCTGTCTTTTACAACAACAAAAGCAAATCCCCAAATTGCGGCAGTAAGAACAAGTCCCGCTCCAAAAATAATAGAAAGTTCACGTTTTTCCATAGCGGATAAGATAATAATTTTTTAGTCTAAAGGTCAATACAGATTAAGCAACAAAAAAAACTCCGTGCAGAAAAATCCACACGGAGCAAGAAAGGGTTGTCCCAAAAGCATCTTTTATGTCATTTTCGGGCTTGACCCGAAAATCCGACTGTATATTCAAAGATTGCCGGATCAAGTCCGGCAATGACATTTTAAACTTATTGGACAATCACTATATCAAAAATTATTTTACAGTGATTTTCTTCAAGTGCCAGATGTCTTTTACGTAGTCTTCAATTGTACGGTCGCTTGAGAATTTTCCGCTGTTTGCAATGTTGATTAAAGCTTTTTTTGCCCAGGCCTTTTTGTCAGCATATTCAGCGGCAAGTTTTTCGTGAGCTTTAACATAAGAATCAAAGTCAGCAAGAATGAAGTAAACGTCAGGCTGCTGTCCTTCAACACCGTAAACAATCGAATCGTGAAGTTCCTTGAACAAAAGTCCGCTTGGATCGTAAGTTCCGTCAACAAGCTGATTTATAACTTTTGCAAGAGCCGGATTTCTGTCAAGATATTTTGTAGGATTGTAAGAATGCTCCTGCTTCATCTTAACAATTTCGTCCGCCTTAAGACCGAAGATAAATGCGTTGTCTTCTCCAGCCTCTTCAACGATTTCAATATTTGCGCCGTCCAAAGTTCCGATTGTAAGCGCGCCGTTCATCATAAACTTCATGTTTGAAGTTCCAGAAGCTTCAAATCCTGCTGTTGAAATCTGCTCGGAAACATCAGAAGCCGGAATGATTTTTTCCGCAACTGAAACGCGGTAGTTTTCAACAAACACAACACGAAGCTTGCCACGAACGCGGCGGTCATTGTTAACTCTTTCCGCAACAGTGTTGATAAGCTTGATGATTGCCTTTGCGCGGCGGTAACCAGAAGCTGCCTTTGCGCCAAAGATAAATGTGCGTGCAGGAGGATTGTAGCTTGGATCTTCAACAATCTTGTTGTAAAGATACATGATGTGGAAGACGTTCAAAAGCTGTCTCTTGTATTCATGCAGACGCTTTACCTGTGTATCGAAAATGCTTTCCGGGTCAAGGAATTCATTCTGGCTATGCTTTAAGTATTCAGCAAGCTTTTCCTTGTTATGGCGTTTAATTGCAATAAGCTCTTCCAAAGAAGCGTCATCATCAACATATTTTTCAAGACCTTTAAGAAGAGAAAGTTCTTTTTCCCAGCCGTGTCCGATTCTCTTTGTGATGAAATCTGAAAGCTCTGGGTTTGCGAACAAAAGCCATCTTCTCTGTGTAACGCCGTTTGTCTTGTTGTTGAATTTCTCTGGATAAATTTTGTACCAGTCCTTAAGTTCCTGTTCCTTAAGAATTTTTGTATGAAGGGCAGCAACGCCGTTTACACTGAAACCTGCGTGGATTGCAAGCCATGCCATGTAAACTTTTCCGTCGTGGATAATTGCCATGTGGTTCTGCTTTTCATAATCATTAGGGAACTGCTGGCGAAGCTCAATTACAAAGCGGCGGTTGATTTCTTCAACAATCTGATAAATACGCGGAAGAAGTTTCTGGAAAACTTCGATTGTCCATTTTTCCAAAGCTTCAGAAAGAATTGTGTGGTTTGTGTAAGCAAAAGTTTTCTGAACAACGCTCCAAGCATCATCCCAGCCCACATTGTATTCATCAATGAGAATTCTCATAAGTTCAGGAATTGCAACTACCGGATGAGTGTCGTTAAGCTGAATAACATGATATTCCGGGAACTTTGAGAAATCAGCTCCATAAGTATTTACAAAGTGATGAACCAAATCCTGAAGAGATGCGGAAGTAAAGAAATACTGCTGGCGCAAACGGAGTTCTTTTCCCATAGGACCGTTGTCATTCGGATAAAGAACACGGCTGATATTTTCAGCATCATTCTGGCGTTCAACTGCACGGTGGTACTGCATATCGTTGAAAAGCTGAAGATCGAATCCGTTAGGACTTGAAGCCTGCCACAAGCGCAATGTGTTTACAGTATTTGAACCATAAGCAACAATCGGCATATCATAAGGAGTTGCTGTGATTTCCTCTGCGTTTTCAAGATAGAATCTGTCCTGTCCGTCAGGAGTTTTTCCGTATTTAATCTGTCCGCCGAATTTTACAGTTACAGCAAGGTCGCTTCTTTTTACTTCCCAAGGATCACGGTGCTTAAGCCAGTTGTCAGGGAATTCAACCTGCTCGCCGTTGATGATGTGCTGCTCGAACATTCCGTATTCATAGCGGATTCCGTAGCCATGTCCCGGATATTCAAGAGTCGCAAGGGAATCAAGGAAGCAAGCCGCAAGACGGCCAAGACCGCCGTTTCCAAGACCAGCATCAGGCTCTTCGTCTTCAATAAAATCGTAGCTGATGTTCATGTCTTTAAGGACATCTTTCACCTGCTCCATAATGCCAGAATTAATCAGGTTGTTTCCCAGCGCGCGTCCCATCAAAAACTCTGCGCTCAAATAGTAAAGCTGCTTTGTAGGCTTAGCTTCATACTCTTTGCGGGTATTCATCCAGTTTGGCATAATGATTTCAAGCGCACTCGCGCTTACTGCATCAAACAAGTCATGCTTATTTGCCTGTGTGATGTCTTTTCCATACTGGCGGCGCAGACGGGCTGTGAGATTTTCCTTAAACTGCTCTGCATCAAAAGTCATTTTTATATTCCTCCAATCAGCCTGTTAAGCTATAAAGCAAAACGGCATTATGTTTACCTAGTATAATATGGAAACGTTTCCTTATTCAAGTTCCCGACCGATTTTATTTTGCAACCAGAATCAGCATAGAGCTGGCAGGAAGCACATAGCGGTCTTGAGAAAGCAAAGTTTCAGCATTTTCCACGGAAAGAAGCGACGTTTCATCTTCAATAGAAGTGTCCGCAACTCTGTACCATTTGCGTGAATCCGTAATAGCCGGAATTCTAAGCATTATATCCTGACGGTCTGTGTTTGCGGCGATGAAAAAATCATTGTCTGAAATTTTTTCTGCCCCGGAATCAAATGTTCCCAAAAGCCTGAATGCAAGAAATCTTGAAATTTTGCTCCAGTCTGGATTGCTTCCGTCGGCGGCATACCACTGAATGTCCGGCTGTTTTCCTGCCATGCTGCCTTTAAAGAATTCAGTCCGGCGGAAAACAGGATGACTTTTTCTTAGCTCAATTGCTTTTCTTGTAAACGAAACAAGCGCGGAATTCAAGCCGCAGTTTCCCCAGTCAAACCAGCTGATGTCATTGTCCTGGCAATACGCATTGTTGTTTCCCTGCTGACCTCTGCGGAATTCGTCTCCGCCCAAAAGCATCGGAGTTCCCTGCGAAATCAAAAGCGTAAGCATATAATTGCGCATCTGGCGGTTCCGCATTTTTTCGATTACAGGATTCAGCGTAGGACCTTCGTAGCCGTGATTGTAGCTCCAGTTTGAATCAGAGCCGTCGCGGTTGCCTTCGCCGTTTTCATCGTTGTGCTTTCCGTTGTAGCTTACCAAGTCGTTCATTGTAAATCCGTCATGGCAACAAACGTAATTTATGCTGTGATACGGAGCGCGTCCAGAAATTGTAAACAAATCGCTTGAGCCGCTGATTCTTGTTGCCGCGTTTGTAGAAACATATTCGTCTCCGCGCCAGAATCTTCTTATGTCATCACGGAAGCGGTCATTCCATTCAGCCCATCTTCCGCCGGGAAATCCTCCAAGCTGATAAGCTCCGCCTGCATCCCAAGGCTCTGCAATTATTTTTGTCTTGCCAAGAACTGGATCTTCTGCAATTGCATTTGTAAGCGGCGGAAATTTCAAAAGCTCGCCTTCCTGTCCTCTGCTCAAAATGGAAGCAAGGTCGAACCTGAATCCGTCAATGTGATAGTTCAAAACCCAATAGCGCAAACTGTCAATTATAAAATTTCTTACGATAGGATGATTGCAATTCACGGTGTTTCCGCAGCCTGAAAAATTCATGTAGTATTCTTTGTGGCTGCCAACAAGAGTGTAGTAAACGCTGTTTTCAAATCCGCGGAAATTCAAAGCGACTCCATGCTCATTTCCTTCCGCAGTATGATTGAAAACGACATCAAGAATAACTTCGATTCCAGCCTTGTGAAGTTCCCGCACCAAAGCTTTAAATTCATTTACGCAGCCGCCGGGAGTTTTATCTGCCGCAAAAGAAGCTTTCGGCGAAAAGAAATTTATTGTGCTGTAGCCCCAGTAATTTTTCATCCGCTCGCCAGTACGCGGGTTTACATTTGAATTTTCAAATTCATCAAATTCAAAAATAGGAAGAAGCTCAACCGCAGTAATTCCCAAATCTTTAAGATAAGGAATTTTTTCAATAAAGCCAGCATAAGTTCCCGGGCAAGAAACTCCGGCATTTTTTCCAGCGGTGAAGCCCTTTAAATGAACTTCATAAATTACGCTTTCCGACAAAGGCCTGTTAATCGGCTTGTCTCCCTGCCAGTCAAAATTTTCATTGTCAATTACAACGCACTTTGGGAAAATTTTTGCACACTGATTTTTTCCATGCTCAATGTCGTTCTTGTCAAGCGGCGCAGAATAATCAGGCGGAAGATTATAAAAAACAGAAACTGGAGTAATCGCTTTTGCATAAGGATCAAAAAGCCTTTGATGCGCATTGAACCTGTGGCCTTTTGAAGACTCGAACGGTCCGTCTACCCTAAAAAGATAAAGAGAGCCGGGCTTAATTCCTGGCACAAACGCATGCCAAATATCGCCGGTTCTATTTTCAGAAGGACTGAATTCAACTTGAGCATAAGGCTCGCTGTCCTCGCTGGCAGAATAAAATTCCAAAAATACCTTTGTGGCATTCCGGCTAAAAACTGAAAAATTAACGCCGTCCTTAGCAACAGAAGCTCCAAGTGGAAGTGGTGTTCCGGGTAGAGAGTTCAAAATTTCCATGCCAAGATTATATCAGTTTTTCATTGGATTTTCCACTTTTTAATGAAAAAATCCATATTTGTTCCAACAAAAGCCGCACAATACATAATTATACTAAACGCAAAAAAAAGCGACAAAGGAAAAACAAAAAATTCCGCAGAACAAAAAAATGCAACCATTTCAAAAAGAACAACGCACAAAATCAAAGCCGCGCCAGCCACAAGCCACTGCCGCATGGAAACGCGCTCTTTCTGCAAGTTGTACATTTCATAAGCTGAATCAAGGCGGCGCATTATTTCAACAACATTCTTTGAATTGCATGAAATTTTTTTCATGTTTTCCTTGGAACATTTTTTTTCCAGCAATGAAAATTTTCTTACAAAGTTTCTGCACTTTTTGCAAAACAAAAGATGAATTGTAAGACTTGCAGGAAGCCGCTCATTTTTGTCCAAGGCGAAAAATTTGTCCATATAGAAATCGCAGTTTTTTTTCATTTATAATCCTCCAGCTTTTTTCCAAGAATTTTTTTTGCGCGGAAAATATGCGACTTGATTGTGTTCACAGGAATTCCCGTGGCTTTTGAAATTTCCTCATGGCTCATTCCGTTGAAAAAATAAAGCCGCACACATTCAGCATAACGTTCAGGCAAAATTTCAAGAGAGCCTTTTACGGCTTCAACAGTCGCAGAATAAATCAGTTCTTCCTCGGGAGTTTTTATTTTTCCCGGAATCAAATTTTCATCAGAAAGAGTTTCCGCATCGTGGCTTCTTTCCTTCTGATTCATCGCAGTTGTAAAGGCAATTCTTGTAAGCCAAGTTGAAAAAAGACTTTCACCTTTAAAGTTTGAAAGTTTTTCATAAGCCTTCAAAAAAACATTCTGCGCAAAATCCTCAGAGTCAGCCTGATTATGAAAAAACCGCATTCCAATTGCAAAAATACGCTTATAGTAAAAACCCGTCAGCTTGGAAAACGCGCGGGAAGAACCGTTCAGAGTTTCCTGCACATAGTAAAAATCACGTTTTCTAATAACAAGATTTTCCAGCGACGAAGAAATTGTTTTTTTCATAGATAAAAACTAAAACTGAAAAATTACTTTGAAATCCTGTGGAAAAGCAAAAGCATTACGCCGACTGCAAGCGGAATAAGTCCGCCCAAAAGTCCCCAGGAAAGATGCTTTAAAAGCACAAACATCAGCGAAAGAACAATTCCCACGCCGACAAGACAAAGCCCCAAAAGCAAAGAAAAATTCCGCAAGTCGATTTTCGGCGGATTGTACGAATCTTTTTGAATCAGCATTACATTTTCGTGGTGCTTCCATAGCAAGGCGAAAAAAATAATTGATGCCGCAAAACAAATTCCAACAATCGGAATAATCGAAACAATAACCTGTGCAGCAGGCGAAACAATCTGGTTCATATAATCTGTAACCTCTTAAAATATAGGACACGATTTTACAAAAAAAGTTGCAAGAAAAAAAGGCATGATGCAAAACACATCATGCCTCTAAAATTTAAATTTAATGCAGCATTAAAGCATTGGCTTTCTGTCGAAATACGCCTTTGTTTCCTTTGCCACGATGCCGCTGAGAACAATCAGTGAGATGCAGTTCGGGATTGCCATGAGCGCGTTCGTGATGTCGGCTATTGTCCAGACTGCGGAAATTGTCATGTAAGGTCCGATTGCAACTGCAAGAATGTAGAGCCATCTGTAGACTTTTACGACCGCCATGTTTCCGTTTGAAAGGTACTCAAGACATTTTTCTGAATAGTAGTCCCAGCCGAGGATTGTCGTGAACGCGAAGAACACAAGGCAGAGCATGAGCAGGAACTGAACAGAATGCTGGTCGCCGCCGAGAACTTTTGAGAACGCAGCTGAAGTTAAAGCCGCTCCAGAAAGTCCGCTGTTCCATACGTCGCCACCCGCAATCACGATTGAAAGTCCTGTCATCGTGCAGATAATCAGAGTGTCGATGATTGTTCCGGTCATGTTTACCATTCCCTGTTCAACCGGCTCGTTTGTCTGAACCGCAGATGCCGCAATCGGAGCCGAACCAAGACCAGCCTCGTTGGAGAAGATTCCGCGCGCGATTCCCTTCTGCATTGCCATTCTGATGATTGTTCCGGCAGTCGCGCCTGCAAGTGCCTGCATTCCAGTGTTTGCGCCGAACGCGCCTTTGAAGATGAGTGCGAAAGCTCCAGGAATTTTTGTCGCGTTCATGATAAGAACAGAAAGTCCGAGGAACACGTAGATTACCGCCATCGCAGGAACGATTTTTTCTGCAACTTTTGCGATTCGTTTGAGTCCGCCGATTACGACGAGAGCAACGGAAATTGTGATTATTGCGCCGCCGATTACAGTCGCCCAGGAATATGAATTTTCGCCGATTGAGAATGCGACCGCAGATTTGTTAGGGTCAAAAGCGTTCTGAACCGCGCCGCAGATTCCGTTCACCTGAGTGAAAGTTCCGATTCCGAAAAGTCCTACGAGCGTTCCGAAAATTGCGAAAAGAACAGCAAGCCATTTCCAGTTTTTGCCCATTCCTTTTTCAATCACATAGAAAGGTCCGCCAAGAACGTGTCCGTCAGCCTTAACTTCGCGGTATTTGATTGAAAGCATACATTCTGAATATTTTGTTGCAGTTCCAAGAATCGCCATGAACCACATCCAGAAAAGCGCGCCAGGACCTCCGGCAAGAATCGCAGTTGCAACACCAACAATGTTTCCAGTTCCGATTGTTGCGGAAAGAGCCGTGCAGAGCGCGCCGAAGCCTGAAAGCTCGCCGTGGCCTTCGTTCTCTTTGAAAATCGTTTTGAACGCGCGTCCGAATTTCGTGAACTGAATTCCGCGGGTACGAATTGTCAACAGGAGACCTGTGACAAAAATCAGGATGATGGTAGGAATACCCCATACAACATCATCAATAGTGTTGAGGATTGCTTCAAAAGACATTTTGTGTCCTCTCAAGAAAAAAAATAAGAGCCGCCCAGTTTTACCTGAACAGGCTCTCCAAAGAGTGATGAACGGACATTTTTTATGCTCTGTCCACTTTGCCTGAGATGTCAGCTTGAATAGCCTTAACCCTTCGGCGCTCCACAAGGATTTATGGAGACTCTCCAGAGAATCAAAAAATCAACAACGCTGTTTTCTTGACAATTCAAGCTATCATTTTTTTTTAATTTAATCAACAGAATTTTTTTCTATTTGCAATGGCATTTTTTGCAAGCGGCGGCTCCGGGACATCCTATGCAGATGTGGTTTCCGCTTAAACGGGCATTTCTTTTTTGCTTCACAATATAAACAATGACAGCAACAAGCCAAACTGCAAGCACAAGAATTCCTATAATGTTTCCAATCATAATCAGCCTCTGAAAAAAAATAAATAAACTTTATAAAAAAAACAAGGCTTTCCAAGAAAAATTCCTAGAAAGCCTTATTCAGTTCAAGAACAAAACTTTCTCAAGCTTCATCCTTTTTTTGTTTATGCTTTTTTATTTTTTCTACGATTGTGATTACCGCGACACACAGAACATAAAGAACTGCGAGCACGGCAATCATTATTCCCATAGAAAATTTGCCTATGGAACCGCCCATATTTTTTACGATGCGCTCTTTGAATCAAAGTACTGTCCCTTGTAAGGATCTTTTCTGAACAAAGCGAAAATAATTCCTGCAAGGAAAACAAAGGCGAATACAGTTCCTACGCCAAAATGACCGTGAACAAAAAGCATTCCAAGCTGGTAAACAATCAATGTCAAAACATAAGCAAAAATATTCTGGAACAAGATTGCAAACCAGAACCATTTGCGGCTCTTAAGTTCATTTGCCATTGTAGCAATTGCGGCAAGACAAGGAGAATCAAGCAAGTTGAACATAAGGAATGCAAACGCTGCCAAAGCTGTGGCAAACCATCCGCTGATAGCTTCTGCAACAACTGCGTCATCTTCAACATTTTCTTCATCAACATTTGCAAGAACGCCCATTGTAGAAACGATTGCTTCTTTTGCGCTGAATCCAGACAAGCTAGCTGCCGCGCTCTGCCAGCCGCCAACTTTTTCACCAAATCCAAGCGGCTTGAATACGTAGCGGATAACATTTCCAACGTCAGCAAGCAAAGATTCATCTGCGTCAACAAGACCGAATCCGCCTTCAACTGCCTCTTCAACAACTTCTCCGTTTTCTACAACTTCGTCTTTTGGAGAAGCGAATCCATAAGAAGAAAGGAACCAGATTACAAGACAAGCAACAAAAAGAATTGTTCCGGCTTTTACAATGAATCCTCTAAGGCGTTCCCAAGTGTGCATGAGAACTGTCTTGAGCTGCGGAAGGTGATACTGCGGAAGCTCCATAACGAAAGGCGCGGCTTTTCCGTGGAAAGGCTTTGTCTTTTTGAGCATAATTGCAGCCATTACAACAGCACCAATTCCGATTACATACATCAAAAGTGTAAGAGAACCGCCGTCCCATCCAGTGAGTTTTGCGCCGATAACACCAGCGATAAGCGCAATTACAGGAAGCTTTGCTCCACAAGGAACCCAAGTAGTAGTAAAGATTGTAAGACGTCTATCGTTGTCATTTTCGATTGTGCGGCTTGCCATAATTCCAGGAACGCCACAGCCAGAACCTACAAGAAGCGGAATAAACGATTTTCCAGAAAGTCCGAACTTGCGGAAGATGCGATCCATAACGAATGCGATACGAACCATATATCCACAGTCTTCAATCAAAGAAAGAAGAAGGAACAAAACTGCCATCTGAGGAACGAATCCAAGAACCGCTCCAACACCGCCAATAACACCGTTAACAATGCAGTCAATAAGAACTTCATTTGCGCCGGCATTTGTAAGAGCTTCTTCCACGGAAGCCGAAATTCCCGGAATAGCAAGTCCTTCAATTCCAAGGAAGTTCCAGCCGTCTCCAAAGAGTCCGTCATTTGCCCAGTCAGTCAAAACAGTTCCAAGAGAAGAAACTGCAATGTAATAAACAACCCACATTACTGCGAGGAAAATTGGAATTCCAAGCCAGCGGTTTGTAACGATGCGGTCAATTTTGTCTGAGCGAGTCATTTTCTGTCCAGACTTTCTTACGCAGCGGCTTACGATTCCCTGAATGTAAACGTAGCGTTCATTTGTTATGATTGACTCAACATCGTCATCCTTTGCCTTTTCCAATGCTTTTGAAATTTCTTCAGCTTTTGCAGAATCCGCAGAAGAAAGAGCAAGCTGTCCAAGAACAACAGAATCGCGTTCAAGAAGCTTTATTGCGTACCATCTTTTCAATTCTGATTTTACAGTTGAAGGAACGATGGCTTCCATCTTTGAAATATATTCTTCAACATCTTTTGAGAAAACAGCAGTCGGAATAAAAGCTTTTCCAGATTCAGCAGCTTTCTTTGCGGCGGCGGCAGCTTCCTTTACGCCAGTTCCTTTGAGCGCGCTTGTTTCAATTACAGTGCAGCCAAGTTCAGCCTGAAGTTTTTCTGTGTCAACAGAATCACCTGATTTTTTAAGAACATCAATCATGTTCAAGGCAATTACTGTAGGCTTTCCAAGTTCAAGAAGCTGAGTTGTAAGATAAAGGTTTCTTTCAATATTTGTAGCATCAACCAAGTCAAGGATTGCATCCGGGTTGTCTTTGATAAGATAATCGCGAGAAACAACTTCCTCTGATGTATAAGGTGAAAGTGAATAAATTCCAGGCAAGTCTGTTACAACAACATCCTTCATGCCTTTCATTTTTCCTTCTTTCTTTTCAACAGTAACTCCAGGCCAGTTTCCTACGTACTGATTTGAGCCTGTAAGGTTGTTGAACATTGTGGTTTTTCCGCAGTTTGGATTTCCTGCAAGAGCAATTCTGATTTCTGACATTTTATTCTACCTCAATATTTTCAGCGTCATCTTTGCGAACGCTAAGCTCGTAGCCACGAATTGTAACTTCAACAGGATCGCCAAGAGGTGCGACTTTGCGGACATAAACTTCGCATCCGTTTGTAAATCCCATGTCCATAAGACGTCTTTTTAAAGCGCCTTCACCGTTCAACTTTTTTACCTTTACAGTTGAACCAACTTGTGCTTCACGCAATGTACCCATTTATTTTACTCCTATAAAAAATCAATGAGAAAGTTTCAACTTTCGATTTGACTTTTTATTCATATTCGCAATGAAATGAGAATATGCAATTTATAAAAAAGTTTGCAACGCAAACTTGTGAATAAAAACTTTGACGCTATTTCAGGCAAAGTTTTTATTACACTCTCCTAAAACAAAAACCTATATAAAATCAGACAATGATTTTGGACGCCAAGCTGCTGTCCAATGCGACACGGGCTTCCTTGACTTTTACAATCAAGCCGGTCTTTACTTTCTGAACAATCGTGACTAAAGAGCCAACATTGAATCCAAGCTCATTTAGATGCTGCTTTACCTGCGGATTTCCATTCACACCAGAAATTTTTACTTCATCTCCAGGATTTGCAAACAATAATGGCATAAGAACCTCCTGACAAGTTAACAAAGAGCAACAATGATTACCTAAAACAAATAAAAATTAACCTGCCCTAATCTTCGTTATCTTACACTAACTAAAATGATATGTCAATAAATTCTGAATTTCTAAAAAAATTGAATTTGCTTTTTAGAATGGAAATAAAAAAAACTTCCAGCCTCAAAAGAAGTCGGAAGTCTTGCAAAGTTCAAATAAAAAATTTGCTTATGAAATTTTTGGCTTTACAAACGCCGCCCAGACACGGTCAGCTTTTGCAATGTGATTCAAAATCCAGCCAACCATGTAAGAATAAAATCTTGTGCCGTCATCTTTGCGGTCAGAAGAAAGCTGCTTAATCTGATGGTTAACTTCATT
Source organism: Desulfovibrionaceae bacterium (assembly GCA_963654755.1). Classification (GTDB taxonomy): domain Bacteria; phylum Spirochaetota; class Spirochaetia; order Treponematales; family Treponemataceae; genus Treponema_D. Next base: position 30,293 of record CAVKBG010000005.1, read on the forward strand.
TATAAAGTTGTCATGCGCAGTCTTGTGAATGTCAACGCCGGAATATCCGTACTTGCGCATAAATTCTTCTTCATTTGAAAAATGGTAAACCGTGTAATCTGTAAGCTTTTTTAGAACTTTCGCCATATTAAGACCGTAAGCTTCATCAGTGCCAGTAGCCGCAGCATAAAGTTCATTTGCAATCTGAATCAGTTTTTTGTGCTGATTGTCAATTTCAGGAATTCCCAAAAGATAAGAGTCGCTCCATTCAATTTTTTCAACCATCTTTTTACCTCCAATGGCAAATCTATTCAAGTTAAAATCAGCTGAAGTTTTTCAGTCCTTCAAAATCCAATGTGGCAAAATAATCTTCAACTGTTTCGCGGCGACGGATTTCTTTTACAGTTCCGTCTGAACGCAAAAGAAGTTCCCCGGCACGAAGCTTTCCGTTGTAGTTAAAGCCCATTGCTCTTCCGTGCGCGCCGGCATCGTGGATAATCAAAAGATCTCCTGTTTCAATTTTTGGAAGATTTCTCTGAACCGCAAACTTGTCGCAGTTTTCGCACAAACTTCCAGCAACGTCATAAACATAATCTTTAGGAGCATTTTCTTTTCCGCTGACAGTAACTTCATGGTAAGCTCCGTACATTCCCGGTCGCATCAAGTCCGCCATGCTTGCGTCAACTCCAATGTAGTTGCGGTAAATATTTTTTTCGTGAATTGCCTTTGTAACAAGCCAGCCGTAAGGTCCTGTAATCGGACGTCCGCATTCAAAGCAAAGCTTTAAAGGATCTAGTCCAGCTGGAACAATCATCTTGTCATAAAGAATTTTTATTCCTTTTGCGACATAATCAAGGTCAACTTTTTTCTGTCCGCTCTTGTAAGGAATTCCAACTCCGCCGCCAAGGTCTGCAAATTCAATATTAACGCCGCACTCTTTTTGAACCTCAAGAATAAGCTCAAAAACAATGCGCGCAGTGTCAACAAAGAAATCTGGATTCAGCTCGTTGGAAGCAACCATCGTGTGAATTCCAAAATGCTTTACGCCTTCCGCCTTGCAAATTTTATAAGCCTGAATCATCTGCTCTTTTGTAAGTCCGTACTTGGCTTCTTCCGGCTTTCCGATTATGGAATTTCCGCCTTCCTTTAAAGGTCCCGGATTATATCTAAAGCAAATTGTATCCGGAAGTTTTCCGCCGAGAGCATTTTTCAGAAAGTCAATGTGAGTAATGTCATCGAGGTTTATAATTGCTCCAAGTTTCTGCGCATAAACAAATTCCTGGGCAGGAGTGTCGTTGCTTGTAAACATTATTCTGTGCCCGGTTATTCCAGATTTTTCGCAAAGCATAAGTTCCGGCAAGCTAGAGCAGTCTCCGCCGCAACCTTCGCTTTCAAGAACTTTTAAAATGTAAGGATTTGGAAGAGCCTTGACCGCAAAATATTCCGTGAACGAAGGAAAAATGCTGAATGCTTTATAAAAATATTTTACATTTTCGCGGATTGCTTTTTCATCATAAATATAGAAAGGAGTAGGAAATTTTTTTGCAAGCTCAACAAGCTGGCTATGGCTCAACGGAAAATCTGAACTCATAAAATACCTCCAAAACAAGCTAGTAATTTTTGCAATAGTATTACACTTTTTTGGAGGGAATACAAGCCACCTTAAAAACACATTGCTTATTTTGCAAGGATTTCAGACAAAAGCGCAAGCAGTGCCTTTATGTCAAACGGCTTGGAAACAAAATAATCCATTCCAGACTTCAAAGCCTGCTCCTTGTCCTCTTCAAAAGCATTCGCTGTCATTGCCACAATCGGAATAGAAGATTTTGCCTTGCTTTTCATTTCGCGGATTTTCATAGAAGCCTCGTATCCATTCATAACAGGCATCATCACATCCATAAGGACAACTTTGTAATATCCGTCCGGGCTGGCGGAAAGCATATCCAGCGCAATTTTTCCGTTTTCAGCCTCGTCAATAACAAAGCCCGCGCCCTTTAAAAGTTCCCTTGCAATGTCGCGGTTAAGGCTGTTGTCTTCCACCAAAAGAATTCTAGTTCCTTTTAAATCAACTGTTTTTTCTGGAGAATCACAAATTTCTTTTTTGCCGGATTCTGTTTCAGGGGCATTTTCAAAGTCAAAGCATATAAGAAATTCAGTTCCCACATCTTTTTTGCTTTTTAGGAAAATCGAGCCGTCCATTTTTTCAACAAGATTTTTTGAAATTGAAAGTCCAAGCCCGGTTCCCTGAACATGAAAATTTTCAATATTTTCGTCCCGCTCAAACGGATTAAAAACTTTTTTCTGAAACTCTTCCGACATTCCAATTCCGTTGTCCTTAATTCTAAACTGATACGAAGAATATCCGTCTGAAACAGAAGGAGTTTCCGCGGCGGTGAATTTTATCGAGCCGTTTTCTCCAGTGTATTTTACAGAGTTTCCAAGAATGTTTATAAGAATCTGCTTGAGCCTGAGTTTGTCGCAAAAAACTTTACGGCTAAGATTTCCGTGGCGCAAAACTGAATAATTAAGTTTTTTAGACTGAAGCTGCGGCTGAATAACGCTGTCAACTTCCGCAAGAATTTCTTCAATTGAATTTGACGTGAGTTTTATTTTTATTTTTCCGCTTTCAATCCGGGACATATCAAGCACGTCATTTATAAGGCAAAGCAAATAGCTTGAGCTTGTCTTTATGCGCGCAAGGTCCGATTTTATAAGCTCCGGGTTTCCAATGTGTTTTTCCGCAAGCGAAGTATAGCCGATAATTGCGTTCATCGGAGTTCTGATGTCGTGGCTCATGTTGGAAAGAAAACGCGACTTTGCGTGGCTTGCAAGCTCCGCCATGGACAACGCTTCCTGCAACGCCTTCCGCTGCTTCATTTCATGCTCAGTTTCCGTGTCAACATTCATAAAGCCCATAAGAACATTTCCAGTCTCGCGGACATTTCCAATTCTAACAACCGTAAGCTTCATGTAGGAAATTTTGTTGTTTATATATGAACGAAAATTTACGTAATAACTTTCACGCTTGGAAAGCTGCTTTAAAACATTTTCACGGGAAAAAGCGCGCCTAATCATGTCGCGGTCATCTTCATAAACTGAAACGCTAGCATAAAAATCAAGCACATCGTCATAAGGAAGTCCTTCCAAAGATTCATTGTAAAAAGAACTTACCCTGTCGTTGATTCTTACAATGCGGATTATTCCAGACATTACATTTATCATAAAAACATTGCTGTATTCAATCGTAAGCGCGTTGATGATTTCCAGCTGATAAAGTTTTTCTTCTTTTTGTCTGTAGCCGCTCGTAATATTTTTTACAACGGCAAGTCCCATTATGTCGCCTGAGTTTTCGTCTTTTGTAAGAATTATTGTTGTGCGTGTCCAAAAAGATTCGCCGTTATAAGTTGACCTGCTTGAATCAAACTGAATTTCATATTTTTCCATTATGAACGAATCCAAGAGACAGTAAACGTTCATCTTCTCAAGGAAACGTTTTTTTTCTTCATCCGACAAATCCCAGCAAAGCGCGTCAATAAAATCAGTGTAAGAGCAGTTTTCAGGAAGTCCCATCGCAGGCTTAAGCTGAACAATCCGGTCGCTCATTCTCTGCACAGGATTTCCTACAATCAAATCTTTTGAAAGATTGAATTCGTAAAGAATCATTGCGTCGGCAGCAATTGCCTTTTTGTACTGATTTGTTCTTGTGTCGCCGCTATCCAAAATGTAGCCGCTAACACTTTTTTTTATCTGGGAAAACTCATGTTCCTTGTCGTCTGAAAAAATAGAAATATTTTGCATTTTCTTAATTGTAATCCCAAATGAAAGAAAACACAAATAAAAACAAAAGTCAGAACTGACTAAAAAAATAAGCCGCCTGCAAAAAACTTTTCAGATTAATGCAAACGGCTTTAAATCTTTTCAACAAAAATGAAGCTAGATGCGCTCTACAACAAGTTGACCCATTTCTTTTGTGCCGACAAGTTTTCCAGAAGCTCTAAGTTCTTCAAGATGGCTTCCGGCGATGTCGCCTGTTCTGTACCCCTCATCAAGAACGGAATTAACTGCATCTTCAATAACTTTGGCTTCTTTTTCAAGTCCGAAGCTGTAACGCAAAAGCATCGCAGCAGAAAGAATTGTTGCAAGAGGATTTGCAAGATTTTTTCCGGCAATGTCTGGAGCTGAACCATGAATCGGCTCGTAAAGTCCAGGACCTCCGTCGCCCAATGAAGCTGAAGCCAGCATTCCAATTGAACCTGTAATCTGGCTTGCTTCGTCAGAAAGAATGTCGCCGAACATATTGCTTGTTGCAATTACATCGAACTGGCGCGGATTGCGGACAAGCTGCATAGAAGCATTATCAATATAAAGGTAAGAAAGAGCAACATCAGGATAGTCGCCTTTTACAGACTCTGTAACTTTTCTCCAGAGCTGGCTTGAATTCAAAATGTTTGCCTTGTCAACTACGCAAAGACGTTTCTGACGTTTCTGCGCAAATTCAAATCCCATGCGGACAATGCGCTCAATTTCGCTCCAAGTATATTTTTCTGTGTCCCAGGCGGATTTTCCGTCAGCGGCAGTCCCTCTGTCTCCAAAGTAAATTCCAGAAATCAGCTCGCGGACAATGAGAATATTGAGTCCGTCGCCAACAATTTCATCTTTTAAAGGACAGGCATCTTTAAGCTGATTCCACATTACAGCCGGGCGAAGATTTGCAAAAACTTTCATTCCGCCGCGAAGACCAAGCAATGCTTTTTCAGGACGAAGCTCAGACGGAAGGTTGTCCCATTTTGGACCGCCTACAGCACCAAGAAGAACTGCATCGCTTTTAAGGCATTTGTCAAGCTCTTCATGCGGCAACGGTTTTCCGAATTTGTCGATTGCGCATCCTCCTGCTGTAACAGTTTCGTAATTAAATTTATGGCCGAATTTTGAAGCGACTGCGTTCAAGACATTTACAGCTTCGGCAACAACATCAGGACCAATTCCGTCTCCGGGAATCAAGGCAATATTTTTTTCCATAATCAGGCTCCTATAAAAAGCAAAGTAAACTTTATTAATACTAAAGTTTATAAAGTATTTATAAAATACTCCAAAGCAACATTTATGTAAAGAACATTAAATGAATTTGTGGTATTTTTTTTCAATATCCTTAATCAGTTTGTATTCAAAAGAATCAACCAAGGCAAGCCAAGAAGCTTCAATAACGTCGCAGCTCACACCGATTGTCGTCCAGCTGTCAGTTCCGTCTGTAGATTCAATCAAAACACGGACACTTGCGGCCGTTGCTGATTTTCCGTCGAGAACACGGACTTTATAGTCTGTAAGGTGAATATCCTGCACGCTCGGATAAAAAGACTTGAGCGCAGTACGCAACGCAAAGTCAAGAGCATTAACAGGACCGTTTCCTTCGCCGGCGGCAATTTCTTCATGGCCATCAACTTCAATTTTAAGCTGGGCAAAAGAATAAAGACCTTCTTCAATAAGCGGAGATTCGTCGGAAGTTTTATAGTAGCGCAATTTAAAGAACGGCTGATATTTTCCAATCGACTTGCGGACCAAAAGCTCAAAGCTTCCGTCTGCGCCTTCAAACTGGTAGCCCTGATGCTCAAGTTCTTTTACCTTCGCCATGATTTCTGAAACAACAGGACTTGACTTTGTAATTGACGGATCAAACTTTCTGATTTTTTCAATAACCATGCTTCTTCCGGCAACTTCACTCATAAGGAACACGCGGGAATTTCCAACTGACTCAGGCTCAATGTGCTCGTAAGCAAACGGATTTTTTAGAACAGCATCGATGTGCATTCCGGCTTTGTGAGCAAAAGCATTCTGCCCAACATACGGAAGCCCCGGATCAAGAGTTATGTTTGTAATTTCCGCAACGCGCTTGCAGATTGGAGTGAGCAGTTTTATATTTTCCTCTGGAATGCACTTGCAGTTCATTTTAAGCTGAAGATTTGAAATTATTGTAGAAAGATTTGCGTTTCCTGTGCGCTCGCCGAATCCAAGAAGAACACCCTGAACATGAGTTGCGCCGGCTTCAACTGCGACAAGAGAATTCGCAACGGCAAGCCCCGAATCATTGTGCGTGTGAATTCCAATCACCGCGCCCGCCCCGAATTTTTCAACAGCGGCACGAACACCTTCACGGCATTCTTCAATCATTGCGCCGCCTTTTGTCTCGCAAAGTGAAAGGACGCTCGCCCCGCCTTCAATCGCAGCACCCAAAGCCTTTAAAGCGTAATCCTTGTTCGCCTTGAATCCTGTAAAAAAATGCTCGGCATCAAAAATAACATTGCGTCCGCGCTGCTTTAAATATGCGCAAGTGTCTCTTATCATTTCAAGATTTTCTTCAAGGGAAGCGTGAAGAATTTCCGTAGCCTGAAAATCCCAAGTCTTTCCGAAGATAACAACAGTTTCCGTTTCCGCAGAAAGAAGGCTTTGCAAGTTTGCATCTTCCGCGCATGAAGAGTCTTTTCTTCTTGTTGAGCCAAACGCGACAATCTGTGAATTTTTCAGCTTAAGGCTTTTTGCACGCTGAAAAAATTCCATGTCCTTGGGATTTGACCCTGGATTTCCGGCTTCAATATATTTTATTCCCAAGTCGTCCAAAGCCTGCACAATGTGAATTTTATCCTGAACAGAATAGCTTATTCCTTCTCCCTGCGAACCGTCGCGCAAAGTAGAATCAAGTATCTCAATCTTTCTTTCCATAGCGGAAAATATATCAGAAATAATTTTTTTTTAATAGCGTGCTTCAAGAAAAATTGCACAATGATTCCGATTCTGATAAACTAAAGCAAATTTTATTCGGAGAAAAATATGTACATTACATGCTTAGATTTAGAGGGCGTTCTTGTTCCTGAAATTTGGATTGCATTTGCGAAGGCTTCTGGAATTCCTGAACTCACACGCACAACACGCGACGAGCCGGACTACAACAAGCTCATGAACTGGAGAATCGGAATTCTTAAGGAGCACAAGCTTGGGCTAAAGGAAATTCAGGAAGTAATTGAAAAAATAGATCCGCTTCCGGGCGCAAAAGAGTTTCTTGACGAGCTTAGATCAATCTGCCAGACAATAATAATCAGCGACACATTCACGCAGTTCGCTTCTCCGCTGATGAAAAAACTCGGACAGCCTACAATTTTCTGCAACTCGCTTGAAGTTTCTGATTCCGGGGAAATCACGGGATTTAAAATGCGAATCGAAAATTCCAAGCTGACAACAGTAAAAGCTCTTCAGTCAATCGGATACGACACAATCGCTTCTGGAGACAGCTACAATGACCTTGGAATGATTAAGGCAAGCAAGGCAGGATTTTTATTTAAAAGCACAGACAAAATAAAATCGGAAAATCCAAAACTTCCGACGTTTGAAGAATACAGCGAACTTCTTGACGCAATAAAAGCCCAGCTGAAGAAATAAGCTGTGAAAGTTGTCATTTTCGGGCTTGACCCGAAAATCTAACTATATATTGCAACAATTTAAAGATTGCTAACCGAGTTTCTTTCAGAAACATCGCAGTGTCAAGCACGGCAATGACATTTAGGGTTTATCCAAACCGTAAAAACGGCTGAATCAAGACCTTGAACGTAAGCGTGCCTTGACCAGACGTATTAGAACAGTCCTGAAATTATTCCGTTGTCATCAACATCAATATTAAGCGCGGCAGGTGCTTTTGGAAGTCCCGGCATATCAACGATGTCGCCTGCAAACGCAACCACAAATCCCGCTCCAGAATAAAGCTGAACATCGCGGATTGGGAACACATAATCTTTTGGCGCGCCTTGCAAAGACTTGTCGTGGCTTATTGAATTTTGAGTTTTCGCCATGCAGATTGGAAGCGAGCCGAATCCCTGCTCTTCAAACTGCTTGAGTTTTTTCAAAGCCTTTCCTTCAAATTCAACAGAGGAAGCCCTGTAGATTTCCTTTGCAAGAATTTCAATTTTTTCTTTAAGCGGAATATCAAGCGGATAAATATTTTTGAATTCGGAAGGTGAATCGCAAAGCTCAACAACTTTCTGAGCCAAGTCAACAGCTCCCTCTCCGCCTTTTTCCCAGCCTTCGCAAACTACAGCGTTGCATCCGTTTTCCGAACAAAGTTTCTGCACAAGCGCAATTTCTGAATCAGTGTCTGTAATAAATTTATTGATTGCAACCGCGACAGGCACTCCGAATTTTTTCATATTTTCAATGTGAGCCTTGAGATTTGCAAATCCGATTTCAACAGCCGGAATATTTTCCGCGGCAAGATCCGCTTTTGCAACACCGCCGTGCATTTTAAGAGCGCGCACTGTAGCAACAATCACAGCAGCATTTGGAGAAAGTCCATTCATGCGGCATTTTATGTCAAAGAATTTTTCAGCTCCAAGGTCAGCGGCAAAGCCAGCTTCGGTAACAACGTAGTCTCCCAAGGCAAGCGCGCAAAGCGTGGCATTAATCGAATTGCATCCGTGGGCAATGTTCGCAAAAGGTCCGCCATGTATAAACGCAGGATTTTTTTCAAGTGTCTGAACCAAGTTCGGGCGGATTGCATCTTTTAAAAGCGCAGCGACAGCCCCAGTGCAGCCAAGGCTTCCGAATGCAACAGGATTTTTATTGTAGTCCGCGCCGATTGTGATTTTTGAAATGCGCTCTTTCAATTCTGAAATTGTTTTTGACAGGCAGACAATCGCCATTATTTCGCTTGCAACTGAAATCTGAAAATGGCTTTCACGCGGAACTCCGTCAATTTTTCCGCCAAGCCCGACAATCACATTTCTAAGCGAACGGTCATTCAAGTCAACGCATCTTTTCCAAGAAATTGTGCGAGGGTCTATGTTCAAAGAATTTCCCTGCTGAATATGATTGTCAATAAGAGCCGCCATAAGATTGTTTGCAGCAGTGATTGCATGAATGTCGCCAGTAAAATGAAGATTTATGTCTTCCATCGGAACAACCTGCGCATAACCGCCGCCGCATGCTCCGCCCTTTATGCCAAAGCAAGGGCCAAGCGAAGGCTCGCGCAAAGCAATTACAGATTTTTTTCCGATTTTTCTAAGACCGTCTCCAAGCGCAATTGTTACAGTTGATTTTCCTTCGCCAGCAGCAGTTGGAGTCATCGCAGTAACCAAGACAAGCTTTCCGCGGGAAGAAGAGTCGAACGCTTTTTTCTGCAAGGCATTGAGTTTTTCAAATGAAATTTTCGCCTTGTAGTTTCCGTAAAGCTCCAAAGATTCCCGGCCAATTCCAATTTTTTCCGCAATTTTTTCAACTGGCTCCATTACATTTTTCTGGGCAATTTCAATGTCAGTCATTTTTTTCCTCTACATCTAAAAGTCTTATCTCTTCCTTTGTGAGCGGTCTGTAGCTTCCTTCTTCCAAAGTTTCGTCCAAAAAAAGATTGTTGATTCTTATTCTTTTTAAGTAAACAACTTCGTTTCCAAGGGCTTTGAAGATTCGCTTTACCTCGTGGAATTTTCCTTCCGTAACAGTAAGGCAGCAAACCTCCGAAGGATTTTCGCTGGTTTTGGTATGATACTGATTTTTATCTTTCCATTCAATTATGGCAGGGCGGCAGTCAGCTTCTCCGTCTTTTCCTTCAGCTTCAATGTGAACTCCGGCGGCAAGTTTTTTTTCGTAGCTGAGTTTTTCAGAGTCATCAACTGAATCGCGCAAATAGACAAGATAAGTTTTTGGAACTTCATACTTTGGAAATGTAACCCGGTGAATTAAATTTCCGTCGCTTGTAATAACAAGAAGCCCTTCCGTGTCCGCGTCCAGCCTCCCGACTGTGCTAAGATTCCCGCCCGGATATTTTCTGTTGTCTTCTGGTGAAATATATTCAAAAACAGTTTTTCTTCTGTCGGATTTTGTGGAGCAGACTGCGCCGCAAGCCTTGTTCATCATAAAGTAAGCATTTTGTTCAACAGTAAGAATTTTTCCGTCCACAAGAATTTCGTCAGCATTTCCGTCTGCATGAAATTCAGGTTCTCTTACAACAATTCCATTTACAGAAATTTTTCCACTTCGTATAAGACGCTTTACATCACGGCGCGTTCCAATTCCATTGTTCGAAAGAATTTTATCAAGACGCTCTGTATTTTTTAAATCAGACATTTTTTCAACCTAATTTTTAACTGTAAAAAAACAATGCAGCGCAAGCAACACAAAACGCCGCCGCACTGCAAAAGAAATAAAATTTTATTTTAAATTATTTTTTAGCTTTTGGATTTACAGGCTCTTCAAAAACAATTCTGTCGCCAGTTTTTATTTTTAGTCCGCCGCCAAAAGCAAGATTTGACAAAACATAATCTCCGTCATCGTTCAAAGAAATTTCGCCAATCGCAATTTTGTCTTTTCCACGCCAAAGTGAACAAGGGAAAATAAAATCGCGGTATTCAGGATTAGTAAAAATATTGCGGCTGAATTCGGCAATGTAAATTTCTGTGCCGGAAAAATCGCCTTGCTTTGCAATAATTCCGTCAGCTGTGCTTTTTCCAAAAGGCTCTGAACAAATCGCTTCAAGGAAATCATAGTAATCAGAAGAAACGCGATCATAATCATTTTCCACGGAAGTTTTTTCCGCAATGAGCCTGTTGACTTCCGAAACGCTTGCAACTGAAATTTGATTTCCGGCAGTGTACGCATAACGCTTCATCGAGCGCACAAACGAAGAAACCGCATTTTCATCTTTAAATGGAAGCTGCTCCAAAAGCTCAGAAATTTTTTCAATTGAATCGTACAAGTCCCTTTGAATTTCAAACACATCTTTAAAGTCTTCGGACGCATCTTCGGAAACTGGAATTTCAATATCCTCGTAAACTGGTCCTGTATATTCATCAGTGAAATTTTCCGCAACTTTTACAAGAGTCTTTGCATCTGCGTTGTCTTTTGGAATCGGCGGATCATACTGATTGATTGTAAACGCAAGAAGCTCTTCCTGCCGCTTTAAATCTTCAGCCTGAGTCTGCTTTAAAAGATTTCTTGAATCTTCAAGGCGGGATTCATAATCGTTGATTATTTTTTCCTTTTCCTTTTCATGCAAAAACCTCTCGCTGTTTATAATCGCCTTTTGCTTTTCCGCTTCCTGAACTCTTGTGGCATCAAATTCATTGCGCTGTTCTGTGTACATCTTTAAATCTTCGTTGTAGTTCGCAATGAATTTATTGTATTTTTCCACGGAAGCCAAATCAGCCTTGTAAGTCTGCTCAATCTGCTGTTCCTGCTGAAGACGCCGGGTTTTATTTTTAATATTCAACGCGGCAAGTGATTTTAATGCGGCGGCACGGATTCCTTCGATTCGCTCGATTTCTGCGTTGCGCTGCTCTTCAATCGCTTTTTTTGCATTTTCAATCTCGTGGATTTTTTGATCGATGTCATTTACTTTGTTCAGCAAGCTAGTAAGGTTCAAGCTTTTAAATTCGCTTACTTCAACTTTTATTTCTCTGTTTGAATTTGCAACAAAAAGCACAAGGAAAACTGTAATCGCAAAAACAACGCCAAAGCAAATAAGAAGCCTAAGCCACATATTTTGCCACATGAACGAAAAGCTGTTTTTCTTTGTCTTTGAAAATTCATCTTCAATGCTGAAAGATTCACGCTTGTTATCCATTGCAATTCTGTTGAGTTCATTTTCAAGAAGAAGCGCAACTTCCTTGTGAACATTTGCAGCCGCCGGAACCATTGAATTTATTTTGTCGTCATTGCCCATATTCCACTCCAATCTTCTGGTGAAGATTTCATTCCGATTCTTTCAAGGAAAACTTTTGCAACATCCAAGCCTGATTTTTTGAATTCAGCTCTTGCAGTTTTCCAGTCGCCGTCATAATAAGCTTTTAGTCCGTATTCGAAAATTTTAAATTTCTCATCAAGGTCTTCAAACTTCCATTCTTCAAGAGAACATTCTTTGTCAAGCGGGAAATAAATTTTTACGCCTTCAGTTTTTCCTTTGACTTGAACTGTATCAATCTCATAAAATTTGTAGCGTGAAGCGGCTTCATTGTCGCGAAGAGTTTCTTCCATAATATACGAACTTACAATCACAGGAACTTTGTAAATTCTTGTAAGACCTTCCAATCTTGAAGCGGAGTTTACATTATCGCCAATTACGGTATTTGCCATTCGCTTTGAAGAACCGATGTTTCCGTAGAAAACATTTCCTCCATCGATGCCAACACCAACATCAAGCATTACAGCCTGATAAACGCGCTCTTCGCTTTCTGTAAGCGGACGTTCTTTTTCAAGAACAGCACGGCGGTCTGACATTTTCTTTCTAAGTTCCGAAGTGACAGCCGTAATTTCCCATGCGGTTTTTATTGCGTCATAAGATTTGTTTGTTTCAACGTGCTCTTCAATTCCGTAGCTTGCAAGAATCGCGTCTCCAATAATCGAGCCGATAATTCCATTATTGTCGCTGACTTTTCTGATAACGGAATCGTAATGAACATTCAAAAGACCGATGATGTCGTTTCCCAAAACTTCAGTTCGGTAAGTAAAGCTTTTTATGTCGCTGAAAAGAATTGTAAGCTCGCGCTGGCTTCCTTCCAAACGGATGAACTGCTCTTCATGCGCCTTACGCACAACATTTTCAGGAACAAACTTTTGGAAAATCTGAAGAAGATTTGTTATCGTTGAAGAAAGCGAATTGAAGTTTGCGGCAAGATAAGTGATGTCGTCGTTCGGCGATTCAGAAATATCAATGAGATTAAGTTTTTTGTCCTGCTGCATTTTGTAAAGCTGCGTTGAAAATTTATTGATATTTGAAAGAAGCCCGTCAAGAATTTTTGTTCCCATAAGAATGAAAAACGCTGACATTATAAGAACAAGCACAACTGTAATCCACAGAACCTGATACATTGCACGGTTTGTGTCGGAGCGGCGGTTTGCGCGGATTATATAAGTGAGCCAGTCCGGATGATATTTGTAAACTCCAAAATATTCATCGCCTTCAGGAGAAATAAAAGAAATAGAACCTTCGTGCGTTTCGGAATTTTCCATCATCTCGATGCATTCTTTGTCTGTAAAGCGTTCCCAATTCAGTTCTTCATTTGGAGTCGCAAAAAATAAAAGAGAGCCGTCTGGATTCACGCCGAGCGCAACGCTGTTTTTTTCATCTTTTGCAAATCCGTTTTTCGCGCTTTGAGTAATTGAATCAATGGAAGTTTGCGTGTCCTGCGAATAAGCTTCAATTTGTTTCTGGCTGTTTGCAACGTTGTAAAGTTCCGTGAGCTTATCAACAAGCACAATATTTGAAAGCTGAATTGTTTTTCTTTGGGAAAGCATAATCGCAACAAGGTTTGTTGAAAAAGTAGAAAGCAAAAGCATTGCCACAAAGAAAATAATTATTTTCAATTTTGTAGGAACAATCGGAGTGTCGCCAACATATTGAAAAAACTTTAAATGACGTTTTCCAGTCTTCAAAATTTTCCTCCCGTTGCTCTCCTTTAAAAATAATCCTTTAGCGATTGCTTTATTTTATTAAGCGGATTATTCTATATATTATATGTCTACTTCTCAAAAAAATAAAGAAAAAAATGCGCAAAATTCACTTTTAGCAAAAGGAATTTCACTTTCAATGCTTACCTTGGCTTCAAGAATTCTTGGACTTTTAAGGGAAATGACAAAGGCACGCTTTTTAGGAACTTCAGCTTTTTCAGACGCATTTGGAATCGCTTTTATGATTCCAAATCTTTTCCGAAGGCTTTTTGCTGAAAATTCAATTTCCGTGGCTTTCATTCCGACTTTTAAAAATCATCTTGAAGAATGCGGAACTTCGGAAGGAAAACAAAAAACGCAGGATTTTATAAGCGCGACTTTTACGCTGGTTGTTTTTCTGACTTCAATTTTTGTAATCGCCGGAATTATTTTTGCGCCGTTCATTCTGCGGATTTTTTATGCGGATAAAAATTCAATGCAAGAAGCCGTTATTTTGACAAGGATAATGTTTCCGTATCTTTTTGTAATTTCCGTGGCGGCTTTTTTTCAGGGAATTTTAAACGGACTTAAAATATTTTCGCCTTCAGGATTCACTCCGATTCTTTTCAATATAACTGTAATTTTGTCAACGTATATTCTTTCCCAGTTCACGGCAAACCCAGCAAGAGCAATGGCAATCGGCGTAATTTCCGGCGGAACAATCCAAGCACTTTTTCAACTTCCGTTTGTTTTAAAAAATGACTGGTGCATAACATTTGTAAATTTAAAAAAAGCATTTTCAAATGAAGGAAGCAAAAAAGTTTTTGCGCTGATTGGTCCGACAATAATCGGAATGGCAGGCTACCAGATAAACGACATTGTGTCCTCTGCATTGGCGGCGCGCGCAGGAGAAGGAATCGTTTCAAGCCTTCAATATTCGCTTAGGCTTCAGGAATTGATTTTGGGAATTTGCGCTGTAACAATCGGAACTGTAATTCTCCCGGACTTGACTGGTTTTGCAAAAAAAAATCTGTGGGAAAATTTCAACTCGCTCTTAATCCAGTCAATAAAAATAATGGCGTTGATTGCAATTCCTGTAACTTTTTATTCACTTGCAATGGGCGAAAATATTATCACGCTAATTTTTGCAGGCGGAAAATTCAATTCTGAATCAACCAAGATGACTGTTGAAGTTTTTAACTTTCACATCGCAGGACTTTTTTTTATTGCGGTAAACAGAATTATTTCCCCGGCATTTTATGCTCAGCAAAACACAAAAAGTCCCACAATCGCAGGACTTATAAATTTCGCCGTGAACATTGCGCTAGCTTCAATTCTTTCAATTAAATTCAAAGGAAAAGGAATTGCGCTGGCTCTCACAATTGCAAGCGCGGCAAACACATTGATGCTTTTTATTTTTTTAAGAAAAACAAAATCAATTCACGTTGGAAACATTTTAAAGCTTGCAGTTTTGTACGCAATAAAAATCGCGGTGTTTTCTGTAATTGCAGTTGTTCCTGTTGTTCTGACAAAAAATTATTTTATTAAATTTTTCAGCGGAAATCCAAGAATCATTTCACAAGGAATTCCTGTTTTTATAACCGCGGCAATTTTCGGAGCAATCGGAGTTGCGCTTCTTTTAATTTCAAAAGATTCACTTTTAAAAACAGCATTTGAAAAAATTTCAAGACGAAAATAAATTTTCAGAGGAAAAAAATGGAATTTAATTTAAAGCAAATTTATGAAGACAGACGAAAAAAAGTCAGCGAATATTTAAAGCAAAATAACATCAAGGCGGCAATTTTTGAAGATTCAGAACAAAGAAGAGATGTTGCCGTGCGTTATCTTTGCGGACATCCAAGCGACGCATCTTTAATTATTTTAGACAGCGGAAAATCTTTTTTAATTCCATGGGACGAAAATTTAGCAAAAGACAAAGCGTTTGCAGATGAAATAATTCCTTCTGAAAAATTTAAAAGAAGCTACATAAATGCCGCAAAAGAAATTTTGACCTCAGCCGTTTCCGAGAAAAAATCAAAAATCTGTATTTCTCCAGAAACTCCATATATTCAGTTTAAAAAGTATTCAGAAAAACTTGAAAACTTTAAAGTCTGCGCTGAAGAAAATTCTGCGCACGATTTTGTAAAATCACTTCGCGCCGTAAAAGACAAATATGAAATTGCCTGCACAAAAAAAGCCGCTTCAATTACAGATGAAATGACAAAAATCATCGTGGAAAATTTGCGCCAAGGAAAAATAAAAACAGAAACTGATGTTGCGCTTTTTGCAGAACGGGAACTAAGAATAAAAGGCGCAGAACGCACAAGTTTTGACACGCTTGCCGCAGGACCAGACCGAAGCTTTGCAATCCACGCTTTTCCGGGCTACACGCAAGGCAGCTGGGGAACGCAGGGCTTGTCAATTTTGGACTACGGAGTTTGCTATGAAGGCTATGCGAGCGACTGCACAATTACAATTGCAAAAGGCCTGCTTTCAAAAGAACAGGAACAGCTTTTAGATTCCGTGCAAGAAGCCGCAAATGAATGCAAAAAACTTTATATGCCGAACGAAAAAATTTCGCACGCAGTTAAAAAGGCAGATGAAATTTTCACAAAAATAAACAGAGTTATGCCGCACGGACTTGGGCACGGAACTGGTCTTGAAATTCACGAAGAGCCGTTTGTAAGCATGAGAGCAAGTGAAAGTGATGTCTTTCAAGCCGGAAACATCATAACTCTTGAGCCGGGACTTTATGACAAAACACTTGGCGGAACTCGTCTTGAAAACGATATTTTGATAACAGAAACTGGCAATGAAGTTTTAACTCATTCTGAAATTTTTAGACTTTAAATTTCATTTCTCCAAACTTTGCAAAGCCGGCTGTCAATTTGAAAAATAAAATTTTCTTTTGTCAGCCGAAACTTTGCTCCTGTTAATTTTGAAAAATAAGACATGACATTGGAAAAAAATCTTCCTACTCTGCCATGAAAGAAAATATTTTTTGAAATTAAAAACTGCGATACAAAAACAAAACCGCAAAGTCGCCCTGCTTTTACAAGCCCCAAATTCAAAGCACCCAAAGTTATGTTTAATTTTCCAAAAGAAAATAAAATTTTTCCATGCGGAGAAAACAAAGAAAAAAACACAATGAAAAAAAGCAAAAGCACAGACGGCAAAATTTTCAAAGTTCCTTTTTTTATAAAAACCAAAAAGGCAAAAAGAATAACAACAAAATAAATTTCAAAAATAGAATTCCTAAAAGTCAAAACAGAAAAACCAATTGCAGAAAGAACAATGCTAAAAAAATTTATCTTTTTATTCTTTGAAATTTCTGAATTAATTTTTGAAGGACTTCCAATGGCAAGCTCATTAAACCAAACTGATTTTCTGCAAAATCTTTCTGCAAAAATTCCTAAAGCTAACGAAGTACAAAACGAAACACAAAGCATTGGAGACGCAATAAATTTCACATTCGAGCCAAACATAAAAATGCCAGCTAAAAAAATCTGAGCAACATTATTTGCAAGTCCGCCGCAAACAGAAATTCCAATAAAAGAAATTTTGCTTCTAAAAATAAAATACGCAAGCATCATGGAAAGACCGGAAGCGACAGAACCTGCAAAAGAAAAAACAAAAACATAAGAAAATAAAGTTCCGCTTACAACTGCCTGCAAAAAAATTTTTAAGAAAACAAGAAGCAATGTTTCTTTTTTTTTCAGCACTGAAAGGCTTATCAAAATCGGAAGATTTGCAAATCCAATTTTAAAAAAAGGCAATGGTTTTGGAACCGCATATTCCACAGCGGAAAGAAAAAAGCAGAGAGCAGAAAAAAAAGCAATTTTGTTCCAGTCAACTTTTTTCATCAGCGAAGATAAACCATCAAAAGCATTATGTCGCTATTTCTGATTCCGCTTATTCTTGAAGCCTGTCCCAAAGTAAGCGGCCGGATTTTTTCAAGTTTTGCACGGCTTTCAGAAGACAATGCGACAATTTTTGAATAATCAAAATCAGCTGGAATTCTTGCGTTTTCCATGCGGTGCATTTTTGCAACTCTGGAATCCTGCTTTTCAATATAATAGCGGTACTTAAAATCTTCTTGCGCCAAAGTCCATTCAAGATTATTGAAAGTTCCCGGATTTTCAGAATCTGGATGCTTGTTCAAAAATTCAAGAGCCTCATCAACTTTTTGATATTTCAAATTCATCTGCTCAAACTGTGCTTTTGAAATAAGTCCCGCATCAAATCCTTTTTTCCGCAGACGCCTGTCAGCAGTATCATGTCTAAGTTTCAGCCTGTATTCAGCGCGGGCAGTGAACATTCTGTAAGGCTCTTTTGTTCCAAGCGTAACAAGGTCGTCAATAAGCACGCCAATGTATGCTTCGTCGCGGCCAAGCACAAGAGGTTCATAAGACGGAATTTTTTCAAAGGAATCAAAGCCAAATTCTTTTTGAGTTTCCTTCAATTTTTTGGACAAGGCTTCTGTTTCCCGCACAGAAATTTCAGCAAAATTTTTAAGCTCATCAGAATTGAAAACTGGCTTGGGCATAAATTTTCCCTGCTCTGAACTTGCAGGAGAAGAGCCGAATGATGAGTCGGAAGCGCAAATCGGTCCGCACAAATTTTTATGTTCCCTTGCATAGAGCGCGGCATTTATTCCGGCAACAAGTCCCTGCCCCGCCGCCTCTTCATATCCAGAAGTTCCATTAATCTGACCAGCGTTAAAAAGACCTGCGACACGTTTTGTTTCAAGAGAAGGAAAAAGCTGAGTCGGCTCAACATAGTCATATTCAACAGCATATCCCGGACGGCTTACAACGCAGTTTTCAAATCCCGGCATAGTTCTTAAAAAAGCATCTTGAACTTCTTCTGGCAAACTGGAGCTTAATCCGTTCAAATAAATTTCGTCAGTTTCAAGTCCTTCAGGCTCAACAAAAAGCTGATGCCTATTCCGTTCAGCAAAACGCATAACTTTGTCTTCGATGCTCGGACAATAACGAGGACCAACTCCGCTGATTTTTCCAGAATACAAAGGCGAGCGGTTTATATTTTCTCTGATTATTTTATGAGTTTCTTCATTTGTATAAACCAAATGGCACGGTACCATCGGGCGTTCAATTTTTTCATCATCAAAACTAAATGGAACAATTTCCTTGTCGCCTTCCTGAAGCTCAAACTTTGAAAAATCAACCGTGTGCTTTAAAATACGCGGAGGCGTTCCAGTTTTCAGTCTGCCTGTTGTAAATCCAAGGCGGCTCAAACTTTCCGTCAAACCGAATGCGCCTGATTCTCCCAAACGTCCGCACGGAGCATCGTATTCGCCGATAAAAATTCTTCCGCCCAAAAAAGTTCCCGTTGTAAGAACTGCGGCACGGCAAGGAATAATTCTGCCACGCTCCGTAACAACACCGATAATTTTTTGTCTCATTCCGCTGCGACAAGCTTGTGTTGCAAAAGCATATGAAGAGTCTGAACGTTTTTCTCCAGGAATCGAACCTGCTTCCATAGAACCAGAACTGTCTTTTGGCAGCGGCACATCCGAAGCAACCGTCAAAACATCAACAACAGTGTCCATCAAAGTTGAAAGATTTTCAGTAGTTTCCACAACATGGCGGGCAAGAGCTGAATAAACAATTTTGTCAGCTTGAGAACGAGGAGCCTGAACTGCAGGACCGCGGCTTTTGTTCAGCATTCTAAACTGAATCATCGAACGGTCAATCAGCTTTCCCATTTCTCCGCCAAGCGCATCGATTTCCCGGACAATATTTCCTTTTGCAATTCCGCCGATTGAAGGATTGCAGCTCATTCTTCCAATTGAGTCAATCGACTGCGTAATCAAAATTGTTTTCAGTCCCATTCTAGCGCAAGCAAGGGAAGCTTCAATTCCGGCATGACCTCCGCCACAAACTGCCACATCGAATGAATCGTAAAAAGCCATAGTTCCTCTATTTTTTTCAAGCGGAAAGTTTTTAAAAGCAAAATTTTTCAGCGCAAAATAAAAACTCAAAAACCTGAATCTTCAATTTTCTAAATGCGCCAAGTATACCAAATTTTAAATCTAAATGGAAGAAACTCTTTCCGCGAAAAATTATTTCTGATTATTTTTCATCAACTTGTCTTATGCAAAAACATTTTGTATCTTTTATTATGACAGAAAAATTTGAATCGGATTTTTCACAACGACTTGCTTTTATTTGGAGGAAAAATGAAAATAACTGAAAATCCAAATTCTGAAATCGCGCAAACTGTAAAAGAAGGCTTAAAGCAAAAAGGCGGCTACTGTCCGTGCAGAGTTGAAAAAACTCCAGACACAAAATGTATGTGCAAAGAATTCAGAGACCAAATAAAAGATCCTGAGTTTGAAGGATTTTGCCATTGCATGCTTTATTATAAATCAAAATAATTTTGGAGGAAATTATGGAAGTAAAAATCACAGAGTCAAATTTCAAAGAAGAAGTTTTAAACTCAAGCAAGCCGGTTCTTGTTGACTTTTGGGCAACTTGGTGCGGACCTTGCAAAATGCTGTCTCCTATAATTGAAGAAATTGCGGCGGAAAAATCAGAAACTTTAAAAGTCGGAAAAGTAAATGTTGACGAAGAGCCTGCGCTTGCAACACAATTCGGAGTCGTAAGCATTCCGATGCTTGTGCTTTTCAAAAATGGCGAAGCAGTAAAAACAAGCGTCGGCTACCAGCCAAAAGAAGAAATTCTAAAATTCATAGAATAACATGGCAAATGTCGAGTTTCGATAAAAACAGTCATTTTAGAGTCATTCCCGTGCTACGACACGGGAATCTGTTATAAAATTTCAATAGATTATCGGGTCAAGCCCGATAATGACAGTCGAAATTGAACCTAGCATTTTATTTTTTATCATTAGGCGGATTTTTTAGTGTTTCAAAGGAATAATTCCTTGTGGAACAAATTCTCCGCTCAATGCTCCAAACAAAGCCGCAAACGAATAGCTTGAATAGCTGTACCCACAAAGAATCGTGTCCGCCCAGTCAAAATCATCAAGAACAAAAACCGGCGACATAATAGAAAGAATTACAACACGCTTGTCCATGTACCGCAAACGCTTCGCGATGTTCGCCGTGTGCTTGTCGTAAACACAGATAATAATTGTGTCATAGCTGTCCGCCACGGAAACCAAAGAAGCCGCATTCCAAATATCAAAATTGCTGTTGTCGTTTTTCAGTTCATAGCTAAAGTGAAAAGTTGAAACATCAGGATAACGCTTCCGACCTTCACTATAAAGCGAAAGAAAAGGACCTGCTATCAAAATGCGCTCACCTTCCACAGGCTTCAACGGAAAGGCTAAACCTTGCTTGTAGACACTCACAGAACGGCAGGCTTGCTCAAGAAAAAATTTCTGTCCGTCTTTATCTGGAATGTGTTCAAAAATTGAATTCTCATCAGGATAAAGCGGCGCATGATTTTCACTTTTAAAATAATTCAGCTTGGCAAAAACAACACGGCGGGCAGCATCTTTTACACGTTCTTTAAATTCTGAATTCGTTCTCATCCGATCAAGATTGCGAGTCCACATATTATCATAAAGTCCGGCTGTCGTGGAAGAAATTATAATGTCGTTTCCAGCCTCAATCGCCATCGTTACAGCGCGATGAAAAGATCCGGCAAACAAAGTCGCTCCGTTCATCATCATGTCATCAGTAATTATAAGACCGTCGTAATTCATCTGGCGGCGCAAAATATCAGTAAGAAATTTTTTTGAAAGGCTTGCAGGAGTTCCGTCGCTTTCAATCTGCGGAAACGAAAGATGCCCGCTCATGATTGCAGGAATTTTCGCCTTTATCAAATATTCAAACGGAACAAGCTCACGGTTCACCAAAGTCCGCGCATCAATTTCAATCTGCGGAAGCCTTCCGTGGCTGTCGAGGCTTGTATCGCCGTGTCCGGGAAAATGTTTTGCAGTCGGAATAACACCAGCGTCCATAGAGCCAGCCGCAAAAGCTTCTCCCAAAATTCCAGAATCAACAGGATCAGAACCAAAAGAGCGCGGGCCGATTACACTTGAATTTAAATTTGTATACAAATCCACAGTCGGAGCAAAATTCATATTAATTCCAAGTGCGCGGATTTCGCGGTTTATATAAAAGCCGGAATAATAAGCGTCAAGCGGATAACCAGAAGCTCCAATCGCAAGGTTACCCGGGGTATCAGAAGTTTCACCTTTTACGTGCCGAATCCAGCCGCCTTCCTGGTCAGTAGCAACAAACAGCGGAATCTTTAAAGGTCTGCTTGCAGCTTCCTGCTGAAGAATGCGTACTGACTTTGCAACTTTTTGAATATTGTCAGTATTCCAGCCGAAAACTTTTACGCTTCCAAGTCCGCGTTGTGTCACCCAGGAATTCAGCAAGTCGCTCGGCTCTGCCCCTGCCCATCCGAACATAAGAATCTGCGCAAGAAGCTCTTCATCGCTCATGGATTCAACAAGCTTTTGAGAAAGAGGCTCTGGCGGAATGTCGCTCCAAAAATCTATTTTTGCAGAATCAGCAAAGGCAACTGAAAAAATTACTGAACAGAAAAAAAATGCTACAACTTTTAATTTCATTGAAAAAATATTTTAGCTTAAACAGACAAAAAATGCAATTTTATAAAAAAAATGCCGCCCGAAGGCAGCAATATATAAAATCGGATTCCAGCTTAGCTTGTAAAATCCGTAAGCGCAAAAAAAAGATGCCTTAAAAAAGACATCTTCAATTGCGAAAGGCGTCAATCGGAATCGAACCGATGCATAGTGGTTTTGCAGACCAGTCCCTTACCACTTGGGTATGACGCCATAACGTGAAAATACTATAGCAAGAAAAAAGATTCTTGTCTAGTGGAATTTACAATTTTTCAAAACGTTCTTTTAGAACAAGATAAGAGCCCAAAATTCCGCACAAGCACACAATTACAATCACGTAAGTTTTTAACGGAATCAAAATCGGAAGAAGTTCAACAAGAGCGCAAAGAAGCAAACTGCTTACAAATGATGCGCTGACTTTCTGAATTTCTTTGCCATCTTTTTTCATAGCATTTTTTTTCGCTGAAATTTTCATGCAGTAAAAAAACAAAACACAAAGATAAATTGCAATTCCTGCAATGCAAACAAAAAAACTAGCGCGCATTTTTTATCTCCAGATATTTTAAAAGTGCTTTTTTTGCAGACTCAAATGCCAACGGAATTTTTTCTATATCCGCCAAAGATTCAACTTTTATCCATTCAAGTGAAATGACTTCGCTTTGTTGAGTTTTAAATTCAAAATCAGAAGGCAAAGACGCAGAATAAAACATATCGCAGGTTTTATAAATTATTTTTTTGTAAACATAAGTATTTGGAAAAACTCCGACGAATTTTATTTTTTCTGGCACAACTCCAATTTCCTCGGAACATTCGCGCATTACGCTTTTTTCTGGCTCTTCGTCAGGCTCGCAAAATCCTCCAGGGAACGCAAGAAAATTTTTTCTAGGTTCTTTTGCCCGGCGTTCAAAAAGAATTTCATTTTTTTCATTTTCAAGAATCACACCAACCGCAGAAGCAACATTGTTAAAAAGCTCAAGTCCGCAGTCAGGACAGAACCATTGCCTTCCATTCAAAAGTGTCTGGATTTTTTTTGAGCCACAGTCAGGACAAAAATTAAATTTATTATTTTCCATAAAAAATATTATAGCACAAAATAAACGCAATGAAAAACTGCTATTTTATTTTTTGAAAATTAAATGTATATTTACTTCATGGATAACATTCAAAAATTTTTTTCAGATGTTCAAAAAATCAAAAAGCATTACCGTTCAGAAAATCCAGTTTATGACGGAAAAAAAGTCTGCGTTCAAATTCAGAATTTATTTTCAAACTCAAATAGAAATTTAAAGTCGCTTGCAGACGCTTTTTCCGATTACTGGATGAATAAATATATTCTAAATTCAACTCAGCCAGAAAATGAGCCAACTGACGAGCACATAAAAATTCTTGGAGCAATGCAGGCTCTCATAGAAAATGACGTTTCTTCAACAGAAGCTTTAAGCAACGATGACTGGAAAGAACTTTGCCAAATTACAAATTGCGAGGCGGAAGAAATTCCAATTGAAATTTTAAACAGCATGATGATGATTTTTTTAGACAAGCAGGCAATGTAATCAATGGAAAATAATTTTTACCAGAACTGCATTCAGTGTCCAAGAAAATGCAAGTCAGACAGAACAAACGGAAAAACAGGATTCTGCGGAGAAACAGAAAATTTGAAAATCGCTTCTGCAGGTTTGCATTTTGGCGAAGAGCCGCTCATTACAGTTTTTGGCGGAAGCGGAACAATTTTTTTTACAGGCTGCACTTTAAAATGCTCATTCTGCCAAAACTATCAGATAAGCCAGCAAGGAATGGGCGCAAATGTAGATGAAAAGGACTTTGTAGAAATCTGCATCAGACTTCAAGAGCTTGGAGCAGAAAATATAAATTTAGTTACAGGAAGCCATCACATTCCAAAAATTGCACAGTTCCTAAAATCAGCAAAAAATTCAGGACTTGAAATTCCTGTTGCCTGGAATTCCAGTGCTTATGAATCAGTTGAAAGTCTTGAGCTTTTAAAAAATGTTGTTGATATATGGCTTCCGGATTTTAAAACAATCAGCAGCGAAGTAAGTAAAAAACTTTTTATGGCGGAAGATTATCCGCTTGTCGCAAAAAAAAGCATAAGCTGGATGATAAAAAATTTCCCGCTTAAAATAGAAGAAGTTTCTAAAAATAGCGAAAAAAAAGAAAAAATAAACCGCGGCGTTATAATAAGACATCTTGCATTGCCAGGAAAAATTGACGACACAATTCTTGCACTTGAATGGCTGAAAAAAAATGCGGACGGAAAAAGCTGCATTTCGCTTATGTCGCAGTACACGCCAGTTCCATTTAAATCAAAAACTGAATCTGAAAAAAACTGGAGAGAAAATTCACTTAACGCTTTTGAAAACCGTTTGATTAACAAAGAAGAAGACGAAACTTTGCGCGACATTATTGAAGCCTACGATTTTGAATATTTGTTCTATCAAGATTTAAGCGACGACACAAGCTGGCTTCCAGACTTTAACAGAACGCAGCCTTTCAGCAATGCACTTGCAAAACCGATTTGGCATTGGAAAGAAAAATTTTTAACACCTTTAACTTCTACTTTTATAACTTAATGTCATTATCGAGCTCGACCCGATAATCTTATGAAATTCTTCAATCGATTGCCGTGTCAAGCACGGCAATGACAAACTTGTCAGCACAGAAATGACCGTCAAATGACAGTTTTGTCAAAACTCGACATTCAGGACTGGTTTTCAAATTATTTTTTCCAAAACTCAATATGCTCACTGCCAATTAAAAGCGAATCCAAAATTTCTTTTTCAACAGGAGACTTATGTTGCGCGATTACAACTGCGATTCTGCTTGCGGAGCTTGAAGGACATTCCGGGACAAAATCTCCCTTGCGCTTGTAAACAATTTTTTTTCCAGAAAGAAGCTCATAGTTGTCATTGAAAATTTTTCCGCTTTTTGTAGGAAGATAATTAAACTGGGAAAGACAACTTTCATCTGAAGAAAAAATATTATTTTCATTTTCATTAAAAATATTTCGCACAGCATCCGCATAGACATTTTTTTTGCAGCACTTTAAAAGCTCTTCAATTCCGCCGCCAACTCTAGGAGCAAAATCAATCGGAACAAAATCACCTTCGCAGTCTTCAATAAAATCAAACTGTCCAAACGAAATATTTTCTTTTTCAAATAAAGCACTGCACCACTTTTCAAGAACTGACTTTATTTCCGCTGTATGATTCAAAAGCTGATAAACCGCAGTACACGGCGTTCCATGAATAAAAACAATTTCTTTTTTGCAAAGCCGGACTAAAGAAATTTTTCCTTTAAAATAAAAAATATCCGCGCTGTATTCTTTTCCCAAAATGTATTCTGTAACGAGAGCGTTGTTGTTTTCAATTTCAAAAAGTTTTAGCGCACGGTTATTCACATTGCGAGCATTAAAAATAAATTTTTCAACTTCATCAATATTTTCTTTGCTTGCAATTTTTATTCCGTAGCCAGAAAAAAGTCCGTCGGGTTTTATAATAATTTTTTTTCCAGTTTGATTAACAAAATCTTTTGCCTGCTGAATCGAATCAAAAATTTTGGGAACTTTAAAATCACTTAACAAACTATAAAACTTTTTTTTCGAGCGCGAAGCAAGCAATGCATTTTTTGAAATTTTGCAATTATTGATTTTTATACATTCGGAAATCCAATATTCAGACAGCGGAACAACAATTTTGTTTTCTGGAATTTTTTCAGTAAATTCTATTTTTTCTTTTTCTGGAATTTTTTGATACTTGAGCATATAAGGAACATCCGCAAACGAAGTTTCAATTCCAATGCTCAAAAAAGCTTCTCTTATTTCGTCCAAACCAAAAACAAAAGAAGCTCCCGCTAAAACTATTTGCTCCATTGCGACGCAATCCTTTCGCAGGCATTTTCACCGTCCATCGCAGAACTTACAATGCCGCCGGAATATCCGCTTCCTTCTCCAGCCGGAAAAAGATTCCGCAGTCCAATGCATTCAAAATTTTCCTTGCCGCGCAAAATTCTTACAGGAGTGCTTGTGCGTGTTTCCGAAGCAATCAAAAGCGCATCATTGCAAACAAAGCCTTTCATTGACTTGTTGAATTCCACAAAAGCTTTTTCAAGGCGATTTGAAATTTGAGCAGGAAGCCATTCATCCAAACGACTTGCAACAAGTCCGGGCGCATAGCTTGCAGGCGGAAGATTTTCACTTGCCTTATGATTCAAAAAATCCACAAGACGTTGAGCTGGAGCTTTTTGTCCGTTTCCATTTTCAAAAGTTTTTTGCTCAACAAATTTTCTAAAAAGAAATCCCGCAATTTTTTCAGTTCCAATTGACTTTGCTTCTTCAACAAATTCATCAGGAATATCTTCCGGGCAAGTTTCTACAACAATTGCTGAATTGCTCCACTTGCTATTGCGTCCGGCAGCAGACATTCCGTTCACGACAATTTCAGAAGGGCCGGTGCTGCTTGGAACAACAAAACCTCCCGGGCACATACAAAAACTGTAGACGCCGCGTCCGTCAATTTGAGATGTCAGCCTGTATTCCGCAGCTCCTAGTTCTTGTTTTTTTTGTCCATGAAACTGAATTGAATCAATCAAAGTTCTTGGATGCTCAACACGAACTCCCATTGCAAAAGTTTTTGCCTCAAGAGATTCCGGGGAAAGTTTTGCAAGCAAAGTGTAAATTCCGTCCGCAGAATGTCCTGTTGCCAAAAGTACTGCATCCGCAAAAATATTTTTTATTTCACCGTGATTTTTTACAACAACGCCTTTTACAATTTTTTCATCGCCGGATTTTTCCAAAATGAAATCAACGCATTCAGTGTCAAAAAGAAATTCTCCGCCCTGCTGCAAAATAAAATTGCGAATGTTGTTTACAATCGCCGGAAGTTTGTCTGTGCCAATGTGAGGATGAGCGTCTGTAAGAATTTTTTTATCAGCTCCAAAATGCGCAAAGATTTTTAGAATGCCATTTATGTTTCCGCGCTTGTTGCTGCGTGTGTAAAGTTTTCCATCGCTGAAAGTTCCAGCTCCGCCTTCGCCAAAACAATAATTTGAATTTTCATCGACGATTCCAGTCGTGCTTATCATGGCAATGTCGCGCTTGCGTTTTGAAGTTTCGCTGCCACGCTCAATGACAACTGGCTTGATTCCATGCTCCAAAAGTTTCAGCGCGCCAAAAAGCCCCGCAGGTCCAGAGCCGATTATAGCGACAGATTTTTTTCCGTCCGCGGATTTCCAGTCAGGCAAAGAATTTTCATCAGCCGGTTTTTCTCCGATATAAACTTTGTAGCGCAAAAAAAGCTTGATATTTTTGTGGCGAGCGTCAATCGACTTTTTTACAAATACAGTTGAAATGTCTTTTTCTTTAAAACTGATTCCTTGTTTTTTTAATGCAAGGCGGATTTCTTTTTGTATGAAATTTTCGTCTTTTTCTTTTTCAGGCTGAATCCCAATGGAAACTTCTTTTATCATGCAGACAGTTTATATAGAAAAGAAAGAGGAATCAACAGCAAAAGATCTCCGGGTCAAGCCCGAAGATGACAGTTTCGCTTTGCCTGAAGATGACAACTGATTTTATAGACTGTTTTGCTCAAAGACTAAAGATTGTTTTATCCGAAGAATACAAGTTTGTTTTTATTCGGCGATAATACTTTTCTGTCATACTCCGGCTTGACCGGAGTATCTCATGCACATTTTGACATTACCGCCCCAACACGGTAATCTTAAAATTAAAAATCCAATGCAAGCGAGCCATCTGTTCCTGTCGTCCATTTTTTGAGTTCAGAATCAGAATTTGCAGAAACATAAGCGTTCAGCATTTCAAGCAGAGTGCCACTGTACGCAAGAGTTTGCTCGCTCTTGCATTCCGACGTTGTGCCGGCAGTAACAGAAGCGGACGGACTGTTTGTTTCAAAGTAGCCGCACCCGGTGATTCTTGATGGGTCTGGAATACAGATTTTTCCATAACCGCCGCTTTCCTTGTTTATATACGCAACTTGATTAACAACTTCTTCAGTCCGATCTATGTTATCTTTGAGCCAATAACAGTTTGAAATTGAACCTTCTGTATATGCAGAGATTGCGCCGGAGATATTGCTCAAAAACGTTGAGTTGTCAGTAACTTTTTTAGTTGTGATTTTTCCAGTATAAACGCAGTTTTCTATTGAACCGCTGTTCACCGCGGCGATTCCAGCAGATTTACCATAATCATCTGCCCAATTCGCAGCAGCGGCATCACAGTTCATTGTAATATTGCCAGTAACAAAACAGTTTAAAATTTTTCCTGAAGATGAATTTTCACGTGCTATGCCAGCAATTTCCGCCACAGACCAGGAAGTTACATCCGCACTGACAACGCAGTTTTTTATAATTCCATTGTTCACAGAACAAATGATGCCGCCTCTGCTCAGATTCAACGCCTGAGTAGAGCCAACTTGTCCGTTGGACGAATATTGCTTTATCGTTACATTCATTATCGTTCCGTCATTCTGCCAGAAAAGTCCCATTGGCTGCGGATCGGTCGGTTCTATGGCAAGAGTTATCGAATGACCAGCTCCATCAAAAACACCTTTAAATGCGTTCCCTTGTATATCTCCAGTGCTGTCAGCTTTAGTCACGCCCATACAGTCAAATTCAGTACAATCGGTTAGATCCAAATCATCCGCAAGCGTAATTGTAATTCCTTCCATGTCGCTTCCAGACTTTATCCATTCGTCAAGTTTTACCATGTCAGCGGAAGAAGCAACTGCAAGATATTTATATTTAGAACTAGAAGGAACGGAATCAAATGTAGAAATACATTTTGTAAGAGCCAAAGCCAATGTGCAGTCTGTACTCTCTCCGGCATTTACCGTTGCTTCAGCTGTGCCCCAGCCAACAACGAGGTCGCCTTCATTAGAATCAAAAGCCTTAGCTTCTATTATATAGTCTCCGGGATTAAGTTCATCAAATTCTATTACCCCCCCCCGAAAACTCAGTCTTCGTGGCAACAAGCTTAGAGCCCAAACTTATAGTTACAACAAATTTATCAGCCTTGTCCTGACTAAAAGAATATCGCGCGCTTCCCGGCAAAACAACACGAACAGAGCCGCCTTCACTAGAAGAGCCTGACATATTCATGCACGAAGCAAACACAAACAAAAATGCAAATAAAGCAGGAAAAATAAATTTCTTCATAAAATACCTCCAGTAAATTAATGCATATATTCTATTATGATTCAGTTCATTTGCAAATGTCAACTTTTTATGAAAGATATTTGATTTTTTTACATACAACTGTCATGGGATGTCTCATAAGCATCGTTTATGTCATTTTCGGGCTTGACCCGAAAATCTACCTGTATGTATTACAATCATTTATAGATTGCTAACCGAGTTTGCTATGAAAACATTGCCGTGCTAGACACTGCAATCTATTGTAAATTTTCAACAGATTATCGGGTCAAGCCCGATAATGACAAGTAAAGCATATTGAAATTATCTGCAATTTTTTTATAATAGCTAATGCACGGGGAGCTTGCGCAAAGCTTGCTGAGAGTAGGATGTGTTCCTTGACCCGCAACCTGATTTGGATAATGCCAACGTAGGGACTTGCTTAAAAACAAACCTCTTTAAATTCACCGCGGAATCATTCAAATCAAAATTTTTAAAGAGGCCGATATGTTTAAAGAATGTCTTGATTCAGTAAGAGAAAATTCCCCGCTCATCCACAACATCACAAATTATGTAACAGTCAACGATGTTGCAAACGCAATTCTCGCAGTTGGCGCAAGTCCGATTATGGCAGATGAAAAAAAAGAAGTCGCGGAAATCACTTCAATTTGCAATGGCTTGAACATAAACATCGGAACGCTCAACCGCAACACAATAAGCTCCATGTTTTCCGCCGGAAAAAAAGCGCAGAGCCTGAACCACAAAATTTTGCTAGATCCAGTTGGAGCTGGAGCAAGCACGCTTAGAACAAAAACTGCCCTTTCACTTATAAACAAAATCAAATTTGATGTAATCCGCGGAAATATTTCAGAAATAAAAACTCTTGCAACTGGAAGCGGAAAAACAAAAGGCGTGGACGCAAACATTGAAGACGCAGTTTCAGAAAGCAACCTTGAAGCCGCCGTTGCATTTGCAAAAAAATTCGCGGAAAAACAAAACTGCGTCGTTGCAATCACAGGCGCAATCGATTTAGTTTCAGACGGAAAAAAATGCTACGTCATCAGAAACGGCAAAGCGCAGATGGGACGCATAACGGGAACTGGCTGCCAGCTAAGCGGAATCATGACAGCTTTTATCTGCGCAGGAAAAAACACATTGGAATCTAGCGCGGCGGCAGTTTGCGCAATGGGACTTGCCGGAGAAATCGCATGGCAAAAAATGCAGGAAGGCGACGGAAATTCAACTTACAGAAACAGAATCATAGACGCACTTTTCAACATGACTGGAACAGAACTTGAAGCAGGCGCAAAATATGAAATCCGCTGAACTAAAAAAATCCCTTTTGCTTTATGCCGTTACAGACAGAGCTTGGCTTGGAAAAAATTCCTGCTGCGAAACTTTAAGCGATGCGGTTTTGCAGGCAATTGAAGGCGGCGCAACTTTGATTCAGCTTAGGGAAAAAGAACTTTCAGAAAAAGAATTTTTAGACGAAGCATTCAGCATAAAAAAAATTTGCGACTCAAAAAAAATTCCTTTAATCATAAATGACAATGTGAAAATCGCAAAAGAAACAGACGCTTGCGGAGTTCACATCGGGCAAAGCGACATGGAATTAAGGGAAGCAAGAAAAATTTTGGGCGCGGAAAAAATCATCGGAGTTTCGTGCCAGACAGTTGAGCAGGCTTTGCAAGCTGAAAAAAACGGAGCGGACTATCTTGGAGTCGGAGCAATTTTTTCAACGTCAACAAAGACAGACGCGGACAACGTTTCAATTTCAACTTTAAAAGAAATTTGCAGCTCTGTAAAAATTCCTGTTGTCGCAATCGGAGGAATTTCTTTGCAAAACATGAGCCAGCTTAAAGGCAGCGGAATTGCAGGAGTTTCGGTTATAAGCGCAATTTTCGCACAGCAAAATATATGCAGCGCAACAAAGGAACTCAAGTCTTTAGCAGAAAAAATAATAAGCTGAAATATTTTACTGTCATTTTCGGACTAAAAGGTTTGTCATTCCCGTGCTAAAAGGTTTGTCATTTTCGGGCTTGACCCGAAAATCTGCATCAGTAGATTTCAGTATCAAGTACGACAATGACATTAAATTATAAAATTCGAATTTCAAAAACAAAGCGGCAACTGGGAGCACCACTTTTGCCGCTATAAAAAATAATGATTGTTTTCAAGCCATGGAGGTAAAAATGAAAACTGCATTAACAATCGCTGGATCTGATTCTAGCGGAGGCGCCGGAATTCAAGCAGACATCAAGACAATGACAGCGAACGGAGTTTACGCAATGAGCGCTGTTACAGCCTTGACTGCCCAAAACACAACTGGCGTAAAATCAATTTTGGAGTCCACGCCCGAATTTCTAAAAGACCAGCTGGACTGCGTGTTCACGGACATTTTCCCGGACGCTGTAAAAACTGGAATGGTTTCTTCTGTGCCGCTCATCAAAGTGATTGCGGAACGCCTGAAATTCTACAACGCAAAAAACATCGTCATTGATCCAGTCATGGTTTCAACAAGCGGATTCAAACTGATTTCCGATGACGCTGTAAAAACATTGTGCGACGAGCTTTTTCCGCTGGCAACAGTAATCACTCCGAATATTCCGGAAGCTGAAATTCTTTGCGGCAAAAAAATTTCTTCAGAAGAGCAAATGGAAGAAGCCGCAAAATCAATAAGCGAAAAATTCAACGTTGCAGTTCTATTGAAAGGCGGACACAACTTGAACGACGCAAACGACTTGCTTTTTCAGGACGGAAAAACAAAATGGTTCAAGGGCAAAAAAATAAACAACAGCAACACGCATGGAACTGGCTGCACACTTTCAAGCGCAATAGCTTCAAATCTTGCAAAAGGAAGAACTCTTGAGCTTTCAGTTGAAAAAGCGAAGGACTACATTTCAGGCTGCCTTGGAGCAATGCTAGACCTTGGCAAAGGAAGCGGTCCAATGAACCACGCATTCAGAATAAACGGAGAATACTAAAAATGAACATAAAGTCAAAAGAAGTAAACATGGCGTTAATCTGGTTTGGAGCCGGAGTTTCAATCGCTGAAATTATAACAGGAACATATTTTGCGCCTCTCGGATTTTCAAAAGGAATACTTGCAATTCTTTCAGGGCACATCATCGGATGCGCGCTTTTGTTTCTTGCCGGAAGCATAGGCTCGTTTTCAAAAAGAAGTTCAATGGAAACAACAAAGGGAAGCTTTGGAATTCTTGGAAGCAAATTTTTTGCACTGCTGAACATTCTTCAGCTTACAGGCTGGACTGGAATTATGATTTACGACGGCGCACTTTCTATAAACGGAATTTTTAAAAACGGAGCATGGCTCTGGGCAATCGTAATCGGACTTTTAATAGCCGCCTGGATTTTGATTGGAATAAAAAATGTAAGCAAGCTGAACATCGCAGCATTGTCCGCCCTTTTTATTCTTACAGTCGTTTTGTGCAAAATAATTTTTTTCAGCGGAGACAATTCAGTTGTAAGTTCCACTCAGGAA
This sequence comes from Desulfovibrionaceae bacterium, assembly GCA_963654755.1. Taxonomy (GTDB): domain Bacteria; phylum Spirochaetota; class Spirochaetia; order Treponematales; family Treponemataceae; genus Treponema_D. The sequence continues at coordinate 62,919 of CAVKBG010000005.1, forward strand.
GAAGCCATGAGTTTTGGCGCGGCTGTAGAACTTGCGGCCGCAATGCCGTTGTCTTGGCTTCCTCTAATCAGCGACTACACAAAGGAAAGCAACAAGCCGGTTTTGTCTTCGCTTTTGAGCAGCCTTGTCTACGGAGCAACTAGCTGCTGGATGTACCTGATTGGAATGGGAGCGGCAATCTTCACTTCGGAAACAGACATCTCGCTGATTCTTTTAAAGTCCGGGCTTGGATGGGCGGCTCTTGTAATAGTGATTCTTTCAACTGTAACAACAACTTTCCTTGACGCATTCTCAGCAGGAATTTCATTTGAAACAATTTCTTCAAAGCCAAGCGGAAAAACTGTCGCGCTGATTGTAACTGCGCTCGGCACAATTGGAGCAGTTTTCCTTCCGATGGACAACATCACGGACTTTTTGTATTTAATCGGCTCAGTCTTTGCCCCGATGATTTCAATTCAAATTGCAGATTTCTTTGTCCTGAAAAATGACAGTTCCGCAAAAAGCATTGACTTGCAGAAAGCCATAATCTGGGTTCTGGGATTCGCGCTTTACAGAATTTCATTGAGCTGGAATTTCATACTCGGAAACACGCTGCCCGTAATGCTCATAATTTTTGCCGTAACAATCGCCGCCGGAAAAATTCTAGACAAGAAAAAATAACGCAAACAGAACAATGCACAAAACACAACATAAACTTGCTTATATTGCACTTTACGCATTTTATTTTCAGTGTTAAAATCAAGTTATTATCTTAATTCTTGGAGATTGTAATAAAAACTTTGCCACAAATAGCGTCAAAGTTTTTATTCGCAAGTTTGCGTTGCAAACTTCATTATAAACTGCATATTCTCATTACATTGCGAATATGCTTAAAAAGTCAAATCGAAAGTTGGAACTTTCTCACTGACTTTTTACAGGAGAAAAAAATGGGTGAAAATTATTTCAATTCAATTCCGTGGCGCGAGGCTCGCTTGCAGCTCGGACACTGCCGCTCAATGGCTAAAGAGGAATTTGCTGACGGAGTAAACGCTCTCAAAGGCAAAAAAATCGTAATCGTTGGATGCGGCGCACAGGGCTTGAACCAGGGACTTTGCTTGCGCGACTCTGGGCTTGATGTTTCTTACGCGCTCCGCGAGGCTGCAATCGCTGAAAAACGCCAGTCTTGGAAAAACGCGACAGAAAACGGATTCAAAGTCGGAACTTACGACGAATTGATTCCAACTGCGGATTTGGTTGGAAACCTTACTCCGGACAAGCAGCACACAGCCGTTATCACAGAAGTTATGAAGAGAATGAAGAAAGGCTCGGCTTTGTGGTATTCTCACGGATTCAATATGATTGAAGAGGGAATGCAGATTCGCCCGGACATCACAGTTGTAATGTGCGCTCCAAAAGGACCGGGAACAGAAGTCTGGCACGAGTTCCAGAGAGGATTCGGAGTTCCTGATCTTATCGCGGTTCACCCTGTAAACGACCCGGAAGGAAAAGGCTGGGCTTACGCAAAGGCTTTGGCAGTCGGAATGGGCGGAAGCAAGGCCGGCGTTCTTGAGTCTTCTTTCGTTGCAGAAGTAAAATCTGACCTTATGGGCGAGCAGACAATTTTGTGCGGAATGTTGCAGGCTGGAACAATAGTTTGCTACGACAAAATGGTAAGCGAGGGAATCGCTCCTGAATATGCGACAAAACTTTTGATGCACGGCTGGAACGTAATTTCCGAGGCTTTGAAATGGGGCGGAATCACAAACATGATGGATCGTCTTTCTAACCCTGCAAAAATCAAGGCAAATGAACTTTCTAAACAGATTAAAAAACTTTTGACTCCACTTTATCAGAAGCACATGGACGACATTATTTCTGGAAAATTCTCTTCAACAATGATGAAGGACTGGGCAAACAAAGACCACGACTTGCTCACATGGCGCGAAGAGACTGGAAAACTTCCATTTGAATCAACTCCAGAGTCAAAAGAAGAAATCACAGAGCAGGAATATTTCGACAAGGGAATCTTGCTTGTTGCAATGGTAAAAGCCGGCTGCGAGCTTGCATTCGAGACAATGGTTGACGCAGGAATCAAGCCTGAATCGGCTTACTACGAATCATTGCACGAAGTTCCGCTCATCGCAAACCTGATTGACCGCAAACGTCTCTACGAGATGAACCGCGTAATTTCAGACACAGCGGAATACGGATGTTACTTGTTCAGCCGCGTTGCAGCTCCGATGATGGCAAAAGAATTTATGCCAAACATCCACACAGACGTAATCGGAAAAGGTCTTGAACTTAAAGACACAAGTGTAAACAACACAGAACTCGTAGCCGTAAACGCAGAAATCCGCAACCACCCAATCGAAGTTGTAGGCCGCAAACTGCGTGAATACATGACAGCGATGAAAGCAATACTTTAGTTTAATCTTCAATTAAACTAAAGTATTGTAGCTAGTTTCAGTAAAACTGAAACTAGCAGTTCTGTAATCTTTGATTAAATTACTTTAGCAAGGGGATGTTCCAAAAGTATCTTTTATGTCATTCCCATGCTACGACACTGCGATGTTTGCATAGCAAACTCGGTTAGCAATCTGTTGTAAAACTTCAATAGATTGTCGTATCAAGCACGACAATGACATTTAAAATTTATTAGACAGTTCATAACTGATTTTTAATGACTGCCCGGATTTTATTCGGGCAGTTCTTTTTACAATTCTTCCGTTAAAGACTTTATAAACTGTTCTAGCCCAATAGTGTTTTTCTCTCCGTTTTTTAGGACTGTAATCTGCCATTGCGATTTGTCTAAAATCGGGAGATAGAAAATGTGCTTTAATACGAAAAACTTTTTCAAACCTGAATAGATTGTGTTGAATTCCTTTTTTTCCTGAAATGCAAACCCATCCTGAATTCTGGAACTTTTTTTACAGTATTACTCCGCACCCACTTAAGAAAATCGCCATATTTCCAAATGATTTGCACAAGTCTCTTTCATACGGTGGAAGCTTATCGCACGAATTATAAAAATCTAACTGCTTTATCAGCGTATTTCCATTATAACTGTTTCCAAAAAAATGACACTTATTAAGAGCGTCGCAAAATTCTTTGAACTTAAAAGCACATTCAAATTTTGTAAAATATTCCATTTTATCTCTCCTCTTTTTTCAAATCTGTCTATAAATGTTTTCAAGCGTTTTCTGTCCTCTTCGGGTTTGTCGCCTTTAAAATAAATTTCTACGAATGTTACAGTTCTAGTTTCTTTTTGCCATACAAATATTATTCTAATTCCAGACTGATTTCCTCTTCCCGGCAGACTTCTGCAGGCGAATTTTCGGACTTTATTCGCTGTATAATTTTTTCCGCAGAATCCTTCGATTGGAAGAAAAGACGTAGATGCAGCATTCATTTCGTAAAAAGTTTCTATAGTGAATTTCTTGAATGTCTCAAAATCTTCTGCCAAAGTTCTGTAGCGTTTTTGAAGAGCCTTAAAATCTTTCTCAAATTCTGCAAGATAAATATATTTAATCATCGTCCTCTTCGTATACCCTTACGGAAGTTTCCGGTGTTCTATAGAAAACCGATTCGTAGTCAAGAACTTCCCTGTCTTTTGCGCCAATCCAGGGAATGTCCTTGTGAGAAAGGGCGGAAAGTTCAGTTGCCGTTTTCCCAGAATATTTTTCAAGCTCTGAATCAATAAATTCAAGTTCCTGAGCCGAAAGAATCTCCAAGTTTGGATTTACGAGTGGAAAGTATTTAGTCATCTCGTGGTTATAGAATTCGCTTTTTACTTCCTCAATCTGACCTTCTTTTATCATTTGCTTGCTAAGTTTTGCAAAATCAACCGGAGTCGGCCCGAAAGTATTTTTTATATACGAAAGCCCCATCAGCTGCTTTTCATAAAGCTCATAGTAATCAAAATCTATAAAATAGAAGAGTTTGTAAAGAACAGTTTGTCCCACATTAGGTTTTGCACCGACTTTTGCAAGAATATATAGAAAAACTTGCTTGAACTTTTCTATATTGTTTTCAGGAATACTGATTCTTATATCAGACTTTTCATTCTCGCCTTTGGAAGCTGATTTTTTTATTTCGTAGCAAGGTTCTGCAGGCAGTTTGTTGTCAATAATGCATGAATAGTCAACGTCAAAAATTTTAGAAAGCGACCGTACGATTTCTAACGGCATTTCGGCAGTTCCATTCTCGTATTTTATGTAAGTCTGCCGTGACACTCTAAGCTTTTTCGCCAGTTCTTCCTGAGAAAATGAATTTTGTTCTCGCAAGATTTTTACAACAGTTTCCATGCCTTTAATATATGCATCATTTGTATTGTTGTCAAGTAAAAATTACAACGAATTGTAAAGACAAATATACACTTGTATAAAAGTTGCAAAATGTTTATAGCAACAAAACAATATCAACAACTATTCACTTAATTCGTTCACCAAATGAATAATAGCTTGATTTTCCTTTTCTGAAAGTGTTTTTAATTTTCTTATAAAATCACGGTATTTTTGAAAATCTTCAAAATCTTTTTTTGCCTCATTACTATTATTTTCTTGAATCCCTGTAACTAAATATTCAACAGATGTATTTAAAACTCTTGCAATTCTTACAGCGGTATCTGCAGATGGAATATTATTTTCACGAATTCCTTTACTTATATTTGAAACATTAAAATCCGCTTTTAGAGCAAGTTCTTTTCTATCAATATTTTTATATTCTAGTTCAGAAACAACATTATTCCAAAAATTCATCTACTTATAATTATGAAAATTTCCAACTAAAGCATTTAATATATGGAAATTTCAAAAATTATCTTATAAAATGGAAATATCAAATTTTATGCAAAACCGTGAAAATATTCAAATAGAAGAAAATAAAGATTTTTTAACAACTCAAATAATTACTTATCTTGGAAATAAACGAAGATTAATCGGGAAAATCGAAAAAGAAATCGAATCAATCTCCAGAAAACTAGACAAAGAAAAACTTGTTTGTGCGGATTTGTTTTCTGGATCTGGAATTGTTGCAAGAATGTTAAAGAAATACTCATCAAAATTGATTGTAAATGATTTAGAAAATTATTCTTCTGAGATAAATAGCTGTTATTTAATTAATAAGAAAGATTTTCCTAAAGCAGAATGTGAATATCTTCGTAAGAAAATAAAAGAATATTGCCAGCTAGAAAAACTTCCAGGCATAATTTCTATGAATTATGCTCCGCAAGATGATAATAATATAAAGAAAGGTGAAAGAGTTTTTTATACACATGAAAATGCGGTTTTAATCGATACATATAGAACGCTTGTTGATAAAATTGTACTTGATGAAAAACTGAAAAAATTCTTTTTAGCACCTCTCATAACTGAAGCTTCGATTCATGTTAATACAAGCGGAGTTTTCAAAGGATTTTATAAAGATAAGAACACAGGAATCGGTTGTTTTGGAGCGGCAGGCAAAAACGCTCTTACAAGAATTTTTGGAAAAATAGAATTAAAAGAACCTGTATTCAGCAACTTTGAGTCAGAGTTAGAAATTTACCAAAAAGATACTGTTCTGCTTTCAAAAGAATTAAGAAACGTAGATGTTGCATATCTTGACCCACCTTATAATCAGCATCCTTATGGTTCAAATTATTTTATGCTGAATTTGATTCTAAAAAACAGACTTGATGTAGAAATAAGCAAAATAAGCGGCATTACGCAAGATTGGAAGCGTTCTGCATTTAACAAACCTTATTCAGCATTAAAATCAATGGAAGAAATTGTTTCAAATTTAGATTCAAAATTCATTGTGATTTCGTATAACTCGGAAGGCTTTATAAGTTTTGACGAAATGTCTGAAATGCTCAAAAAATATGGAAAATTAAAAACTGTTGAAATAACTTACAATACATTTAGAGGCAGCAGGAATCTAAGAAGTAGGGATATTCACGTTTCTGAATATTTGTTTGTTTTGGAAAAATAATCACAGGAGTTTGATATGACACAGCATGACAGTTTGAGAAAAAGAACAGAGCAACATAAACCTAAAAATGAAAAATCAAAGCACGACGATAAAGATGTTTATAAATCAATGTTTATGGTCATGGATTATTTAAGAAATAAAAAAGAGTTTGCCTCATATTTTGCTTCGGACTGCGATTTGGAATTTTCCCACCAAATAGAAGTAAAATATATGATTGATTTTATAAAACGCAAAGGTGTTAGAAAAGAATTTAATTATGAATTCGCAGACAGAACAATTATTCCCGATGGCGGAATTCTTTACCTTATTAAAAATAAAGAAAAATTCCCGCTTGTAATTGCGGAGATAAAACGACAGGGAACAAATAAAGAAAGGTTGAAGGAAGGAAAATCTAAACAGGCGACCGGAAACGCAATTGAAAGATTAGGGAAAAATTTAATCGGAATCAGAACAATGATGAATTATGAGGAAATCACTCCTTTTGTTTGTTTTGGCTGGGGTTGCGACTTTGCATTGGAAACAGAAGAAACAGGAACAGTTCGTTCTAAGGTGGTAATGATGAACGAATTTTACAATCTGAATCAAATATATGTTTACAAAAAAGAAGGAAATGCGAATGTGAATTCGTTTGCTCCCGTTTCAATGTATTTCAGAGAAGAACCTTGGTCTGTTGATGAAATGTTTGATATAATGAAAGAAATAGCAGAAACATCTATAAGATATTATTTATACTAAAACTAAAATATCTTTGATAACTTTAATACTGTAAACAAAAAGAAACATTAGGCAAGTTAAAGAAGATGAGCCAAAAAGATTTGAATATTTTGCAAAGCGTAACAAAATCAATCGCAGAAAAATATTCAGAAGAAAAAAACTGGCATTAGAAAAATCATTATAAATATATTGCTGAGGAGGTCTAATATGCTGGAAACTACAAAATTTGATGTTGCTGAATATCTCGATACAGATGAATTAAGAAAAGCCTATCTTGAACTTGCCGCAAAAGACGGCACACAAGAAGAGCTGTTAAAAGCAATAAATGATGTCGCAAGAGCAAAAGGAATGGCAAAAACTGCCAAAGAAGCCGGGATTACAAGGGAGGGATTGTATAAAGCTCTTTCCCCGAACGGAAACCCTGCATTCTCTACAATTTGGAATATTCTGCACGCTATCGGCTACACGCTTACGCCTACTCCTATAACAAAAACAATGTAATAGTATGTGTAGCTAGTCATTTCAGACTCGTTTTCATATTCCTAAATTCTATTTTAAATACCGCACTACACGCCTTCTTATTAGTGCACTAAATGCCTCATTGTTACTGCGCTCATCAATACCCATTTAGTGCAGTAATTGCCTCCCTTTTACTGCACTAATCAACACCTTATTACTGTAGTAATTGCCTCATTATTAGTGCACTAATCAGCTGTTGATAAAATTCATTTAAAATTATTGGAGATGGAAAATTTAAAAAAATTCATACAGTTTATTTTTCTAAAATAGAAATTTTCAACTTGCACTTTTTATTTTTAAATGCTACACTTTTCTCAAAAGGAAAAACATGAGCATTGAATTTTGCGACAAAAATTTGGAAGAACTCTACAACAAAGGTTACTCAAAAGGATTTTTAGAAATTCCTAAAAAGACAGTTAGATCTTTTATGATTGCTCTTTCAATGGCAGAAAGTGCCGCTTCTATAAATGATGTTTTAAATCCTCCGCCATTTAAAGGTCTGCTCCATGAGAATGGGTTAATAACCCTCATGCTTTATGATGGCTGGGAATTAAGCTTTTTCCTTAAAATTTTTGGCAACAATCAAAATAAAATTTCTGTTGTCAGTTTAATTTTTTCCAAAAACTCTGGAGGTCTGCTATGAGTGAAAATATAGAACCTTGCTATACAACAAGTCCTGGAGAACTTATTACAACTTTTCTTGATTACAACGGCTGGTCTCAAAGTGACTTGGCAGAAATAACAGGTCTTAGCGGAAAAACTATAAGCCATCTTATGTCTGCCAAACAAAATATTTCTGCTGATATAGCTGTGAGACTGTCAAAAGCATTTGATAAAACTCCAGAGTTTTTTATAAATTTTTTTACAAAATGGCAACTCCACAAAGACAAACAGAAGAATATTCCGATTGAAACTCTTACCGCAGAAAAAGCCAAAATGCATAAATATATGCCAGTTGCTGAAATAAATAAAAAAGGCTGGTTTATATATGATGTTTCAACTTTAGATGGAATTAAAAATGAATATAAAAGGCTTTTTAATCAAGAGTCTTTGCCGAAAACTTATTATGAAAAAGAAACTCCCGGAATGGCAGCCCGCCAGACAAGAGAGAACACGGAGCTTTCAAAATATTACAAAAATGCCTGGTTCAGTTTTGCAAAATTTTACGCCCGAAATTTCAAAGTTGAAAAAAAATACAATAAAGATTTATTGGAAAAAATTGCAGACAATCTGTATTCATACACGATGCAAGAAAATGGAATTGAAAAAGTTCTTTCTGACCTAAAAACGGCTGGAGTAATTTTTTTTGTTCTTTCACATTTAAGCAAAACCTATCTTGATGGTGCTGCTTTTATTGAAGGGAAAAATCCTTTTATTGTTTATACAGGTCGTTACAACAGAGAGGACAATTTTTGGTTTGTTCTTGCCCATGAGGTTGCCCATGTTCTTTGCCATTATGACTATCTTGAAAACCCATTTCTTGATTCATTTGAAGACTCTAATAAAGATGAATTAACTGAGCGTGAAAAGGAAGCTGACAGAATGGCAGGTAAATTTTTAAACCAAAGCAAAGTTTTAAAACTTGCAAATCAAATAAATAAATATGTTACAGAAGAGCGGCTGTTTAGAATAAGTAGGCTTTCAGATGTTTCTGTTCCGGTCGCATTAGGAACAATGCAATATGAAGGTCTTGTTCCTTGGGGAAATTTCAATAGATATAAGCCAAAAGTTATGGAGAAAATACCAAATGAATATATAAAAGGATAATAAAAAAATCCGCCTATGCGGAAACACAAGCGGACTTTTAAAGCTGCTGAAAAATATTCAACAACCCTAGACAAGTTCAAGAATATCCGACGCTCCTTTAAAAATCTACTATACAAAGCTATTTAAAAGGAGGACTCTAAAATGGGTTCACGAGGACAAGCGTTAAAAAGCGGCGGTTTTTCCGTCTACAACTACAAAACTCTTATGCGTTATAACAACACTCGTTTTGTAATGTTAAAAGACAAGTCTAAGAAGAATGTGAAGTTGCCTGCAATGTCAAATTCAAAATGGGCAGTTTATGCGACTCTAGGGGCTGACGGAGACATAAAATCTATAAGTTTTTACAATGGAAGCAGAAGAAAATATAAGGAAATTGATTTATCTCACTTCCATAATGGAATGAAACCTCATGTTCATATCATAGACCCGAATGCAAAAAATATGAGAAGCGGAATTGCGCGGGCACCTACAGAACGAGAAAAATCACGGGTTGCAACAATCGAAAGATTTTATAAAAAGCATCATCTAAAAGATTTGTATGACAAGGACTGAAAGAACTATGAATACAGAAATAAATGTAAAATGGAAAAACAAGGTAGATAAGATTTTCTCAAAGCAGATTTGGGAAATTGAGGAATCATGCTTTCAGGAACTTTACGGAACGATTCTCTTTAATCTGCATTATGGATTCTGTCATAATGGACATGAATATTTTATAACAACTGATGTGGACAAAGAAAAAAATCCTATATGGGTTATATATGACCGTGATTTTTCAGATTCAAGAGTTGCCTACAAAACTGACTGGGATATTGAACCTCGTTCAGATTATTCAGACATCCCAACCCTTGTGTTCAGCTTCAAACTAAAAAACGATGGGCGCACAATCGCCGAGTATTGCTGCGACTACTGGAATCAGCCAAGAATTCTTGTGTCTGAACCTATAAATGAAAGCTTGGCGAGGAAAATATGGCGACATTAAACGATGTTATTGACTATTCAAAATTTTATGGCGGAAAAGATGAAGCTCCATTTTTTTATCATGAAAACTTTAATTTAAAAGGTAAACTTTTTGTTCCAGCTGATGACTTAAAACTTGGTCAAAAACTTACGGATTCACCAAAAGAAAACGTTGTGCTTCATTATTTTATTCATGATTCAAAGCAGAATAGGCTTCTTTTAAATAATCTTGCGGATAAAAATCTTCATCAGAAAGTTTATGCAGTTACGAGTCCTGATTTCTCTGCGGACAGCGCAAACTGCTGGGCTTGTCTGAACGAGGCTAACATCTTGAAATCCAGAATATGCGCTTCAAGGTGGCAGCAGGAATGTGAAGAGCCTGTGATTTTGACACTTCTTTGGGGCGACCGTTCAACATATAAATATGCCTTTGGCAATGTTGAAAAAGGCTCTGTGTGCGCAGTATCTCATCAGGGAATACAAAATGAGCAGATTTTTCGTGAAGGGCTTGTGACAGCTGTTGAAAAAATCAGAATGGAAAATCTGTGCTGGCTTGGAAACATTCCTGAATATGTAAAAGAATTCTATGATTTGAAAAGAATCATAAGAATGCAGACTAGAACAGAATTATTGCAAATGTTGAAAAGGCAAAAAGCCTATGAAAGCCAACTTCTGCTTGCTGTTTAAAAACAAGAAGGCTATTAGCAGAAAATGAATCCGATAATGTATTCGGTATAAAAATTAAAATAAAAAAGTCTGAAAACAGTTGCATGTTATGCGACAGGCAGCGGCTCTCAGACTTAGCGGCATCAATAAAGATACCAAATGTGGTTATTTGATATTATCATTATTGACCCGCCGTATTCAAGAGCCGTTGCCGCAATCTTCTATATTAGAGGAGGCAATGCCCTATGGCAGCCAAGTCAAATCTCATGGATTCAATCGAGAATCCGAACGGCCGTGTGTCTGTAAAACTACAGCGCAACTATTTTTCAAAGGATTCTTCCGACAAATATGTTGGAAGAATTATCCGCAACACCCATACCGTCGGGAATGTTATTCAGCTTGTGGCAAACAAAGTTCCGCAGCTGGATATTGGAACGGTTTATTCAGTCTGCGATGCCTTGGAAAAAGTCATCACTGAATCGCTTGGAAACGGCAACGCTGTAAACTGCCTGAATCTGGGCGTGTTCTACATCGCCTGCAAAGGCTCAACAGACGGAAGCACTTTTTCGCCGAACATAACGGTTAAGTTTATTCCGTCAGAAGTTACAAAGTCGGCAATTTCAGATGTTGCTGTTGAGCATGAATCTTATTCTGAACCAACTGCAACAATTGCAAAAATTGTTGATATTGACACGGGAACTTGCGACGATTGACGAAAGCGGCGCAGACTGGATTCCAGTAACAGCAAAACTTTCCGTGAACAAACCGGGAACTTTGCTTTTTCCTCTGCCAAAGACGCTTACAGCAGGCACGTATCGCATTGTGCTGAAAACAAGATGCACTTCAAATCTGAAATATGAACGCAAAGAGCTTATTTCAACAGTTTCAGATGCTATTGAAATAAAATAGCACAATCATTTACCGGGACATTTGATTTTAAATGCTCCGGCTAATTCACACTTGAACTTTTGCAAAGTCTTTTGTTAGACTAATGGGATGTCTAATAAGTTCTAAATGTCATTGCCGTACTCGATACTGCGATGTTTCTGAAAGAAACTCGATTAACAATCTCTAAATGATTGCAATATATGCATTTAGATTTTCGGGTCAAGCCCGAAAATGACAGAAAAGATACTTATTAGGCATCCCTTTTTTTTGTTGCTGCCATTTCTAAAACTGACTGGAGACTTTTATGCCGATTATTAC
>CAVKBG010000006.1:0-60100 GCA_963654755.1 Desulfovibrionaceae bacterium
GCCGTGAACTTTACAAAATTTTCATCGCAGGCAAAAAATATAGGAATAGTTTTGTTTTTATTCATGGAATTCTCTCTTAAATTTTTCTTTTAAGTAAATGTATTCAAATAATATATCATCAAATTGAAAATATTTGAAAACTTTATGAACATTGGTTACGTCCCACTGCTTTATGTTTGCAATGTGCGGAAACGGAAAATAAAAAAGTCTCTGCGAAAAATGCCGGAGCACTGTCCATTTGTGCAGAAATTTCTGGTCATTGAATTTTTGCGCTATAAGTTTCTTTTTTGTTGTGCTTCTTATAAGCGCGCTTTGGTCTGCAAAGATAAGTTTTTTTGTCTTTATTAACTCGCGGGATTTTTTGAAGATTTCAGTTTTTCTGCAAAGCTCCATATTAAATAGAAGAACTCCAGCGTTTATGTAGCGCGGATTTATTAAATATTTTCCGTAGTGATCATTTGCCGCCGCATATTCAACATTTGAAACATCAATGTTGTAAAGCAATGTTATGTCCCTGTTTGCAAGAATGTCCGCATCAAGGTAAAGAAACTTTGAAGGCATTCCGGGAACTAAATCTGCAAAAAGGCGAAGCAAAGTGTAAGGTGAACAATAGCATTGCTCGTTCGGGCAGCCGCGGAATTCTTTGTTGTATAAATTTGTTACATCAATTTTTTCTATTGAATTTTCTGAGTTGTATTCTTTTATCACATTTTCAAGAAATGAAATTTGCGCGGAAGAAATAGGCTTGTAGTTTTCATTCAAATCCTGCAAGTCCATTGTGTAGACAAAAAATTTAAAAGGTTCTTTTGTTTGTGTGCGCTTTAAAATAGAAAGAGAGCAGGTGAGTATGCCGTCAAAAACTTTGCTGTTTCCGCAGAAAAGAATATTAATCATATTTTGTCCTTTCTATAATATGATACAAAATTCCTTATAAAGTTGCATTTATTTTTGACTTTCTTTTTTTATATATTTTATGATTTCCACGTTGTTCAGTTTTGCTCTTTCTGTCATTGCTGAAAAAATTTTATTTCTAAGTTCTTCACGCTGCTCTTTTATAGAAAGATTTTTGTCTGCAAAAAAAGGTCCGTCAACATAAGTTGTAATTTTTGGAGTTTTAGAAAATTTCCGCTTTGTATAAACATTTGTAAAGCAAAATGCCGGAACTTCGTATTGAACCGGATAGCGAAATGAAAGGGAAGTGAACGGCCTGATTTTTGTGTAGAACGGCCAGATGTGCGCTTCCGGGTAAATTGCAATCACGCAGTTCTGCTTGACTCTTGTTTCAATGCAATGCAGAAAATTTTTTGTTGAATCGATGTCGTCCGGCAAAGGGATTGCTCCAAGGCTTGGCGTTATTGCTCCAAGCACCGGCATGGAAATGTTATTCGGGTGGACAATCACAAAGACGCTTTTTGGAAAAGAAACAAATGTTGGAATAAGCGCGTCGCACATATTGTGTGTGTGGTTTCCGTATAGAAAAAAATATTTTCCTTTTGCAAGCTTTATGACTTTTCTGTTTACGATTTTATGATGCCATTTGATTTTTAAATACAAAGTTGCAATTGGAAGCGCAATTATTCTGTACCAAAAAAAGCGCGTGAATTTTTTCCACAGTGAATTGTAAACATAAATATAATTTTTTCCGATTTTGCGCGGCTTGATATTGTCAAATGCAAATTCATCGTTAAGTTCATCGCTGTAGTAAATTACATCATGCTTGACTTTCATACTTTTATTTTACCAAAGAAAATGCGGCTCTTGCAATTGCCAATGTTGTTGAGTAATTTTTTAAGTTCGTTTATAGTATTTTTGTTTTGCGGGATTTTTTCCGCGGAATTTTTTGGAGGAAATAGCATGAAAAAAATTTCAAAAGTTTTAGCATTGTCTTTGGCTTTTATTGCTGCCGGCACATTTCTTTGTTCTGCAAAAAAACAGAAGCAGATAAAAATCGGCGTAATTCAGCTTGTTGAGCATCCGGCTTTGGACGCTTCCTACAAAGGTTTTGTTGACGGACTTAAAGAGGCTGGCTATGTTGACGGCGTGAATATTAAGATTGACTATGAAAATGCTCAGGGCGAGCAGTCAAACTGTGTTACAATCGCAGACAAGCTTGTTTCAAAACGCAGCAATTTGATTTTCGCAATCGCAACTCCTGCAGCTCAGGCAGTCGCAAATAAAACTTCAACAATTCCAGTTCTTGTTACAGCGGTTACAGATCCAAAAACAGCCGGTCTTGTTGAATCAAACAAAATGCCTGGAACAAATGTAAGCGGAACTTCTGACCTTACTCCAGTTGCTGCCCAGATTGAGCTTCTTAAAAAAATTATTCCTTCAGCAAAAAAAGTCGGACTTCTGTATTGCTCAAGCGAAGAGAATTCAAGATTTCAGATTAACATTGCAAAGGAAGCTTGCAAAGACGCAGGACTTTCTTTTGTTGACGCGACAGTTTCAAATACAAATGAAGTTCAGCAAGTTGTCCAGAGCCTTGTTGGAAAAGTTGATGCAATTTACTGCCCAACAGACAACATGATTGCAAGCTCAATGGCTACAGTTTCTCTCGTTACAACTGAAGCAAAAATTCCTGTAATCTGCGGAGAAAGCGGAATGTGTCAGTCTGGCGGACTTGCAACTTACGGAATCAATTACTATGAGCTTGGAAAACAGACTGCAAAGATGGCTGTTGAAATTTTTGCAAACGGAAAAAAGCCTGCTGAAATGCCGATTCAGTATTTGGACAAATGCGACTTTATGTATAACAAGGAAGTTGCTGATGCCATTGGAGTAAAAATTCCAGCTGACTTGATTAAATAAGTCGAAGTTTAAGTTTAACTGTCATTATCGGGCTTGACCCGATAATCCGTTGTAAAGTCATAGTAGATTGCCGTGTCAAGCACGGCAATGACAGTCAAATAAAATTTTATAGAAAAAAAATGACACGGCGCAAAAAATCTGATATAATCTTTAAATTATGTTTGAGACTTTTTTAGATTTTTTAGTGCCGTTTTCAGGCGCAATGCTGGGAGCTGTTTCTCAAGGCGTGCTTTGGGGAATCATGGCTCTTGGCGTTTACATCACATTTAAAATCCTTGATTTTGCTGATATGACTGTGGACGGAAGCTTTGCTTTGGGCGGCTGCGTCTGCGCTCTTCTCATTGTCCGCGGTGTAAATCCTTTGCTTGCAGTTCTTGCGGCTACGATTGCAGGAAGCATTGCAGGTCTTGTAACTGGTTTTCTTACAACAAAATTCAAAATACCTGGAATTCTTGCAGGAATCTTGGTTCAGCTTGCACTTTATTCAATAAACCTTCATGTTCTTGGCGGACCGAATCAGCCTTTGACAAGAGTCCACACAACTATCATGGACTGGATTAACAAATCTTTTAAATTGTCAGAATTTTTCCCTTACAGCGCAACTTCTGTTTCGAGCTTGATTACTGGAATTATTTTTACTGGAGCTGCAATTGCAATTTTGTACTGGTTCTTTGGAACAGAACTCGGAAGCGCAATCCGTTCAACTGGAGACAATGCCGCAATGAGCCGTGCGCAGGGAATCAACACTGATTCAATGCAGATTCTTGCACTTATGATTGCAAACGCGCTTGTTGCTATGAGCGGTTCTCTTGTAATGCAGCAGCAGAGATTCGGAGATGTAAGCATGGGAATCGGTACAATCGTAATCGGTCTTGCTTCTATAATTATTGGCGAAGTTATTTTCGGAAAGAGGTTCGGATTTTGGTGGAGTTTGCTTTCTGTTGTGTTCGGTTCTGTGATTTACCGTTTGATTATCGCTCTTGTACTTCAGCTTGGAATGAAAACTCAGGACTTAAAGCTTCTTTCCGCTGTTGTAGTTGCAATTGCGCTTTCTGTTCCTGTATTGAAGCAAAAGGCTGCGCGCTGCAAGAAAATTTCCGTGGAGGCTAAAAATGCTTGAAGTAAAACACGTTTCAAAAACTTTTAATCCCGGAACTATAACAGAACGCAAAGCTTTAAAAGACATAAGCCTGACTTTAAATGACGGCGACTTTGTTACTGTAATCGGCGGAAACGGAGCTGGAAAATCAACTTTGCTTAATCTGATTGCTGGCGTGCACGAATGCGATTCAGGCTCGATTATTCTTGACGGCGAAGACATTACACGTCAAAAGGAACACATCCGCGCAAAATATCTTGGACGTGTTTTTCAGGATCCGATGAGAGGGACTGCCGCCACTATGGAAATTCAGGAAAACCTTGCGCTTGCTTTGCGCCGTGGAAAAAAACGCGGACTTAAGTGGGGCGTTACTTCCGCTGAACAAGAAGAATTTAAAAAGCAGCTTTCGCTTTTGGAGCTTGGCCTTGAAAACCGCATGACTTCAAAAGTCGGTCTTCTTTCCGGCGGACAAAGACAGGCTCTTACGCTTTTGATGGCGACATTGCAAAAACCAAAGCTTCTTTTGCTTGATGAGCACACGGCGGCTCTTGATCCAAAAACTGCGCATAAAGTTTTGGAGCTTACTCAGCATTTTGTTGAGCGCGACCACCTTACAACTTTTATGGTAACTCACAACATGAAGCACGCCATTCACTACGGCAACCGCCTTATCATGATGCTTGACGGACACATTGTTTACGATGTTTCCGGGGAAGAAAAAAAGAACCTTCAAGTTGCTGACTTGCTCCAGAAATTTCAGACTGCAAGCGGCGGCGACACGGATTCAATTTCTGACAGAATGATTTTGAGCCAGTGAGGAATTTATGGTTTGCAACTTTAAGACAAAAGGCGTTTGCGCGACAAATATAAAATTCGAGCTTGACGGAAATGTTGTGCGCGGAATTGAATTTACAAATGGCTGCGACGGAAACTTAAAGGCGATTTCAAGAATTCTTGATGGAACAACAGTTGAATTTATTCAGGAAAAGTGCCGCGGAAATTTGTGCCGTTCAAAAGGAACTTCCTGTGCTGACCAGCTTGCAATTGCAGTTCAAGAAGCGTTTGACAAAGCAAATAAAAAATAATCATAAATTGTCATTTTTATGCTAAACGCTTGTCATTCTTATATTAAATAAACAATTGTCATTCCCCGACTTGATCGGGGAATCTATTGAAATTTTACAAGAGATTCCCATGTCAACGCATGGGAATGACATTAAATATTTTATTTTACAGCTCCAAGAATTCCGGAAACAAATCTCTTCTGCTGTGTAAAGAAAAGCACAACAGTTGGAATTGTCATAATGCACAGGCTTAGCATCAAAAGTCCGTAGTCGGTTGTGTAGCCTGCTGTAAGTCCTGAAACTAAAAGCGGCAGTGTCTGCATTTCCTGGCTTTGCATTACGATTAACGGCCACATATAATTGTTCCAGTTGTTCATAAAAGTTACAATCGCAGCAGCCGCAAAAGTTGGCGCCATAATCGGAAGATAAATTTTCAGATAGATTGAAAATTCGCCAAGTCCGTCAACTCTTGCTGCCTGAATTGTTTCAAGCGGAAACGTTACTGAATTCTGCCTGAAAAAGAAAATCAGAAACGCAGTTGAAACAGTCGGCAAAATAAATCCGAGCGTGGAATTCATAAGATGCATTACGCTGAACATTTTAAACAATGGAACCATAATCGAAGCGAACGGAATCATCATTGAAATCAGCAGAATGTTCATGAGCGTGTCTTTTCCCTTGTCTCTGAAAATCTGAAATCCGTAGCCTGCAAGCGAGCAGACAAAAATGCTGAGCACAGTTCCGCAGACAGTTGTGCGCAATGAGTTCCAGAACGCGCGTCCGATTTTTACAGTTGAAAGCATTGTCTTTATGTTTGCAAAAAGATTTGCGCCCGGAACAACTCTTCCTGTGATTACATCTGCGCTTGTGTTTGTCGCGCCGCAAAGCATCCAGTAAAATGGAAATATCGAAAAGAAGCAAACTATTATTATAAAAGCGTATTTTAATACTTCTGTGATGTGTCCTGATTTTTTCATTTTTCCTTCCTGTCAGCAAGAATAATCTGAATAAACGAAAGCAGCGCAACAATTATAAGAATCGCGTAAGAAACAGACGCCGCATATCCAAACTGCGGATTATATTTGAATGACAAATCGTAAATGTACTGGGAAATTGTGATTGTCGCGTTTCCAGGTCCGCCGCCAGTCAAATTTTTTACTTCATCAAAAAGCTGCAAAGTTCCGTTTGTTGACATGATTGCCGTAAGAAGAACAACAGGCTTTAACTGCGGAAGTGTTATTTTAAAGAAAGTCTGAACTGCTGAAGCTCCGTCGATTCTTGCAGCCTCATAAATGCTGTATTCAATTCCCTGAAGTCCCGCAAGAAAAAACACAGTGTTGTAGCCAGTCCATCTCCAAGTAATCGTAAAAATTACAATGACCTTTGCCCAAACAGGATGAGTGAGCCAGTTGATTGGTTGCGAAATAAAATGATGGTTCAAGAGCAAAACGTTTACAAGTCCGTCAAGCGAAAAAAGCGATTTAAAGATAAGGGCGGAAGCTACAAGCGAAGTCGCGCACGGAAGAAAAACTATAGTTCTAAAAAGCCCTTTGAATTTCAGTTTTTTGTCATTGAGAATACAAGCTAGAATAATGGCGATAAAAAGCATTATTGGAACTTGAAAAGCAAAATATATAATTACGTTTTTCAGAGAAGCGATAAATTTCTCATCCTGAAAAAGCCTGACATAGTTTTTAATTCCGCAGAAACTTAAATTGTTTCCAACTCCAGACTGAAGCGAAAGAATAAAAGCCCTTACCATCGGAATAAAGCTAAAAAGAAAAATCAAAAGCGAAGCGGGAGCTACAAAATACCAGCCGGCAATTTTGTATTTGCGCTCAAGCGATTTACTTTTCATATTTGCACCTCTGAAAAAAATAAAGCCGCAAGATAAGAAAGCTTTGAAGTTTGCTTCTGTCCTGCGGCCGGCTTTGTCAATTAAAGACCCATAAGGAACTTAACTTGCTTTTCAGCCTCTTCTATTCCTTGGTCAACAGTTTTCTTTCCTGAAATAATGTCGCTTACAATAACACCGATTGCGTCTCTTGCTTCGTAGTTGTAAACTCCGTATTTTACCTGCGGAATTTTTCCGGCGTAGTCAACAATGTCCTTGTAGATTTTCTGGCCTGCAAAGAAATCGTTCGGCTGGTCATAAACGGAAGTTTTTGAAGCAGGAAGCCAAGTTGCAATTGCTCCGGAAGTTGGAAGAATTGTTTCGTAAAGCTCTGTGCTTCCGGCAAAAGTCTTGTTCAAGAAGTCGCAGGCAATTTCAGCGTTCTTTGAGCTTTTCATAACCATCCAGCTTGATCCGCCCTGATTTGAATAGTTTGTTGCGCCTGAAATATTGTCGAGCTTTGGTGTGTTTACAACTGCCCATTTTCCTTTCTGCGCCGGCTGATTTGTGATTGAGCCTGCAATCCAGCATCCGTTGATGGTCGCCGCAACCGAGCTGTTCTGGATGCTTGCGATGTATGCGTTCCAGTCAGAAACTGTAATGCAAACGCCTTCCTTTATCATTTCTGAATAAACTGAAACCGCTTCCTTAAGAGCCGCGTTTCCAACCATAGAAGGATTTCCGTTGTCATCAAAAACCCATTTTCCCGCGCTCTGAAGCATAACGAAAATACAGTCAGGTTCTGTTCCTACATAAGAAAGAAGCGGAACACCAGCTTTTGCCTTTACAATTTTTCCAAGTTCAAGGAACTGTCTCCAAGTTATATCGTTGAAGTCAGAAGGCTTGAGTCCGGCTTTTGCAAGAATGTCAGTTCTAATAAATGTTGCTGTTGCGCCGTTGTCGAATGGAACTGAATAGTGCTTGCCTTTGAACTCTCCGTAGCCAACCTTGAACTGCGCGAACTGGCTTAAGTCAACTTTTCCGTCCAAAGAATAAAATGCGTTCGGATAGTTTGATATATTTTTCTGCATCGCTGTATCCTGGCAAAGGATGATGTCAGGAAGCGATTTTGTGTCATTTGCTGAAAGTGAAGTAATGAGTTTCTGCTGCAAGTCTGCCCAAGGAGTTTCAACAACATTGATTTTTACATCTGGGTTTTCTCTCTGATATATTTCAGCTGCTGTGTTCATTGCGTAAATATTGAACTGCGGATCCCAGCACCAGACTGTAAGCTGCTTTTCTTGCTCAGCCTTGCTGCATCCTCCCATAAAAAATAAGCCAGCTGAAACTACAGCCGCGGTCATAATCTTAGATACCAATTTCATAAAAATTTCCTCCTAGTGATAAAATAAAATCCACTGTGTTAACGTTAACGAAATTAATTATAGGAGCACGAAATTTAATCTGTCAAATTTTCTGATACCAAAATGAGCAACAGTTGCGCACTTGTTCTTCCGCCAAGTTGCATTTATAAGATTCTGATTTACAATCGGCATTGTTGAGAAAAACACATTTTAGCTTGAGGTGAACAATGAAACGAGTTTGGAAAAACCCAGAGATACAATCCGTGAACAGGCTGCCAATGAGAAGTCCGCTTGTTCCTTATGAGTCGTCGCAAAAGTCACAGCTTGAAGTTGCTCTAGGTCCTGAATCCTGTGAAGTTCCGCAAAGCGCATTCTTTAAAAGCTTGGACGGCGAATGGGACTTCTGCTTTTTTAATTCCCCGGAATCCGCGCCGGACGAAAAGACCAAGTGGCAAAAAATAAAAGTGCCTCTTTCCTGGACAATGCAGGGATTCAGTTCTCCGCATTACACGAACATCCAGATGCCGTTTGACTGTGTTCCTCCATTTGTGCCGGAAGAAAATCCTACAGGCTATTACAGGCTGAATGTAAACTTGCCCGAAGAATGGAACGGCCGCCGCATAGTTCTGCATATTGGCTCTGCGGAAAGCGTTGCGATTGTCTACGTAAACGGAACTGAAGCTGGAGTTTCTAAAGACACAAGGCTTCCTTGCGAATTCGACATCACAGAATTTATAAAAGGCTCATCCGCTGAAATTGTTATAAAGGTTGTGCGCTGGTCAGATGCCTCTTATGTTGAAGATCAGGATCAGTGGTGGTTTGGCGGAATCCACAGAAGCGTCTATCTTTATTCAACTGAAAATGTTTTCATTCAGGATGCGAAGGCGTTGACTTACATTGATTTTTCAGGTGAAACACAAAAGGGAATAATTCCGCTTGAAGTTTCTCTTGCAACTTCGCAGGCCAAATACAAAACGCAGACAGATACGGATCTTATGCAGTTCGATGTGGAATACAAAGTATGCCGTCTTGAAGGAACGCCCTCAAAAGGAATCCCCGGAAAAGAAGTTGCATCAGGCAAAATTCCGTGCAGCCTCGATATTCGCAACACCCTTTCGCTTGCAAAGAAAGACATTGCAATTGAAAATCCCGCTCTTTGGACTAACGAAACTCCATCGCTTTACCTTGTAACTGTAAGCCTTCTTGAAAAGGACGGAAGGCACATCGAAAGTTCATCGTTTACAGTTGGCTTTAAGTCCATGGAAATAAAGAACCGCGAGCTTCTGTTCAATTCCAAGAAAGTCTACATCCACGGAGTAAACCGCCACGAGCACAACGAGTCAAATGCCAAGACTCTTTCCACTGCGGAAATGGTTCACGACATAAAGATGCTCAAGACATACAACTTCAACGCAGTGCGCACTTGCCACTACCCGGACGATGAACGCTGGTACGAGCTTTGCGACCGCTACGGAATCTACATCCTTGATGAAGCGAACATAGAAAACCACGCATACTACGATGTTATGAGCCGCAGCGAGGAATGGCTCAATTCCTATATCCAAAGAGTTCAGCGAATGGCGTTGCGCGACAAGAACCACGCCTGCATCTTCGGCTGGTCTTTGGGAAATGAAAGCGGCAACGGACAGAACCACTATGCGACTGCTGCTTGGCTACGCGGTTACGACAGCACACGCATTGTGCATTACGAAGGCTTTGTTCGCCCAGAGATTCATCAGGGAGACTTTACGCTTGACTGCCTTGCAAACGGAAAACAGCTTACCGACCTGATTGCCCCGATGTATCCAAGCATCGACTTGATTGTAGACTACGCCACAAAGCGCGACGACTGGCGGCCTTTAATCATGTGCGAATATTCCCACGCAATGGGCAACGCAAACGGAAGCCTTGCGGACTACTGGAAAGCAATCGAGTCAACACACGGACTGCAGGGAGGCTTTATCTGGGACTGGATAGACCAAGGAATTGCAGCCTACGCTCCTGAAGGAAAGCAAGGGGAGAGCAAGGGCGGAAAATACTGGAAGTACGGAGGCGACTTTGGAGACACTCCTTGCGACTACGACTTCTGCCTTAACGGACTTAACTTCCCGGATCAGACACCTAAGCCTGCAATGGAAGAATGCCGCCGCCTCTTTGCCCCGGTGCGCCTTAGTGCCGTTCATGCCGCGCAGGGAATCTTTGAAGTTAAAAGCAAGGCGTGCTTTGTTCCGCTGGACTTCTTAAGCCTAAAGTGGTCATGCCTTGTGGACGGAACTGCAAAAGCATCCGGCGAGCTTCCCCTAAAAGGACTTCTCCCCGGAAAAACAATGCGCATAGAGCTTCCTCAAGTGAGCGAATGTGTCCTTAATGCAGACAGCCGCGCTGAAATAGTGTTCCATGCAGACTTTGTTTACGCTGAACAGACATCTTGGGCGGCAAAAGGCGAGCTATGCAGTTCAGATGAAGAGCTGATTTGCGCCGGACAGACTTGCTTTATAGACAACGCGGACTGTGTTTCCCCGGAAGCCGAGCAGCTTGCCTTGAGCCTTGAGCCTACAGTGTTCCATGCTTACACCGAAAACGAAGGAATAAAAGCCCTCTACGACAAAGTTGACAGCGACAATGTTCCCGGCTGCTTCATCGGGAAGCCAACAAAGCCTTGGATGGACTGCGCGCTTGACAAGTCCCATGGCGTAAAAGACTCGCATGGCGTGTTCCATATAGTTTCAGAGAAAGGTGGAAAATCGTTCGACTTTGGAACTTGCTCTTGCGCAACAAAGAAAGCTTGGCAGGAAAACTCTTCGTTCATGGAAATATGCGCTGACTTCAGCCTGAACAGCACAGTGCCGGAATATCCGCGCGTTGGTCTTGAAGCTTCTGTTAGCAGCGTGTTTACAAAGGCAAAATGGTACGGATGCGGTCCTCACGAATGCTACAGCGACAGAAAGTATTCCGCGCTCAAAGGCTTGCACGAAATGGACATAAAAGACCTTGAAGTGCCTTACATTGTTCCGCAGGAAAACGGACTAAGATGCGGCGTAAAGTACCTTGAGCTTTCAGGAGGCGGAAAGACACTGCACATACAGTCGGACACAGAATTCAGCTTTAGCCTTTTGCCGTACACAGCGCAGGACTTGTACAGGTGCCGCCACACAAGCGAACTGGTAGACCTCTCTAAAGGAAGTGAAGGCAAGTGGATTCTGACAATAGACGCTGCCCACCGCGGAGTAGGAACAGGAGCTTGCGGCCCTGATACTCTTGAGCAGTACCGCATCCGTCCCGGCACGTACAAGCTGAACCTAAGAATTTGGTAACCTTGTAATTGCTGTACTTGCCTCACTGTCATTGCCGGGCATAGACCCGGCAATCTCCCAAAACTTGTCATTATCGGGTTTAACCTGCGATGTTTGCGAAGCAAACTCGGTTGATAATCCCCTTTGTCTTGTAATGGAAGAGATTCCCGTGTCGTAGCACGGGAATGACACTCGCTCTGTCATTCCCCGGCTTGACCGGGGAATCCCCTGCAATTCTATTTATCTTTAACCCATCGCTTTAGTTCTTTGTCTACACACATTTTAACTTCAAGTGCGATTTTTTCTGCCAAAGAATGTTTTATGTCATTTTTTTCTGCTACAACAAGAATATCTTTTAAAGTTGGATTTTTTCCTTCTCCGTTGATTGTGGTTGCATGCTCTCCGCCGAACGAATTGCTGTACGTCAAATCGTAAGCTGGCGAAAATTTCCATTCAGATTTCTCTTCATCATAAAGCCATGAAAAATTTTTTGAATGGTCGTCACGGTTGTGGGCAAAAACGTTAAAGCACATAAGCCGGAATATTTTTTCTACATCTGATTTGTTTTTTGTAAGTTGAAGAGAAAGCAGCATCAGTGTGTTGTAGTCAAGATTCGGAATTCTGTGGCTTGTTTCCAGTAATGCAGAAGCACTTGCCATAAGAATTTTTTTGCGACCAGAGTTGGCTCTGTCAAATCTTTTTGTTCCAAAATAGCCGGAACATCTTTTTGACGGAAACAATTCACATTTGCTTGTTTCTATGCCGCATTTTTCAGCGCATTTATTGTATTCATATTCCTGAAGTCCGATTTCTTTTGAGTCAATGCTTGAAGGGAATTTTATAATCCAGTCGTTCCCATTGATTTTTGCAAAAACTTTTGGTCTTGCTCCGCCCGATGAGCCTCCTGCAAAAAAAATCTGATCTAAATTTTCCGTGTTAGATTCAGACTGCGAAAAATCAGAATTCAAAATCCGTTCACATTCTTCGCAAAGCTCGTCATAATCCGCACCGATTGAACTTTCTTCTGATAAAAATTGTTCTGGTTCGTAAGTGAGTGCACCCATTCCGTTTTTTCCGACTATTGCAAGCCTATCCAAAACGGAAAGTTCTTCCGGCTGCACATTCAATTTCATAAGCATACGGTCAACCAAAAGCCGCCCCCAGCCATCAGGCAGACTGTCGTTGAAAATTCCATGAACACCGCCAAACGGTTCCCATTCAGGAATAAAAACTTTTTTTTCAAGCGGAAGAGAAAACGGCGAAATAGAAAAACCGTTTTCAATCCATTCATCGCTATAGGCAAATGCCGCATAATGTTCCTTGTACAAAGCCAATGTTCCAACGAGGTGCTTTGTAGTGCCGTTGTCAAAAAATACGGAAAGTCTATTTATTTTTTTCATCTGCAATAAGCTCCTCTATGCTCAAAAACTGTTTTTTTGAAAAAAGTGAATCAAATTCTTTTTCCAGATTCAAGGCGATTGCGATTTTTATCAACGAAACAAACGAAATTTCATGTTTTTGTTCAAACCGCTTGTATGAAGCGAAAGAGATTCCCGCTCTTGTAGCCAGTTCCGCTTGCGTGAAATGAAGTTCTTTCCTGCGTTTTGCAATTCTTTCTGAAATTTCCATTGCAATCTGTGATGCTGTTTTTTGTTCTAACTGTATCATTGCTAATATATTAGCAATTTAGCTCATTTTTGTCTATTTTTAGCTAATATATTAGCAGTTTTTTTTTTGAAAATTGTGCTGCATAAAAAATGATTTTTGTTATTCAAATATAAGTGCTTTCACATAATTTGTCTTATGTTGCTTTTATACTTATATTTAAAATATGGCATAGTTTTGTCATTATTCAAGATATTTTTATAGGAGCGATTATGAAAAAATCTCTTGTCATTTTTAGTTTTTTTGTTTTTGGAGGAATTATGGCATTTCCAAAGGAATATCCTACCGCAGAACAGACCACGCCCGACGCAATGGGCTGGATGCAAGGCTTTCCGCCGTCTAAGGAAAAAACGCTTCATGCTTCGGATGGCTCGTTCTTTGAATTTCCGGCTTTGCGCTACAGCGTGAACCACATGAGGGAGTTTTTTCCTACGAGGAATGTCTCATCAGGAAGCGGCAAGAAATACCAGCTAAAAACAAAAATTGACCCGGCAATTGGAAGCGTAACTTTCACGCCGTGGGATTCGGACAAGGCGATGACTTTTGAAGAGTCGCTCGGCGCAAACTACACAGACGGAATCATCGTCATGCACAAGGGAAAAATCGTCTACGAAAAATATCCTGCAGGCTTAAAACCGGACGGACTTCATGCGGCAATGTCGGTTAGCAAGTCGTTCACAGGAACAATCGCTTCAATTCTTGTTGCGGAAGGAAAACTCGACCCATCAAAAAAAGTGGCGGAATACATTCCAGAGCTGAAAGATTCAGGCTTTGCGGACGCGACTGTAAGCCAAGTTATGGACATGACGACCGCAATCAAATACAGCGAGGACTATAACGACCCGAATGCGGAAATCTGGGCGTACTCGGCGGCAGGAAATGTTTTCCGACCGGCAAACTACACTGGTCCGCAGAACTACTACGAATATCTTGCAACGGTTAAAAAGCTCCCGGATTCAGAGCATGGAGACGTTTTCGGCTACAGAACCGTGAACACCGAGCTTCTTGCATGGATTTGCTCGCGCGTAACAGGTCAGGGGCTTGCGGATATGGTTTCAGAGATGATTTGGAAGCCTCTTGGCGCGCATTACGACGGCTACTATCAGGTTGACCCTTCTGGAATCGCGTTTGCAGGTGGCGGATTTGACTTGAATCTAAGAGACATGGCGGCTTTTGGCGAGATGATGAGAAACGGCGGAAAATTTAATGGAAAACAAGTGATTCCGGCAGCGGCGGTAAAAGACATTGCGGCCGGCGGCTCTTCCGACGAATATAAGGCGGCGTTTGCAAAGGGCGACTATCCAAAGCTGAAAGGCTGGAGCTATCACAATATGTGGTGGATTACGAACAATTCGCACGGAGCGTATATGGCGCGCGGCGTTCACGGACAGGCAATCTACATTGACCCGGCGGCGCAGATGGTGATTGCGCGCTTTGCCTCAACTTACTACGCGTCGAACAAGTACATCGACCCGCTTTCAATTCCGGCTTACGAGGCTGTCGCTGAATATCTTTTGAAAAAGTAGGCTGTTTTGTAATTTTCTTGTTTAGGTGTTTGTTAGATTATCGGGTCAAGCCCGATAATGACACTGTGTCTTATTGTCATTCCCTTGTTAGGCACTATGTCATTCCCCAGCTTGACTGGAGAATCTATTTAAAAAGAAAGGGCATCCCAAGAGGAATGCCCTGTTTGCTTAATCTTGTTATTCACATACTTGATGTGGGAATCTTTACGCCTGGATTGCCGGAGCAAGTCCGGCAATGACAATCTAATAACGATTACTTCAAGTTGACCATGCTCTTGTCATAGTCTGTTGGAGGAACAAGCCCCATCAGTGTCATAATTGTTGCAGGCCAAGAAGAGATTCCAAGTCCGTCGTTGAGCTTGGTGTTGTCGTATTCGCCCTTGTATTCAGGGTCATAGATGATTCCCGGTACTGGGTTGAGCGAGTGCGATGTTTTTGCCTTTGGCTCTCCGTCCTTGTCTTTCTTTACACTGCCGTCTTTTGCGTGCTCGTACATATCGTCTGAGTTTCCGTGGTCAGCTGTAATGCACATGATTCCGCCGGCTTCTTCAATTGCTGCCTTCAATCTTCCAAGCTGAAGATCCATGCCTTCCATTGAGCAGACTACCGCATTGAATACTCCAGTGTGTCCTACCATGTCGCCGTTAGGGTAGTTCAGTCTGATGTGGTCGTACTTGCCGCTCTTGATTGCTTCAATAACTTTGTCTGTGATTTCCGCACATTTCATCCAAGGACGCTGCTCGAACGGAACAACATCGCTAGGAACTTCAACGTAGTCCTCAAGTTTTTCGTCGAACTTGCCCTGCTTGTTTCCGTTGAAGAAGTATGTTACGTGTCCGTACTTCTGTGTTTCGGAAATCGCCATGAGGTGAACGCCTGTCTTTGTGAGGTATTCGCCCATTGTGCGGTCAATGCTCGGAGGGTTTACAAGGTACTGGGCAGGAATGTGCGCATCTCCGTCGTATTCCATCATGCCGGCATATTCAACGGCAGGAACACGCTTTCTGTCGAACGGAAGCTCTCCGCCTGCCGGTGTTTCAAACGCGCGTGTCATCTCAAGGGCACGGTCTCCGCGGAAGTTGAAGTAGATCACGCTGTCGCCGTCGTTGATTGTTCCGACAGGTTTTCCGTCCTTTGCGATTACGAACTCGTGCATATCCTGGTCAAGAACGCCCGGAACTTCGGCACGGTAAGTTTCGATTGCCTTTGTAGCTGAGTCGAACATACGTCCTTCGCCCAAAACGTGCGCCTTCCATCCGCGCTCAACCATGCTCCAGTCTGCGTTGTAGCGGTCCATTGTCATGTACATACGTCCGCCGCCAGAAGCAATCTGGTAGTCGCAGCCAGCAAAGCCTGCAAGGAACTCTTCAAGAGGTGTGATGTAGTTCAATGCTGAAGTTGGATCAACATCGCGTCCGTCGAGCAATGCGTGCACGCGGATTTTCTTTACGCCTTCCTTGTTAGCTTCTTCAATCATAGCCTTGAGGTGGTCGATGTGAGAATGAACGTTTCCGTCAGAAACAAGTCCTATAAAGTGAAGAGTTGAGCCTTTGTCTTTTACGTTCTTAATGAGCTTCTGCCAAGTTGCATCTTGGAACATCTTGCCGGATTTGATTGATTCGCCTACAAGCTTTGCGCCCTGTGCGAATACGCGTCCGCAGCCCATTGCGTTATGTCCGACTTCGCTGTTTCCCATGTCGTCGTCAGAAGGAAGTCCTACTGCTGTTCCGTGAGCCTTGAGTTTTGTGTGCGGACAGTTCGCCGTGAACCAGTCAAGGTACTTCATGCGGCTTGCCTTTACAGCGTCTCCGTCTACATATTTGCCGTATCCAACACCGTCCATGATTACAAGAACCACAGGACCGCGGCGGCCTTTCCAGTTTGGATTCTTTTCCAAAGCATGCATTGTATCTGCCATATATAAAACCTCCATAAAGTTTTTTGTACTAAGGTAATAGTTTGGCTCTAGTATAGCGATTAATGGGATTCTTTACAATTGATAGGGGAAAGTGGAGGAGAATTGGTTTGTTGAAGTTTTATCTTAAAATAATGCCTTTTCTGTAACAGGCTCAAATCCGTCTTTTTCTGTGAAAAATCGTCCGTCAAAAGATTTTTCATCGTAGATTTTTCCATCTGAATCTTTTTTGCACGAATATGACTTTTTTCCGTCGCAAAAAATCGTAAAAATATGCTCCTCTCCGGATTTTTTGACTTCATAAATGATTTCACATTCTTTCACATCTGACGGCGGACAAAGTCTCGGGAACTCGCTGAATTCTTTCTGCTGCTTTTCAAAATCGATATTCACAACTTTTATGGCAATTTTTATAGGAGACTTCTTTTCAAGCGAGATTTTCAAAGTCTCTTCCTGCGGGACAGAAATCTCATTTAAATTTTCCGGCATTTTTCCGCTGCTCAAAAAATAACTCATCGCCTTGTCAGCTGTGTTTTCCGCAAGATTTTCAGGAGTCAAATTCTTTGCAGAAGCGAAAAATCCTGCAAGAAGAATCGCAAAAAACAGAACCGATTTTTTCATAAAAAGACTTCTCCTACTTTCCCTCAGCTTCTGATTTTTCCGCTTTTGAGTCTTCAAACAAGTAAAAATGCTCTGTTACAATTTTCCAGCCGCGCAACCAGCGCATTGTGTTCAAATTCTTCGTGAGTTCCTTTGCGTTTTCAATTTCATCTATTGCAGGATATTTCACAAAGCCTTTATTTACGCCGTCTGTAATTGCATAAGGGCTTTCAGGATCATAGGACAGCCCGCATTTCTCGCTTTCCTCAGCCAAGCAGATTTCTCCGTTCTTTGAGAGCCGGACGGTTTTCTCGTAATAATTCCGCCCTGTGCCGTTGTAGTTCGGATTGTTGAAATTCTCAATGTTGTCGAGATTCGCCTCGATTTTCTTCTCATAATATTCACAAAGAACTTTTACAGCCTCAGCCTGCGTTCCGTTCATCTGTATTTTCTTCTTCTTGTATTTTATGCCCGAATTTTCAAGAAAAGCCTTCGCGTCGTCATCAAGCTCATACTCAAATTCAAGAAGAAAAGGATTCTTGCGGATTTTGAACGGGTCTTTCTCCTTAGAAAAAGCCGAAAACGAGCAGAAGCAAAAAACAGCCGCGAGCAAAGCCAGAAATTTCTTTGGATTATGGTTCATAATGCACTCCTTAAACTTTATTCCGATTCAGCCACATAAGTGCGGACTTCTTTTTTTCTTCCGTCTTTGTAAAATTTATATTCCGCAAACAAATACGAAAAGTTTTTTCCGCCAGAAGTCGTTTTTGAAAAAACGCCGTTTCCGTCCGCATCGTATTCAAACCAAGTTTCCGCGTATTCATCGCTTGGGCTTTCCGGCAGACTGCGAGACGATTTTCTATAGATTTCGTTTCCTTTCTCGTCTGTGTCCAAAATCTCAGCCAGAGTTCCGCCAAAATGATTTTTTCCGGTCCGCCGTGTTATGCTTCCGATTTTTTCATAAGTATATTCTGTGAAGTATTCTTTTTTCGTGTTTTCAAAGCTGTCAAAAGTTACCAGACGACTGCTCGCGATTCTTCCGATTTCATCGTAATTTGACCAAGATTCAATTTCGCCACTTTGAAGCAATTGCCTGCTGTAAATCTCGTTTCCGTTGCTGTCGTATTTTATGATATTTTCTGACGAGCCTGCAAATTTCTCTTTTTCTAAGATTTTTCTTCCATTTAAGTCATATTCAAAAACTTTCTCGCTGGCTTCAATTCCGTCTGAATTCAAACATTTTTCTTTAACAAGATTTCCGTCCGCGCCATATTCAAAAACTGTAAAAACGCCGTCAGAATCTTTTTTGCTTAAAATCTTTCCATCCTTGCCGTATTTTATTTTTGTAGAAATTTTGTGAATTTTATCACGGTAATAAGTCTGATTTCCAAAAAAATCGTAGCGGTAGCAATAGTCAACTTTTCTGTCTTTATCGTATAAAGTGACTTTTTTAGAGCCGTCTTTCTTGTACTCAATTTTTGACGAAAGGAACGCCTTCACCGAAAATGATTTTCCGCCGTCGAAAACTTCGCGTTCAACAGATTCTGGTTTTGCCGCCGCAAAAGAAAGCCCCGAAATCAAAATGAACAGCACCGCAAAAAGTTTTTTCATTTTTTATTTTTCCTTATTGAAAACTGCCGGAAACAACAATCTTTATCTCCGGCAAGAAATTTTATCTGTGCAAATATTCAAACACGTTTAAGCCGTCTGCAACCTGCACTTTGTTTAAAGGTGTTATATTTGCTGTTGTTTTGCCATAGTTTACACCTTGAATGACTATAAATTGAGAAAGCCTTCTTGAAATAATAAAACTACATGACAAAAGTCTCCCATTCGAATACCGCCGCTCGTCAAAGCAAGTATAAGACTTTTTAAAGAATTTTACAACATTGTCAATGTCATAGCTTAATGCACGAAAATTGGTAGAATAACGCGTCTGGCTTTTAATATCTTTGTCATCAGACTTTATAGTATAATAATACGATTCAGCCGTTCTTCCATATTCTGCAAGCTTTGAAACTCTCCAGTTTTTCATTTCGGCTTTGCTTTTTCCTGAAAGGATTCTGACTGCCGCCATAAGACCTGCAACCGCCCCTGCGATTCCAAGAGCCGCATACGCTGTATTTTTATTTTGATTCATAATTTAAAACTCCTTAGTTTTTATAGAAAAGTTGGCATTTGGCAGACGGAAAGCCCGCCTGCCGTGTTTTTATTTAGGGTTTTGATAAACCCTAAAAACGGCTGAGTCAAGGTCTTGAGCGTAAGCGTACCTTGACCAGACGTATTCCGTTATTCCGCTGCTTTCACGCTCACAGTTCTGCTCCAGACTGCCTCGCGCGCAGTCTTGTTCATGCGTTTTCCGTATCCGCTTGCAGTCCTTAAAATCAGAGTGTAATTTTTTCCCTCGCCCACGCCGTCCGGCGGATAGAATTCAAGAAGAGATGGCGTGTTTGTTCCGATGTTCGTAACTTTGAGCCAGTCGCTTTCATCTGCCGGATAAGAGCCGTTCTCGCCCTGCTCGGCAAAGAAAATCCCGGTTTCATCTTCCCCAGCGATTTTCAGCCTGCGCCCCGTAAGCCGAACAGCTTTTCCCTTGTGGCAAGTGCCGTCGGTCAAATAGCAAAACCGCTCCTCAAAGCCAGTGATTGCAGATTCCGACTTTTCCTTGATTGCCTCTCCAACCTGAACCGCCCCAATCTCCGAAAGAAGCTCGTCCGACGCGCTGAACGCAACAGAAACCGTTGGAATCTCCGACGCTGTAGGATTCTCGCCCTCAATGCTCCCCGAAACTTTCAGATACAAGACTCCAAGATTGAAGAGATTCACCGCATAGCCTGCTTTCAGCTGCTCGATGATTCCGTTCTTGAAAAGAATCGCGCTGTGCATCAAGGTCGCCTCGTCAAGGCTTCCGTTTTTCTTCGCGATTTTCGCAATCACATTCTCAACGTCGGCTGTCTTCCGGCAGACTTTTGCGTAGCTTGTGCTGTTTTTTGTGTCAAGATGATTTTTGTGGACTGTAACGTTCACGCTGCTTGAAAGTTCTTTAAAATTTTTCATTGTTATTTCTCCATAAATGCTTGCGGCCTTTTGCTCCGCAGTTTTTCAAAGTAAAGATGATTTTTATTTTCTTCACCTTTATAAAAAATTGTGCCGGTTCGGTATGTTTTTTTGAGCAACACCCTTGAAAAATTCCAGCTTTCCGCATATTATAGAGAAAGTATCACGTTTCGCTTTATATGCGGAATTCAGGCTTTTTAAGAATGTTCTAGATTCTTGAAAAGCCTTTTTTGTTTTAAGTCCGCCTGGTTCCGAGTCTCCGGGCAGACTTGAACCTTTTGTTTTCATTTTTCCTCCTTGCAAGATTTGCTTACTGTTTTTAATATCTAAATTAACAATATAATAATATTATCGTTTTGTCAAGTCTTTTGTTTATCCAAGAGAATTTTAGCAAGCTCCGCCCTTTCCTCGATAGAAAAAAGCTCCTTGCTCTCCAGAATCAGATTTTTCAGCTCCTCGAATTTTTTAAGCTTATCATCTTTTGTCATGCTTCCAATGCCAACTCCCAAAAGAAAGCCTGCGGTAACCCCCAAAGCCGCCGCAATCACGCCGAGAGTGTTGCTTCTAGGCTCGCGGTCGCCCTTTACATAATGGCTAACAGCGGCTTCCGTAACTCCAGCTTTTTCGGCAAGCTCTTTCTGCGTCATATTCTTCTCTTTCAACGCCTCGTCAATTTTTCTTCCGATTTCCTCGCTCATAAAAGCCTCCTGATATTTTTGTTTTATTATCAGTTTCAATATCTTTATTTACAATATGATAATATTATCGTTTTGTCAATATTTTTCACTTTTAGGCAGACTGCCTGCCCAAAATTCTTTGCAAGGGAGCCTGCCCAGCACACGGCAGGGGTGCTGACAAGTGCTTGTCAGGGGGCATTGCAAATGCACGTCAGACAGCCTGACGTGTACACGCAGTTTTATGTTTCAAATGTGGTATAAACAAAAAAAACTGCCCTCTATTTCTAAAGGGCAGCCGTTTTATTTTAGCCTCATTTTTCAAAGTTGCCTCTAAAAGTTTTTGTTTTCAGAGGCACTCCAAAATTACTTGTTGTTTGTTATTAGCAGTGTTTTTGAGTCCAGTTTGAGCGTTGTTTCAATGTCTGTGTTCTTGCCCATTTTTAAGATGCTCAGCTGAGTTACAGAATTCTTTGATGAAAGGTGAATCACAGCAGAGAAGTATGGAAGCAGTGCTTTTGGTGCTGAATCTTCAATCTTGTCTCCGGCTGAAGTTGAGCTGAACCAGATTTTTGTCTTTGTTGCTTTTGCGTAGCTTGCGACTGTCTGCAAGTCTGCTTCTTTTACTTTTGAAAAGTCAACATCATCGATAACAACTCCTGCGACTGCTGTTCCGCCAGCCTTGAGAGCGTTCAATGTGTTTACAACTTTTTCCAAGCTGATGTTGTCCTGATTGAAATTCAAAATTGTTCTGTTGCGGAGAATCTGCTCCTTTACATCAGCGGCATTTGCGATTGCCTTTTTCTTTGAAATTTCGTTGTAGATTCCATCGTACCAAGAAATTACGTTTTCGCTGTGCTGATTGAACGAAACGTGAACAAGCTGCTTTCCGTTAAGAAGTGTGTCCATTCCGAACTGAACAAGCACAGAAGTTTTTCCAAGGCCTTTTTTTGCTGTAACAAGTCCTAGCTCGCCGGCCTTGAGTCCTCCGTTTGCCGCTTCGTCAAAAATGCGGATTGGGCTTCTTTCATATAATTCCTGCTTTGCCATAATGCTGCCTCCTGAATTTTTAGCTTGATTTTTTTAACTTTTGCAGAAAGTTTTGCGCTTCAAAATGTTTTGTTTTGCAAAAAGTTCTGTGTCCGTTTGAATAAGTATAGCACATAAATTTTATTTTACAATAAAAAAATCTCCAGCAAAAGAAAATTCTTTCACTGGAGATTCTGCGGTCAAACTAGGCTTTTAATAATTTTATTTTGCCTGTCCAGCCTTTTTCTTTTCTGCATAAGCCTTGATAAGCTCGTCGGCAACTGCATTTGGAACTTTGCTGTATTTTTCAAATTCCATTGTGAATTCTGCTTTTCCCTGTGTAGAAGAGCGGAGAATTGTTGAGAATCCGAACATTTCAGAAAGAGGAACTTCTGCGTTTACAGTTGAGTTTCCGTTTTCATCAGAAGAATCGATGATAACACCGCGTCTCTGGTTGATAAGTCCGAACATATTTCCCTGGAATTCTGTAGGTCCTGCAATCTGAACTTTCATGATTGGCTCAAGAATTGCTGGTTTTGCCTTTGCATAGCCTTCGCGGAATGCGCCGATAGCAGCAGTCTGGAATGCGATGTCTGAAGAGTCAACTGGGTGGTACTGACCATCGTTGATTGTGCATCTTACGCCAACAACTGGTGCTCCAATGAGTGAGCCTTTTTCCATTGCTTTCTTGAAACCTTTGTCGCAAGATGGAATGTATTCGTTTGGAATTGCTCCACCTTTGATTGAGTCAACAAACTCGTAGTCTTTTTCTGAAATTGGCTCCATGAAACCGGCAACGCGTCCGTACTGTCCTGAACCACCAGTCTGCTTTTTGTGAGTGTAGTTGAAATCAGCGCGCTGTGTGATAGACTCGCGGTATGCAACTTCTGGCTGAGAAACTGTAACTTCGCATTTGTATTCACGTTTCATGCGCTCAACGTAAACTGCAAGGTGAAGCTCGCCCATTCCCTTGATGATTGTCTGATTTGATTCAGGGTCAACGTAAGTCTGGAATGTAGGGTCTTCTTTTGTAAAGCGGTTGAGAGCTTTTGACATATTTGCAGCGTCCTGCTTGTTTACAGGAGTGATTGCTTCTGAAATAACAGGCTCTGGAACGAACATAGAAGTCATTGCAATGTTAAGTCCGCCGCCGCAGAATGTGTCTCCTGATGCGCAGTCAACACCGAACAATGCGATGATGTCGCCTGGCTGACCTTCGTTGATGTCTTCCATTGCAGCTGCGTTCATGCGGACAATGCGTCCAACCTTGAACTTTTTCTTTGCGCGTGTATTGTAAAGCTCATCGCCTTTTGTGATTTTTCCCTGATAAATGCGGACATAAGTAAGCTGACCATACTGGCCGTCATCAAGTTTGAATGCGAGAGCAACGCAAGGCTTGTTTTCAACATTGAAAAGCTCAACCTGCTCTTCATTCTTGTCAAGGTCAAGGCCGTAGTTGTGAACTTCTGTTGGGTTAGGAAGATAGCGTACAACGCCGTCAAGAACTGGCTGAATACCTTTGTTCATGTGCGCAGAACCGCAGAATACTGCTACGAAGTTTTCTTCAAGAGTTCCCTTGCGGATTGCGGCGATAATCTTTTCTTCTGGAATATCTTCTTTTTCTTCCATAAGATCTTCCATGAGCGAGTCGTCAAACATTGCGGCTGCTTCAAGAAGTTCTGCTCTTTTTTCTTTTGCCTGTTCTACGAGTTCAGCAGGAATTTCAGCAACGCGGATTTCTTCACCGTCGTGTCCTTCAAAGTAGTAAGCCTTCATTGCGATGAGGTCTACAACACCCTGAAGCTTGTCTTCAAGTCCGATTGGAAGCTCTACCATATATGCATTAAGTCCGAGCTTGTCGCGGAGCTGTGCGCATACACGAAGCGGATTTGCACCCTGACGGTCGCATTTGTTTACGAAAGCGATGCGTGGAACATGGTAGCGTTTGAGCTGGCGGTCAACTGTGATTGACTGAGACTGAACACCTGCAACAGCACAAAGAACAAGGATTGCTCCGTCAAGAACACGGAGAGAGCGTTCAACTTCAACTGTGAAGTCAACGTGGCCTGGAGTGTCGATAAGGTTGATTGTTGTTCCTTTCCAGTTTACCTGAGTTGCAGCTGACTGGATTGTGATTCCACGCTCGCGCTCCAAATCCATAGAATCCATTACAGCGCCTACACCGTCTTTGCCATGAACTTCATGGATCTGGTGAATCTTGTTGCAGTAGAACAAGATACGTTCTGATGTTGTTGTTTTACCAGAGTCAATGTGCGCACTGATACCGATATTACGTACTTTTGTAATATCAAAACCCATAGTGTATACCTCTCAAAAAAAAATTCGTGAGTCGGCAGAATACGAAAAGCAAAGATTTCCGCATAATGCAATTAATTCAAGCAATTTTATTAAAAAATAGCGGTAAATTCAATAGGTCTTGGGCTGTTTTGAAGAAAGTTTAAAAATTTAATAAGAATGCCGTTTTTATGTTCCATTTGATTTTTCTGTTTCCGCCTTTAAAAACTGTAGTTGCTGAAGGGCTGCATTTGAACTCTCCTTCATTTTCTGCAAGTGAAAATCCGATTCCAGCTTGATGAAGCATTATTTTTTTAGGATAAACTGTGCCTGCGAATGAAAATGTGTTTTTCCCCGAATCTTCTTTTTTGTAGGAAAAAGTTGCGTTTGCCGACGAGCTTTTAAAATTTCTTGAAGCCTTTATTTGCGCGGAATATTCTTTTTCATTTTTTTCCGTGGAATAAAGAAAAGCTGCGTTTGATGAAATTTTTAATTTTCCGCTTGAAATGCTCAATGCTGTTTTTGCGCAGTATTCGTTGAAGTCAGAAGGAAGTTTTTCGATTGTCTGCCTTTCCGCGGAGTAAAAAAGAATTCCGGCTCTTGCTGAAGTTTTTCCGAACCAAAATGTGTACTGCGGATTTATGCCTGCTTGCGTTTTTATTCTGTTTTCAGATTTGTCAGCGGTTATCAAGGATTCGTCTGCAATATAATAGAAAGAATGCAGTAAAAAATCGCCTAAAAGAATGAAATTTTGAAGCCTTGCCCAGCAGAAATTTCCGCCGAACGGACTTTCGTGAATTCCTGCCGCTCCGGAAATTCTAAAATGCGGAAAAATAAAATTCAGTTCAGTTTCCGCCGCGCCTCGTTTCTTTTCGGAAAAATATTTTTGCTTTTGAAACCATGCCGAAGTGTTTTCTCTTCCGTATTCAAAAAATCCGCCAGAAAATGAAATGCTTGCGTTTGGAATGAACGGAGCTGAGAATCTTTTGAAGGCAGACGCATAAAATTCTTTTGTTTCAAGAACAGAAAACTGAAATGTCGGTAAAACTGAATTTTTGTTTCCCGGTGAAATTGAAATTGCCGCCGACAACGGAGTTTTTGCGGAAGTCCAAGAAGGCAGGGCAGGGGAAATTCCGGGTGTTAAAAGAGAAGGGTTTTTTAGCGCGCCGGGAACATAAAAGCTTGGATGCTTTAGTCTTGAAATTCCTTGTGAAAAACGCAAAGTTCCTGCAAGAAATTCTGTGGCAGCGAATTTTGTTGCCGCTGAATATTTTATTCCGTAGCGGTATTTTTGCATCGCTTCAAATTCAGAAAACGAAGAGCTTGCAATATCGTGAAAAGTTTCTGTTCCGATTCCTGCAACCCAAATGGCGGTTAGTCCGCGGAATTTTAACTTTGCGCCGGAATCGTATTTGAGCGAAAAATTTTCTTTTCCGTCTTTTACAGGAAATTTAAAATTGTTCCCGGAATAAAATTCAATTTGCGCATGGCAAATGCTCGCCGACAAAATAATTGCTATAAAAGTAATTTTGTTTTTCATTGCATTATTTATTTCTGAAAAAAATAATTTTCTGCATGGTTTTTGTGAAAAATAGAATTTATTTGATAGAAAATTATGACATTTTTTGCGTTTTTGTGCTTTTTCGCTTGAATAACATTGAAAAATCTTATATACTCTGCGCTATATTTTATATCATCAGCATGTCAGATTGCAGCCGCTTCTTAGGCTTTGCCAGGTAAAAAGGAAAATCAAGTAAAAAAAGATATTTTCAAGCGGTTCCGGTCTTTCATGTAAGGAAAAGGGAATCGTTTATGGAAGATTTAGAAAACAAAGTTGACGGGCTTACTATGCCCGCAGAGGATTCACAGGTTTCTGTGGAAAATTCAAATGAATCATCAAATGAGCCTGAGACAATTTCATTTGCAGACTTGGGACTTGATGAAATCACTCTTGCTGCTATTGAGAAAAAAGGATTTAAAGTTCCGTCTCCAATTCAGGTTCTTGCAATTCCGCGCCTTTTGAATGGAGATGCGAATGTTATTGCAAAGGCCCGCACTGGAACTGGAAAAACTGCCGCTTTTGGACTTCCTCTTGTTCAGGATTTGCGTGAAGAAAGCGACCATGTCCGCGCAATAATTCTTGAGCCTACACGCGAGCTTGCCATGCAGACTGCGACTGAAATGGCTTCGTTTGCGACTGGAAAATATCCGCGCACTGCTGTAGTTTACGGCGGAGCTTCGATGGGTGAGCAGATGAGAGCTTTGCGCCGCGGAGTTGAAATTGTTGTTGGAACTCCGGGACGTGTTCAGGACTTGATTGACCGCGGTGTTCTTGACATCAGCAAAATCGATTACTTTATTCTTGATGAAGGCGATGAAATGCTTGACATGGGATTCATCGAGGATATTGAAAATATTTTTGAATGCGCAAATCAGGATTGCCGTGTTCTTTTGTTCAGCGCGACAGTTCCAAAAGAAATTTTGAAAATTGCCCAGCGTTTTATGGGTGAGTACGAAATCGTTGAAGAAGAAGGCTTTGAAGAAGAGCCGCTTTTGATTGAGCAGAAATATTGGGTTGTGCGCGAAAGTGAAAAAGTCGAGGCTTTGGTTCGCCTTATTGATATTTCGCCGGATTTCTTCGGACTTGTTTTTGTTCAGAGAAAATCTGATGCCGACTACGTTTCAAAGTCGCTTGACGAGCGCGGATATGAAGCTGCCGCATTGCACGGAGATATTCCTCAGGGGCAGCGTGAAAAAATTCTTGCAAGATTCCGTTCAAAGAAAACAAGAATTCTTGTTGCGACTGATGTTGCTGCGCGCGGAATTGATATTGAAGGCGTAACTCACGTTGTAAACTACGAGCTTCCATTTGACGGTCCGACTTATGTTCACCGCATTGGGCGTACTGGACGTGCTGGAGCTGCTGGAATGGCGGTTACTTTTGTAAAGCCGGAAGAAACTCGCAGACGTCTTAATTATCTTATTAACACTGTAAAGAAAAGTTCCAAGGGCGAAATTGTTGAAGACAAAGTTCCTTCAATAGAGGAAGTTCTTGAAGCAAAAAAGAGCCGCCTGTTTTCTGATATTAAAAACAAGCTTGGTCTTAATCAGGAAAAAACTGAATCTCAGGCTGAAAGCGAATCTGATTCTAGTTCCGCAGATGAAAATGCTGAAATCAATGTTTCCACAGAGCCAAAAGTTCCTCATTTAAGAAAAGGCGATCCTATTTTTGACAAGCTTGCAGAAGAACTTTGCAACGGCCAGAATCCAGAGGAAGTTGTAGCTTCGTTGCTTGCAGTTTCTTATGGCGGAATGCTGAATAAAAACCGCTACGGAAAAATCAATACTTATTCTGTTGAAAAGGGACGCGACAGAGACCGTGGTGGACGCCGTGAACGCGACCGTGGCTCAAGAAGAGGCGGAGACGTTTTTGTTGGCGACGATCAGCTTAGGCTTTATGTTCAGATGGGCTGGGACGACGGATATAATCCAAGAAAGATTGCGGATTTCTTCCATGATTTGCTTGGTGTTCCGGGACGCAAAGTTGATGCAATTGATATGGCGGACAAATTCTGTCTTCTTTCTTTGCCGGCTGACGACGGAAGAAGAGCCATTGAGCTTTCCGAGCGCGACCGTTCTTTGCCGCACATGCACCTTGACACAAAAGTTACTGGTGGCGGACTTGGCGAGCGCGATTCATTTGGACGCGACCGTGGCTCAAGAAGAGGCGGACGCGACAGAGGACGGGATCGCGACCGTGGATTTGGACGCGACAGAGACTTTGGCGGACGACGTGAGCGCGATAGAGACAGAGGATTCCGCGGAGGTTCTCATGCAAGAGCCGGAGTTCACACTGCTACACAGAGAAGCGGTTCATCTTCATTCTTCAAGAGATCTGATGCTCAGGAATATTAATTTTTAACTTTAGATAAAAAACGCTGCTAGAAATGGCGGCGTTTTTTTATTCTAGTTGCATTGACTTCAACGCTATTCATCAATAAAATAAAGAAATGTACGAAATAAAAGATTCAAAGCCGTTTGATACTGACGAAGAAGATTTTGACACTGTAATGGCTAGCGACATTTCATTTACAGGAAATATACGTTTTACAAAGCCGTTTATGATAAAAGGAAAAATGAACGGAACAATCGAAGCTTCAAGTGATTTGCTTATTGATACAAATGCTGAGGTCAACGCTGATATTTCAACAGAACGCGTTCTTGTCCGCGGAAAAGTTGTAGGAAATATAAATGGAAAAAAACTTGTTTATGTTGCTTCAACTGGCTCTGTAATTGGCGACATTTCTTCTGCGCAGGTTGTGCTTGAGCCGGATTCTGTTTTTTCTGGAAAATGCTCAATGTCTGGAATGTAATTTTTCAAGCTGAATTTTCAAGGTGCTGATATGAATAAGAAAAATTGTTTTGCATTTATTATATTTTTTGTTTTTGTTTCCGC
Source organism: Desulfovibrionaceae bacterium (assembly GCA_963654755.1). GTDB lineage: Bacteria > Spirochaetota > Spirochaetia > Treponematales > Treponemataceae > Treponema_D. The sequence continues at coordinate 28,683 of CAVKBG010000006.1, forward strand.
AGTTTTTTCGCAAGCCTCTCGTCCTGATGCCCTTAAGCTTTACCGTGAAGGAAAGTACAAGGATGCGGTTGCTGTTTGTGAAGTTGAAATTTCAAACAATCCGAACAATATGGATTCTTATGCGGTTTTGTGCTGGTCTTTGGTTGGAAACAAGCAGTACAAGGAAGCTGAGCTTAGAGCTACAGAGGCGCGCAAAATAAATTCCTATGATATTCGCTTAATGGAAGTTCTTGGCGAGGCAAAATTTTATCTTGGAAAAAACAATGAAGCGCTTGATATGTTTCAGCGTTATGTTGCAAATTCTTCGGAAACTGCGGCGCGGCTTGGAACTGCATATTATTATATGGGCGAAATTTATGTTCGCCAGACAAAATATGAACATGCGGATATTTCTTTTAGCGCGGCTGTAAAATATGAGCCGACCTATAGCGCGCATTGGTGGACAAGGCTTGGCTATGCTCGTGAAATGTGCAGCGACTTTAAAAATGCCATCACTGCTTATGACAGAGCGCTTGGCTTGAATTCTCAATATTACGATGCTGTCCGCGGAAAAAAAAGATGCCAGGAGCGTCTTTAGTTTTTAGCTGATGAAAAATATTATTCATTTTGAAACTCTAGGCTGCAGGCTTAATCAGGACGAAACAGAAGGAGCTGCCCGTTCTTTTTCTGATGCTGGTTTTGTCTGTGAGTTGAATTCTGTTTCGTCTGCAACAAATCCTTCTCAAGATGTAATTTTAAGTGTAATAAATACCTGCACGGTTACAGGCAAGGCTGAACAGAAAGCCCGGCGCATAATCAGGCTGCTTCTTGAAAAATTTTTTGACGCGCCTTTGATTGTTACTGGTTGCTATGCGGAGCTTGCTGATTCTGAAATAACTTCGATTTCAAAAAATAGAATTGTAATTGTTCCCGGAACAAAAAAATTTGTTTTAAAGGAAATTGCCGCTGCGATGAATGGCGGCGAGCTTGATTTTAAAAGCGGAAAATTTAATTTTGAAAATTTAAAATCCTTTGTTAGCAAAAAAATTTTTTCATTTGAAAAAATTGATTCTGCAAAAAAAATTCCAATGGCGGTGAATCCGTTTGCTTTGTATACGCCTGTTTTTGAAAAACATAGCCGGGCGACTTTAAAGATTCAGGACGGATGCAATAATTCGTGTTCATTCTGCAGAATTCATTTTGCCCGCGGAACTTCTGTTTCTCTTGAGCCTGAAAAAATTCTTGAGCGTGCAAAGGAAATTGAAAATTTAGGTTCTTCGGAAATTGTTCTTACAGGAGTCAACTTGAGCCAGTATGCAGGAAAAACAAAAGGAGGCGCAATTTTTGATTTTAAAGATTTGCTTTCATTTTTGCTTTCTAACACAAAAAAAGTAAAGTTTAGAATTTCTTCTTTTTATCCGCAGCATATAACAAAAGAACTTTGCGCAGTTTTGTCTGATAAAAGAGTTCAGCCGTTTTTTCATTTGAGCATTCAGTCTGGAAGCGATTCTATTTTGAATTCTATGCGCCGGCCTTACAAACGGAAGCAAGTTGAAAATGCGGTTCAGCTGCTTAGAGAATGCAAAATGAATCCGTTCATTTCTTGTGATATAATCGCAGGATTTCCCGGAGAAATGGAAGACGATTTTGAGCAGACTAAGTCATTGTGCAAGAAAATGAATTTCGCTTGGATTCATGCGTTTCCTTTTTCTGCAAGACCCGGAACAGTGGCGTTTTCTATGACTCCAAAAATTCCTGAGCGGATAAAAAATGAGCGCGTAAAGTGGCTTACTGAAATTGCGGTTTCTGGAAAAATTTCTTACATAAATTCTTTTAAAGATAAAATTGTTGAAGCGACGGTTGAAAAAAAAGTTTTGCAGAAATCAGATGGAAAAAATATTTTTCATGCTGTTACCGAAAATTTTCTTCATGCTGAATTTGAATCCGAAAAAAAATTAGAAGCCGGAAGCATTGTCATGCTGAAAATAATTTCCGTTCTTGAAGACAGCATAAAATGCGGAAGAGAAGAAGAGTGTTCCGCAGAACTTTTAAAATAAAAATGGACGCAATGGATTTTACCAAAGCGTCCGTTGTTTTTAAATTTTAGAATTTGCAGTTGACACCAACATTTATAAAGCTGTTGTCTTTCCATTCGTAGAATTCGCTGTCTTCATCTTTGCAATGGATGTACATTCCACTTAAAGTCAGTGTTAAATTTCCGTTTGGCTTGTATGCGATTTTTGGCTGAACTACAAGGTCGCCGCGTTCGATTCCCCAAAGCGCTGTAACTTCCGGCGCGATTTTATCGTTCATCCAAGAATCTGTAATGTTTACGACAAGCTTGTTGTTTGTGTATCCGGTTTTGTCGTAATCAACATCGTAGGATTTTAATGCTGATTTCATTACGCCGTAACTAGAAAATCCTTCGGCGTCATCAATTTTGTCGCCTTTGAAAATGTAAGTTCCAGTTTCCTGAATGTTGATGTTTATGTTGCTTACAGGAATGTCCACATCAAAACCTGCAAGCCATGCAATGCTGTTGTTGTGAACCCAAGGATTGTCGCCTGCAACATCGTCAGTCAAATTGTAGGCAAACTCGCCGCGCAAATTGAATCTTCCAAGCACAGTTGCCGCTTCAAGTCCGAATGTCTGTTTCCAGTCGTAGTCAAGCGAAGGCATTGCTGTTTTTCCGCTTAAAATTGTCGCGCTCAAATCTGCTGAAGGCTGCTTGTAGTGTCCGTAATAATAGCTTGCGCCCCAGTCGAATGAACCGAATGTGCCGGTAAGTCTAAGACCTGCTTGTGTGTATTTTAGCTTTTGCGTGTCCGGGTACAAGTCATCTTGGTCAAATTGCGCAGCTGCCATAAGACTTGCTGTTCCGCTGGCTGCCCAGTTTGAAGCTATTTCAGTTACTGAATTTTTTAATTCAGTGTACGAAGCTGGCGTCCAAATTCCGTCTGTTGCGAATCTGTCTTTTTCCATGTACGGAGTCCAGATTCCTTCCAAGCGCAAATCATTTTTTTCAAAGGAATATATTGCGCGGAACATCGGCGTGCTAAGCCTGCGGTCGATGTATTCTGGAACAATGAAGTCTGTGTAATCGTCTGCGTTGAAGTTATCCAGAACATGAAGTTTGTCACCCTTTCCCCAGATAACTTTCATTTTTCCCGCTTCAAGTTTAAGCTTTCCAAAATAACCGCGGATTGTAAGCTCGTCTATTACGTCCTGCGGATAATCTTTAATTGCGCTTTCGTCAAATTTCAGCTGAATGTCCGCATCAACATTTGAGCCTGAAAAATTGATTCCAAGTTTTGCAGATGGAGTTGCGGTAACAGGAAAATCTGAAACCGAGTCGTAGTCTGAATCTTTTTGGCCGTCATATTCTGGCTTGTCAAGATACATTCTGCCCTGAAGTTCTCCTTCGCCGCTGAATGTAATTGAAGGACTTGAGCCTCCGCCAAAACCGTCAGTGTCGTCAGAGAAACTTCCCCAGTCATCAAAATCCTGTGCAAATGCAACTGAACAGAAAATCATTGCAAGCGCAAAAATTTTGTTTTTCATATAAAGAAACTCCTTTGTTTTGCTTTTAGAATTTTCCTGTGTTCAAAAAATCCTGTGTAAAGATTTTATCTGGAAGAGCTGTCTTTACATCAACTTTAATAACTTTTATGGAAGTTGAATGTTTTGTCTGAACATTTTCCATTTTGTTTTCCATTGGAATATTGAAGCCGTCAATATTTTCAATTTTGAAAACAGTAAGAGTTTTTATGAGTTTTCCGCTTTTGTCAAAAAGCTCTGTGTAAACAGGATAATCTGTGGCTTTGTCTACCCAAACCATTCTGTAGCTGTACTGGCTTGACTTTGGATCAATCGGTGTGTTTTTTACAACTTCGCAATTGAAACCGTTCTTTGTTTCTTCCTTTACAAACTCGTGAGTGTCTTCTTCCATTTCGCGTGTAGAAAGGTCATCGTAAGTTGCGTCTGTTCCCATAAAAGATTTTGAGCCTTCGCTTGAATTTACGCGTCTTGTGTTTTTCAATGCAGGAAGGTAAATCCATTTGTCATCTGGCGCGCCTTTGTTTTCAATCTGAAGAAATCTTGTGTCCTTTATATTTGCCGGCGATTTGAAATCCATGACTGCGCTTGTTATGTCATTCTTGTTGCGTCCGTACTGAAGAACATTGCGCTGCTCTGTGCTTCCGTTTTTGTCTGTTAAAAGCATTACAACTTGAGAGCGGCTGTAGTCAGGCTTTGCAACATCGTGTGTTCTCTGCATGATTTCATCTCCGCGCGCATCTGCGAATGCTGCGAAAGTTCCTGCTGCAAGTGCAGCTGCCAATGTCAGTGTTTTAAATGTAAGTTTCATTTTTATCCTCCAAGTTTTTCCCGGAAAAAAATCCGGGATTTTTTATTGTTGTTCCCCGGCTTTTAACCGAGGAGTTTTTTTATTTGTTTTCAGTTTTTTCTTTTGGGCGCATAAATTTTGGATCTGTGAGATTCAAAATTCCTGGAATAATTGTCATTGCAAGGAAGCTTGATGTAAACATTACGATTGCAACAAGAATTCCGATGTAGCGCAAAACTATAAACTTTGAAAGTGTAAGAACAAGGAATCCTAGTCCTACTGCAAGCGCGTTTGTAAGAATTCCGCGTCCGCTCTTTCTGAAAGTTTCCTTTAGAACTTCAACAACATTTTCTGTTTTTGCCCTTTCTTCTTTATAGGTTGTCATAAAGTGGATTGTGTAGTCAATACCAACACCGACTGCAACCGAAGCGATAATGCTTGTGATGAAGTCAAGATTGATTTCGCAGAATCCCATTGTCATGTAGTTAAGAAGAATGCTGAATGCAAGCGGAATTGCTCCCAAAAGTCCTGCCCAGCAAGATCTGAATGAAATTGCGATAATCAGGAAAACAGAGAACAATGAAAGCGCAAGGCTTGTGATTTGGCTTGAAACAATCATGCTTGTCATTCTGTGTTCCATCTGCGCTGAACCTGTTGCTTCAAGAGTGTAGCCTTCAGGGAAATGTTCTGCGGCATAATTTTTAGCATCTGCAATTATGATTCCGCTTTCCTCTGATGAGTGGCTTCTAAGCTGGCAAGTTATGCGCATTTCCTTTGGATTCATATCGTCATCAATAAATCTGTCAAGTGAACCGCTTAAAAGTGTGAGATAGTTTTCAACAACATTTTTCAGTTCTTCACGAGTTGCAACAGGATACTTTGAAGTGTCGTAAGGAATTTCATAATATGCAGTTCCGTTGTAGTTAACCTGTTTCATAAGCTGGTTAACAATATCTTCTACAGAAGCATACTGTCCGCCTGCTTCAACATAAGCTTTGTTCAAAAGCTCAAGAACTTGCTTTGTTGTCATTGAAGTTTCAAGCTGCTCGCTGTAGGCAATGTTTGGATCTACAAAATCCTGCGCAGGAGAAGCTTGTGCGCTTGAGTCATCTGTTCCCCAGTCTGACCAGTCGTCAGAAGAAGAACTGTCTGTTCCAAAGTCAGAACCCCAGTCGTCCCATCCGTCAGAAAATCCGCTTGAGGCAGAAGAATCTGATGATTCATTGGAAGCAACTGGCTGTGCTCCTGGAACGTGCCAAACTTGATTTATGCGTTTTATGAATGTTGTGAATGAAACAATTTTTCCGATGTTCTCATGGTTTGCAGCAAGATAATGCTCCATGTTGTCTACTGCCTGCAAAAGTTCCGGATTTGAAATGTCGCCTTTTTCTTGTCCTTGAATTACAAAGAACAAGCAGTTTGAGCCGGCGTATTGCTGGTCAATGTGGTCAACGTCTTTTCTGAAGTCGCAGTTCTTTGGGAAGTAGTTGATTAATGCAGTGTCGATTTTTAGAACTTTAAGTCCGGTAAATGAAAGTACAATTATAACAATTGAAGTAAGCACGAGCCGTGGAACAGAGCCGCAGAAAAATTTGTAAATTGAATAAAGCGTGTCGCCGCTAGCTTCTGCTTCAGTTTTTCCGCCGCGCTGAATTTTTGCAAGTTCCAAACGGCGTTTTGCTTTTTCCATTTTCGCTTTTACTTTTGCAGTGAGCTTGTCAATGTTGCGTTCTCTTTTTACAGCTTTTCTGTAATCCTTCAAAAGAAGAACTGCAGGGATGAATGTTATAGAAAGAAGGAGTGAAAGTGTAACTCCAACTGCTGTGAATACTGCGAAGCTATGCAAAGGTCCGAGCGGGCTTGTTATAAGCGAAATGAAGCCTACGATTGTTGTAACTCCGGCGAGCAAAACAGCAACGATAACTTCATTCAATCCAGAGAAAACACATTCTTCATATTTCTCTCTTGTCATTTCACCTTCAACGCTGTTGATTGCAATGTAATAATGCGAAAGAACGTGGATTCCGTATGCAGAGCCGACTGCAATTAACGAAACTGGAATTACGCTTGAAATCAAAGTGAAAGTTATTCCGAAGAATCCCATCATTCCAACAGAAATTATTGTTGAAAGCAAAACCGTGCACAAAGGAAGAAGCATTCCTGTTACAGTTTTAAAGCTCATGTAAAGAGAAAGAAGAACAACAACAATTACAAGCGGAATCAAAACCAACAAGTCTGAAATCATAAACTGCTTTGATTCTTCTGAAAGAACAGGCTCTCCTACAAATTTCACATTCAGATGATGTCCGTCTGTTTCTTCGTTTACAATCTGCTTTACTTTTGCAAGAACCTTCTGCTGTCTCATAATGTCAGTGCCGAGCTTTCTGACTTGCGCTTTTATTTCTTTTATGTTCGATTTTGTCTGGGCGATTTGTGCATTGATTTCTGTTTTGTCGTCCGCAGTTTTTGCCTGTTCAATCAGTTCTGCAAGTCTAGCTTGATTTTCTTCCAGTGAAAGTGTTTCCTCGCTTTTTGGACGGAGCGAAATCTGCATTTGAAATCCAGTGTTGTCGTCGTTTACAATTACGCGGTTGTACATATCGTGCCATTCAGCAAGCCGTGATTTGAGCTGGAAAATATCTTCGTCAGTTCCTGTGTATGTGTCTGGAATAAGCTGTGTGGCTGATATTGAGCCGTTTTCATCGCAGACATAATCGATGTGAGTGACAGAATCTATGTCTTCAACTTCTGGCAGTTCAAGAGTTCTGTCAGTGATTTTTCTTACAACATCGATGTATTCTGGAGTAAGGATGGTTGTTCCGCTTTTTGTTTCTAATGTGATTCCAATAGAAAGCATGCTTCCGAATTCGTCTTCAGTTTTTGTAAGCAAATCATAAGATGCGTCTTTTTGCGGGAAGAATGAACGAAGCGAATTTTCAAGAGCCAAATTCTTTAAGAAGAATCCGAAGAATCCTGTGAGCAGCAGCGTGGCTACTATTATTGCCCAAGGATGCCTAAAAAAAGTTTTTAGAAATTTCTTTTTCATAAAATAATCCTTTCCTAAATAATGTTCAAAAGATTAAACCTATTGATATATAAATATAATGTTTTTTTCATAAAATTCAATAGGTTTTGTAAAAAAATGTTAAAAAGTTTAATTACTTAAACTTATTGACATTTTGGGAGTTTAGACTATATTATTTAATAATCCTTTAAAAATGTGAGGTTCTGCAAATGGCAATAAGCAAATCCGAATTGAAAAAAATACATGAAATGCTCAATAAATGCGGACCTCTTTTTATAGCCCTCGGTGATGAAGTCCGGCAGAAACTTATTCTTGACATAGCTGATGCCGGCGAAGAAGGAATAAGCGTTATGGATTTAACTTCCAAGTCAAATCTTTCGCGCCCTGCAATTTCACATCACTTGAAAATTTTAAAAGATTCTGGATTTGTAAAAACAATAAAACGCGGAACTTGGGTTTTCTACAAAATTTCCATTTCAGAAAATTTTGCAGAAATCGACAAGCTTGTAAATGAAAGCCTTAGAATAATAGAAAAAGTAAGAAAAGAGCAGTCTGAATAATTTCAGTTCAAACCGTCCACAATTTGAATTCCAGAACTTGCGCCAATCCTGTTTGCTCCAGCTGAAATAAAATCAAGCGCTTCTTGCGTAGAATGAATTCCGCCGCTTGCTTTTACACCCATTTCATTTCCTACAGTTTTTCTCATTAATTCAACTGCATGAATTGTTGCTCCGTTCGGCTTTTTCATTGAAAATCCTGTGGAAGTTTTGACAAAATCAAATCCTGCATTTTTTGCGCAAGTGCAAGACTGAATTATTTCATCATCATCTAAAAGCGTTGTCTCCAAAATCAGCTTTGTTAAAACTTTTCCTTTGCGCGGAAGACTGTCTTTTTCTGCAAACATCGAAGCTTCCTGAACGCTCTTTGTTAAAAACGAAAGCTGCTGCGTAAGTTCATTCCATTTTTTGCTTTTTACAAGATTCAAGTCGATTACAAAATCAAGTTCGTCTGCTCCGTTTGTAATTGCAATGTCTGCCTGCGACATTTTTGATTCTGTTCCTCCGGCTCCAAGCGGAAAATCTATTACAGTGCAGACTTTTGTTTGCGAGCCTGAAAGAATTTTTGCCGCAGTTGAAACAAAAACTGGATTTATGCAGACGCTTGCAAATCCGTATTCTTTTGCTTGCTGGCAGAATTTTTCAACTTGTTCTTCTGTTGCTTCCGGGGAAAGAAGAGTCTGATCTATAAATTTTGCAAGTTCCTGTTTTGTCATTTTAAAGTCCTCCAAATAAGTTTGTTGTCTATAATTTCGCAGGCGATTTGTCCTTCGTGCTCAAGGCAGGAAAGATATGAGCGCAATGTTGTGCCGATTAAATAAAATGGAACAACTTTCATTTTTATTGATGAATAGTCGGCGATTGATTTTAAAAGTTCTTCTGTTGTTTTGAATCCTTCATTGATTTTTTTTAGAATTAGAGATTCAAATTCGTAAGTAACCATTATGTTTATTTCTGCAAACGCATTTATTGTTGCGAATGTGCATTTTGAGCCGTGGCCGGGAATATAAAAATCAGATTTTATTGATGCGATTTTTCTTACTGATTTTCTGAAATCTTTTTGATTGCATAAAAACGGAATCCAAGTTTTTTTCAAAAGTTCAATTCCGAAGAAACTGTCGCCAAGAAAAAAACTTTTTATTCCGTCTGCTTTATCTTGAACTAAAATTCCAATCTGATCAAAAAAGTGTCCAGGAAGAAAATAAAATGAAATAAAAACATCATCAAGCTCGATTTTTTCTTCCGTCAAAATTCTGTCGGTGAAAATTGGTTCTGGCGGCGTGAACTGCGGAATGTCAAATTCTTTTATAGAAACTCCGCCGCAGTAAATTGCTCCGATTATCGCTGGAACTTCCATTATTCTTGCGGATTCGGCTGAAGCCCAAATTTGAGTTTCTAAATTTTTTTTCAGATACAAAGAGCCGCCGCAGTGGTCAGCGTGTGAATGTGTCAGGATTACAGCTTTGATTTTTTTTTCAGGAAAGAGAGATGAAAGTGTTTCAGCAATGAGTTTTCCGTCTTCATCTGACTGACCTGAGTCAATAAGAAAAATTTCATCATTGCTGAAAACAACTCCAATGTTTGTGGAGTGGCAGAACATTCCAACGTTAGCTGAAAGTTTTACAAATGATTTTTCATTTATAGCCATTGTTTTGCCAGCTCCACTTTTTGTTAAACTTCAGCGGCCTCAATAGATTTTACAGTGTAATCATATTTGTGGTCGTTGATTGTGAACGCTCTTTGTTCTCCGTTTTTCATATCAAGAAGATTGTTTCCGAGCGGCGAAAGATAAGAAATTATTCCTTCATCAACATTTGATTCCCACGGACCAAGAATTGTATAAACAACTTCATTGTTTTCAATGTTGTTATGCAATGTAACTTTTGTTCCGAATGAAACAAGCGATGTTGTCGCTGTTGTAGGATCAAATACAACTGCGCGTGAAAGTTCTTCCTTGAGTTTTGAAAGCTGAACATTAAGACGATGCTGAGCTTCTTTTGCTGCGATGTATTCAGCGTTTTCCTTAAGGTCGCCTTTTTCTTTTGCTTCGCCGATTTCTGCCGCAACTTTTGGAAGCTGAACTTTTTCAATGTCTTCCGCAAGCGAGCGTTTAACTTCGAGCATTTTTGCAGTAACCAGAAGTCCTTTTGGAGCTTCCTGCTTGATTTCCGCTTCCTGGAATTTAAAGTCTGGATATTTTTTCAAGATTCCGTTTCTTAAAGCGGCTTTGTATTGCAGTTCAAGATCTGAAAGGTCGCTGACCATTGTGTACATTCTTGTAATTACATCAGTTGAATTTGCAAGCATATACTCAAGCATTGGATTCTTGTCTTCGTTCAACTTGTTTCCAAAGAGAAGGGCAGTAGATTCCTTTATTGTCTTTGTGTTTTCAACTGTGTTTACGTGATTGTTTTTTTCACGGTTGCAGACTGAAATTATATTAACCAAAGTTACAAGCTGCTTTTCCTCTGAAATTTTTGCTTCAACAAACCATTCTTCAGTTTTGCATTTAGAAATAAAGTAGTTTACGGCATTTCTGTTGCTTCTGTAGTCGTTGAAAATATCCTGAACAAGGCGAACTGCTTTTTCTTCTTTTCCGGCTGAAATAATTTCCGCGATAAGATTTTTATCAAGCACAGTCGGGAACAGGAAAGTGTACTGGGCATCCCAATCTGGAAGCATCTTGATATTTGCAAGGAACATTTTCTTAAGGTGGGTATTTTTTGTGTCCTTGAGTTTTGTGTACATTTCGCGCGGATTTTCAATTTCTGAATAAAGCTCGGCAAATGTGAACTTTGCAGGATTTTCAAGCGCGGAAATTCTTTTTACAATTTCCTGAACAACAAGGTAAGAAGCCACAATATGTTCGTCTACCGAAGTGAATGCCTTGAGATAATTTGCAAAGTAGCTGAACATTTCAGAGAACTGGTCATCAGAAGGATCTTCAATCGCTTCAAGATAACGCGCCATTATGTCGATTCTTGGGAAGAATTCCTTGTTTGCCTTGAATTCATTTGCAAGACGCTCTGACTTGCTGAGCTCTCTGTCGCGGACTGTGTAGAAATTCGCATCGTTTGGATTTACACAGAACGGAGCTTCCGCAAGAATTTTTTGAGCCTTTGCGTGCCAGCTTGTCCACTCGCTTGAACCTTTTGTTTTTCCGTCTTTATCTTTAACTGCGTCTTTCAAAATTGAAGGAACAAGCTCTGCCTTGATGTGCTTTTCGTCGCAGTTATTATTGTAGCTTTTGATTATTGTCTTTAAAGTCCATGGAATGTCAGACTTTACTTTTTTTACAAGCTCTTCATGCTTTACAGTTTTCTTGTAGACTTTGATGTGGTCTTTTGCAAGAGGCTGAAGCGCGCTGACTGCCATTTTCAAAGACATTGTGTGAACGCCAGTTTTCTTTCCGAAGTTGATTGTAAGAATGTCGCCTTCAACTTTTGAAATAATTCCAACGCCCCAAGTTCTGTGGTAAACATAATTTTTTGCGTCAAACGCAATGTGCTTTTCAAAGTCGTTGATTGCTTCAAAAACGTTGCGGAACGACTGGTTCAAATTTGAAGATTTTATGTAGTCTTCAAGATGCGAGTGGTCTGCATATTTTCCGCGGAAACATTCTGTGATTTCTTTGCGCGCCCAGGAATCTTTGCTGTCGATTTCAAGAATAAGCTTTAAAATGCTGATTGCAGTGTCCCATTTTGCTGTGTCCTTGTAATACGCATAAAGTTCCTGCATAAGGATTGCTGACTTGTCTTCGCTGATTGTCTTTGCGATTTTGCGCTGAACCAGCATAAAGAAATCAAGTTCTTCTGGAATGTAGGAAACAAGAATTGACCATATAGCTTTTGCAGAGCCGATGTTTTTTGCGGCTACAAAGCGGAGCAGTGCTTTTTTATAGTAATTTATTGCGGCTTCCTTGTTTCCCTGAGAATCATAGCGTTCAGCAAGAATGCGCGCCATTTCAGCTTCTTCAAAATCAAGCTTTACAATTTTCTCATAAAGTTCCCAGAGCCTGTCATCATTTGAAGCCTTGTAATAGTCCGCAAGTTTTCTTAGAGCAAGCTTATTCTGCGGATCGTCTTCAAGAATTGAATTGCAAAGATATTCAACGAGAGATTCCTTGTGGTTCTTTTCAAAAATATCAAAGAGCGCGTAAAGGGAGCTTGTGTCTACGGAACCTGTGCGCATTGCAATCATGCCTGAAAGATAAAGGGCTACAATGCTGTCTTTTGTGTGCGCAAGCTGTTCATCGCAGATGTCCTTGATGGCGTACTCACAGTTCTGGTTTCTACATTCGTCAAGAATTTTTTCAAGTTCTTCGATGTTGTTCTTGGTGAAGTTTGTAATTCCCGCTCGTGTCCATGTTTCTGCCTTCAGCATTTCGCGGACAGAATTTTCAAGTTCTTCAGACATAATGTTTGCTCCTAGTTTTTTATAAACTTCTCTGCTTTTTCAGAGGTTTCCGAATCTGTATAAATTATGAATTTCAGGATCAAGAATTTTCATCTTGAGCATGACTTCCGAAATACTGCTTGACTTTTCTTTTGACGAAATATAGTAATCTATAAGCCAAAAATAAAGGTTCAAGAGCCTTGGTTTTATAACTTCTTTGTTGCTTCCGGGATCTTTCATTTCGCTTTCCCTTGCAAAAATTTCCTGCCGAAGATGGATTACTTCCTGCGCTCTTAAAAGTCTTTTTACAGTAAAAACTTCAAGTATAACTCCGTAAACCGCAACCCATTCCTGCAACGCTTCGCCTGTATAGCCAATCTCTTCGACTTTATTTATAAGAGCCTTTATCATTGGCGAATCCAGAAAAAAGAAGTCTATTTTTTTTGCATCTATGTAGAAAGCTTCCCTAAAAAGCATTTTTGCATTTTTTGTTTCCCCGCAAAGCGCGTAGCAGTCGGCAACTTCCGCAACAATGGCTGCCTGCCCTGAAAGAGTTCCGTTTGCTTCTTTTAAAAAGTTAAGGGCAACTTCATAGGAACCCAGTTTTTTATAGCAAAGCCCGGTTTTTCTTAAAATTTCAGACTTGAGCCTGCTGTCTTTTTCGTCCGCCGCCTTGCTGTAGCATTCCAGTGCGAGCGAAAAAATTCCCTTTTTAAAAGAGTAAATTGTTCTTTCGTACTTTTCGCTTTTTTTTCCGGTTATAAAGACAAACTGCTTCCATTGGTTCAGAAGAGTTTCGCCCTGTTCAAAACTGGAAAGGCTGGGAATTGAGTTCAGCGTGTCAATCCAGAATCCGCAGCATTTTATTGCAAAAACAATGCCTTCGTCGTCCAGATCAATCGTGAGCGCGTCCTTGAGCAGTTCCGAAGCTTCTGAAATATTGCAAATTTCAATAAGTTTGAACGCATTGCAGAGCGCGTTTTCCGACTGAATACCCATAAGATTCAATTATATATATTTGAAAGATTTAGTCAATGTGATTTTCTGTAAAAGGGGGCATTATTTATAATGGTTTTTCAATGTGTTTGTCAATAGTTCCGCGCCTTATAGCCTAAAAGTTTTGAATTTTTTTTGTCCTGACTGAATTTTTGTTCTTGAAAATTTCAATTGATAAATAATTGGAATTTATTTATCATGGCTCTATGAAAAAAAACAGCCGATTTCTTTCGCCGTCGCTTCTTTCCGCGGATTTTTCAGATTTGAATTCCGCATTTAAATTTATAGAAGAAAAGGGCAGTTCCTTTGTTCATGTTGATGTTATGGACGGACATTTTGTTCCGCAGGTTTCTTATGGTCAGCCTGTAATCAGTTCAATCCGAAAATGCACAAAGCTTCCGTTTGACGTTCATCTTATGATTGAGCGTCCTGAAAATTCAATTGTTTCCTATATAGAGTCTGGCGCGGATCTTGTTACATTTCATATAGAAGCAACTTGCCACGCAGACCGATGTGTTCAGCTTATTCATAACGCCGGAAAAAAAGCCGGAATCGCATTGTGCCCGGCAACTCCTTTGAGCGCGGTTGAAGAGCTTTTGCCTTTTGTTGACCTTGTTCTTGTTATGTCTGTGAATCCTGGCTGGGGCGGACAAAAACTTATTCCATATACTATTGAAAAAATCAGAAAACTTGCCGATATACAGAGAGAGAAAAACTTTAAATATCTTATTTCTGTAGATGGCGGCATAAATCAAGAAACCTTGGAGGATGTCCTTGAAGCGGGAACAGATATTGTTGTTTCCGGCTCGTCATTTTTCAGGGGGAATTTAGAATGGAAATAAAAAAACGCTTTGTACTGGCTTTTCTTGTTTTGATTTTTGCGCTTCCGTTTGCATTTGGCCAGAAAAGTCCATCAGGTGAAAGTGCGGCGGATTCTTTTGTGCAAGGACTTATTTGCTACAAAGACAAAGCTTGGACTGACGCTTCTGTATTTTTGAGGCAGGCTGCGGATTCAGAGGAATATTCAACGGATTCAACTTGGTTTATGGTTATTATGAGCCTTGTTTATTCTGAAGATTTTTCTTCCGCTGTGAATGCTTGCGATTATTTTATTTCCGCTTTTCCAGAAAGCTCTTTGCTTCCTGCAGTTGAATATCAGCGTGGAAGAGCGTTGCATAGCATCGGGCAAAATGACAGCGCGGTAATGGCTCTTGGAAGTTTTTGCAATGAATATCCAGAAAGCAAAATGTATTCTTCCGCATTGTACTGGATTGCAGAATGTTTTTATGAAGACTACGATTACGAGACAGCCCGTTCTTTGTATGAAAGAATTGTTTCCGAATATCCAGACAGCGCAAAATACAGCGATGCGGAATTCAAGCTTTATCTTATAACTCAGCGCGACCGTGAACAAAAACTTCTTTATCTTTTAAAGATGACTGGCGAAGAATATCTTAGCAGCAAGGAAAACTATGAGCGTGAGCTTAGAACTATGCAGTCGGAAGATATTGCCGAGCTAAAAAGGCAGCTTAGAATTGCAAACAGCAGAATCAGGGAGCTTGAAGAAAACGCTTCAGCCGGATTGCCTTCTGCTTCAAATGTCCGCGCGGAAAATTCAAATGAAGGAATTTCAGTTTCTGCTGGCGGAATTGAAGATGAGGAAATGTATTCTCTAAAAGAAAAAGCCGCTTTGATTCAGAAACTTCTTGATGAAAAATACGGGGGAAAGTAATGAAAAAAAATTTATTTGCTTTTGCTTTTTTTGCCGCATCTGTTTTTACTTTGAATGCTCAGAATGAAGATCTTTCTTTTGTAATGCAAAAAGATTCTTTGGAGAAAAAAGAAATTCCTTCATATTCAGTGGAAAAAAATATTGTAATTGACAAGGATGAAATCCGGCTTGCTCTTGACAGCACGACTGGAGCTTTTTCTCTTTATGCGCTTCCTGAAAAAGGTCGTGAAATTGCGCTTCTTTCAAGCTACGATTCAGGCTCGGCATCTTTCTTTGCTCTTAAAGTCGGAAGAAAAGAATACAAACTTGCCCGCGGAACTGGAATAAAAACAGAATGCCGCAGAACTCCTTTGGGCGCGCAGATGGCTTACCTTGTTCCGAATGTTGCCCAGGTTGTTGTTGACTTTAGTTTTCTTCCGTCGATTCCGAATTCCACAAGAACCGACATGCTGCGTGTTACAGTCTATACAATCAACCTTGGAAAAAATATTCAGTCGTTTGCGCTGAAAGGCGTGTTTGACACTGTTCTTGGTGAAAATACTTCAGCTCATTTTTCTACAGCGGCTAGAAGCAAAATCAATTCTGAAACTCAGTTTACAGATATGTCTGACGATTTGTGGATTCGTTCTAGCAATGCAAAAGCGGCAGTTCAGTTTCTTCTTGAAGGAGCCGGAATAAGCAGGCCTTGCAATGTCGTGCTTGCGAATAAAGAAAATCTTGTAAATTCTTCTGGCTGGCTTCCTTCTGTTCAGCATGGAAAAAGTTTTACTTCTGTTTTGTCGTACAATAATTCCGCGCTTTGCATAAACTGGGACACTGCGTATCTTGATCCGCTGAAAACTTCTGCTGTGGGATTTTTTATTTCAGTTGCAACAGATGGAGAGCTTCCTGCTGGAAAAAAATTTCTTTCAGATTTGGAGAACGGAAAAACAATGCTTGGAATTTATTCAAAGGTTGCAGTTCCCACAACGGACGTTGCTCCTTCTCCGATTCCTCTTACTCCTCAGGAAGCCGGACTTTCAGAAAAAGAAATTCACGACTATACAAAAAATGGAACTCCTTTTGTTGAAGTTACAGAAGAGCAGCTAGATCCTGAATACATTCAGAATTTGCTTGACCACATAGCTTCTCTTTCAAGTGATGTTGACAAGGAGGAACTTGCCCGGCTTAATTCAGAGCTTGATTCAATTCTTGCAAAACTTGGAGTTGAAAGATAAATGGGACGTTCCAACCTGGACATAGCAAAACATCTCATAAAGCGCCGCAAGTTTGATCTTGCGATAAATATTCTTGAATCTTACGAGGATGTTTATGAAGGTGATTTTGAATATTACCTAGCGTTGGGAATTGCTTATTTGTATGCTGATGTTCCAGGAAAGGCTTCCCAGAATTTTAGAAGCGCGCGTGAAATCAAAATAAAAAACACACAGCTTCTTTTGGGGCAGGCGGTTATTTTTCTTAGGCATGGAGAAACCGATAGGGCGCTTGAGTATTATCTTGAAGTTCTTGATATTGATCCAAGAAATTCGATTGCGCGCTCGGCAATGGAATTTATCAGGCTTTACGGAGATTATACAACAATCTGCAAATGGGTTGATTCCGGCGACATAAAAAAATTTTATCCGCCGCTTGGAATGAATCCGGACATTATAAGAAATTGCATTCTTGCGGGGCTTTTAACAGGAATTGTTTGTTCTGCGCTTGTGGTTTATGAGCCTTGGAAAAAGTTTAACAAGCCGCTCACTGAATTTGATTCAAAGTTTTCGCTTTCTACAGAAGAAATAAAAAATCCTCTTCAGATAAATATTTCTGAAAAAGATTTTACCGTGAAACTTGAAAAAAATCAGGTTGCTTCTGTCTTTAATTCTGCAAAAAAATATTTTGGTGAAGGCAGGGACAATGCCGCGCAAGTTGAGCTTAATAAAATTTTAAATAGCAATGCGGCTTCTTCAATAAAACAAAAATCTTTGGAGATGGCGGAACTTTTTAAAGAGCCTTCATTCAGTTCTTTAAAAGACAAATATTCTTATCTTGAAGTAAAAGAAAATCCGCTGCTTTACCAAAACTGCTACGTGATTTGGGACGGCACTGCTATAAATGAATATCGAAAAAGCGACGGTTCCTGGGGCTGTATGCTCTTGGTGGATTATATTCCAACGGAAGAAAAACGCTCTTCAAGTGGAACTGTAAAAGTTGTTTTTGAAAAAGCTCCAACGCCGCCAGTTGATATGGAAAAGCCAGTTAGGTTTCTTGCTAAAATAAAAATTGAAAATGGAGAACTTTATCTTTTGGGCTGCGGAATTTTTCAGCAGTTAAAAGGCAGGACGCTAGGAGAGTCTTAAAGTTCAGCTGAAAAAAATTAGTTTGCGTTGCAGACTTTTATTCATCCGTTGCTGCGGATAATTTTTGTTAAGGAATTTATATGAAAGAATTTTTACCCTATGACAGTGTTAGAATTGACGCATTGAAACTTGCTCATAAGATTTATCAGCAGGACAAATTTGTTCCTGATGTTATTTACACTTCTTTGCGTGGCGGTGCGTACATGGCGAACGTAATCAGTGAGTATTACAAAGTCGCTTTAAAAAATCACAAACCTGTTTTGTATGCCGCTGTTGTTGCAAGAAGCTACACTGATGTTTCCCAGCATTCCGCAGTTAGAATTGACGGCTGGACTTA
The DNA here is from genome assembly GCA_963654755.1 of Desulfovibrionaceae bacterium. Taxonomy (GTDB): domain Bacteria; phylum Spirochaetota; class Spirochaetia; order Treponematales; family Treponemataceae; genus Treponema_D. The sequence goes on from CAVKBG010000006.1 coordinate 46,391, forward strand.
TTCCCCGGATTATCTTCGTGCCGGCGATAAAATTATGCTTGTTGATGATATTTTTGATTCAGGCAGAACTCTGAATTATCTGGTTGGAATTCTTTTGGAAAGAGGCGTTCCCCGTGAAAATATAAAAATTGTTGTGCATGATTATAAAGTGTACAAATGGAAAGAGCAGCTTCCGATTCAGCCTGACTATTGGTGCAGAAAATTTGAAATTTCAAATCCTGAAGAAAACACTTGGATTAACTATAACAGCCACGAACTTGTTGGTCTTACGCATGAAGAACTTGAGGAAAACTTTTATAAACCTTATCCTGATTTGCGTGAAGTTTTAGAACCGATTTTTAAGGATGAATAAATTCCATGAATAAAACGCGATTGTCTGTAAAAAAAATTATAAGTATTCTTTTGCTTTTTACTTTTACCAAGCTCTTTGCTTTTGAAGAAAAAAATATCTTGAGTCCGGTTTCTGGAGTTTGGAAAAACAAGCAGGCTCTTGTTTTAAATTTGGAAAAAGGCACTGATGTTTATTATTCTTTTACAGGCAGCGATCCTTATGTTTCTGGATTCTTTTATGATTCTCCTGTTCTCATTGATCAGACTGGAGATGTTATTGTAAAAATTGCATCAATTGCCCAAAACGGCGAAAGAAAAGATTTTACAATTGAGTACAATGTCGAAGAAAATTCAGGAGTTGAATACAGCATTCAGTCAAAGGAATTTATAAATTCAATAAATCAAAATCCTGCTGTTCCTTACATTTCTGGAACTGATTTTTTTATTCCGTCTGAATTTTTGTATTCCCTTGAAAATTCCAAAACTCCATATTTAAAGTCAAAGCTTTTTCTTTCAGGCAAAAATTCTGTAGAGCGTTTTGTTCCTTGCTTTGCAGTTGATTTTACAGGAAACAATTTTTTTCATTTTGTAATTCAAGTTCTTCCTGCCGAAAAAACTGCCGATTCAAAAGCCGACAATGTTCCGTTTGAAATTTCAGAGTGGAATAATTTTTCTTTTAAAGATAAAAACTTTATTTACAGAATTGATGATGAAAACTGGAAGTCACCATCAGAGCAAAGTTTTATTGACAGAAATTTTGCTCATAAAATTTCTTGGCAGCCAGTTGAATTTTATCCAGAAAATAAAATTTTTGAATATGAGCTTCCTGCAAAGCCTTCTGTTCTTTCCAAAAAAAATAAAAATGGCGTTGTTGAATTTTTTATAGATGGAAATGAAAATTTTTCATTTGAAAAAAATTCTTCTTTTGCTTATGCAGATGCGTTTGAAAATGAAGATATAAAAAGTTCTGCTTGCTTTAAAATTTTTTACAATGGAAATTATCAGGGAACAATAGATGTTGATTTTTCTATAGACAGGCTTCCGCCGGAACCTCCTGAAATTTTTTCATCATCCGTAGGAAAACTTACAAGAGCAAAATCTTTTTTTAGAATTTCAAGTGAGCCAGGCGCTAAAATTTTTTATGCTTTAAGCAAGCCTTTTGAAATACCTGACGGATTCGTAGAAAGTGCGCAGGCTGAATTTGAAAAGATAAAACCTGAAAATTTTTCTTTGTATAATGGTAATGAAATTTTTCTAAAGTCCTCTGACAGGAATGCTGTGTTTTATAAAGTGTGCGCATATTCTGTTGATGCGTCTGGGAATAAAAGCGAAGTTTCAGAAAAGAAAATAATTATTGATGAAATAAATTATTATCTTTCTGCAAATTCACAAAATGAAATTCAAGACGGCTCTTATGATAATCCGTTTAAATCTTTTGAGCAGCTCATTTCTGTTTTGAAATCTTCAAATAAAAAACTCAGATTTCATATTTATGGGAACATCGAAATTCCTGACAGTGAATTTTTAATTTCCAAAGATTGCACTTTTATAGGACATGATTCCAGTTTAAGTTTTAAGGAAAATTCTGTTATAAAAATTTCAAATGTAAATGTTGAATTTGAAAATTTGATTGTTGAAAAAAAATCACAAGCTGAAAATTCTCCGCTTGTTTTTGCAAAAAATTCTTCTGTCGGAATTTCTAACTGCGAGTTTTCCGCAGTGTTCTTGAAAAAAGGCAGTTTGCTTGATTTTAAAAATTCAAAAGTTCAAATTGAAAATTCAGGATTTACAATTCAGGCTGATTCTTATGCTTGCGGAATTTCTTCTGAAAATTCAAATGTCGTCTGCAAAAATTCACGGTTTACATCAGTTGCGGAATCTTGTTTCAATGCGAAAATTTCCGGCGGAACTTGTTCTTTCTCTGATTCATCTTTTTCTTTGATTGGAACTTTGGGGCGCGGAATTCAAATTCTTAATGCAAATGCTTTAATTGTTCAAAATGAATTTAATGCAAGACTTTCCGATTCGACTAAAAAAAGTTCTCCAATTTGGAGCAACGTAAATTCTGTTGTGTCGGAAAAAAATATTCAAAAAGGATTTTAAGCCTTATGAATTTTCTTGTTGGAATCGATGAAGCAGGAAGAGGTCCTTTGGCTGGTCCTGTTACAGCCGGATGTGTTCTCTTGCCTTTTGATTTTCCCGTGGAAATTTTAAACGACAGCAAAAAACTTTCTGAGAAAAAACGTGAAGCGGCATTTGATGTCATAAGAGAAAAATCTTGCTGGGGAATTGGAATTGTCAGCGAAAAAATAATCGATGAAATAAATATTCTTCAAGCTGATTTTAAAGCAATGAAAATTGCTTTTGATATGATGATAATGAAACTTCCTGCTTGGTGCAAAAAAAATGGACTTGATTTTGAGCAATGCAAAAATTCCATGCAAGTGATTGTAGACGGAAATGCTCTGCCTTTTGCGGATAAAAATCTTGACATAAAAGCAGTTGTAAAAGCTGATTCAAAATTTCCTTGTGTTATGGCGGCAAGCATTCTGGCAAAAGTTCAACGTGATAAAATTATGCTTGATTACGATAAACTCTATCCGGAGTATGGGTATGCAAAGCACAAAGGCTATCCAACTCCTGCGCACAAAGAAATTTGCCGCCGTTTAGGACCGTCTCCCATTCAGCGGCTTTCGTTTAAATATTAGTATTCTGTTTTTTCAGCGTCAGGCTGTCTTTTTGAAACAACATGAAGTCTGCCTGAAATTTCCTTGCGCTCCGCTTTTCTTTCTGAAACTAAGCGGCTTTCTCCCTTTCTGCGGTAAACTTTTTTTGCTGGCTTTTCTTCTGACATTCCGCCTGCTGCATATTTTGCTTCTTTCGCAGCTTTTTTTTCTGCACGGAGTTTTGCGCGTTCCTTTTGAATTTTTTCAACGGCTCTTAAAGATTCGTCCATTCCGCCCAAAAAACTTTTCATGTCATCTGCAAAAACAACAATGTCGCGTCTTTCGTCTTGTCCGTCTTTTATTTTGCTTTCAACAATCTGAAGAAAAACATCTCCATTGCGGTTTTCCTTTACGTTGAAATAATACGAACGTTTGTCCAAGTTTACCTGATTTGTAAAAAGTTCTCCACGAATTCCCATAATGTCCTTCCCTAAAAATTTAGTTTGATTTTTTTTCGCACCAAAAAAGATGCAGGATATGACTCCTTGCACTTTACAGCATTTTAAAATTTATTGCAAGCATCTTCATTGCAAAAACTGACTGCAAATATTTTTCAGTTCTTCAATTAGCTCGTTCATGCTTTCTTCTTCAGTTGAAAATCCAAAGCTGAATCTTACCGCGCTTTCTTTTTCTTTCGGACTTAACTGTATTGTATCAAGAACTGGTCGGCCTTTGTGCGAAGAAGAACACGCGCTTCCTGTTGAAATAAAAAATCCCTTTTCGCTTAATGCGCGCTCCATAACTTGCCCCGGAATTCCTGGGAATGCGGCTTGCACAACCCAAGGAGAAAAGTTTGCTTCAAATTTTTCATCTTCACGGCAATGCGGAATTATTACGCAGCCTTTTATTTCTTTTAGTTTTTTTATGAAATTTTCTGTAAGAATTTTTTGCTGTTCAAATCTTTTTTGAGCGGAAGCGTTTCTTTCTGAAATAAAATATTTTTCAAGGCAAAGAGAAAATGCCTCTGCGCCAAAAAGATTTTCAGTTCCGCTTCTTACAGTTTTTTCCTGCCCGCCGCCTTTTAAAAATGAATTCAGTTCTTTTGCAAGATAAAGAATTCCTATTCCTCTTGGTCCGCCGATTTTGTGCGCGCTGAATGAAGCAGAATCAATTCCGCTTGCCTTTAAGTTCAGTGGAATTTTTCCTGCGGCTTGAACACAGTCAACGTGAAAAAATGGCTTTCGCTTTCCCTTTGTTTTTTCTTCAATAATTTTTTCAATTTCATAAATAGGCTGAATTGCGCCGGTTTCATTATTTACCGCCATTACAGAAACAAACGCCGTGTCTTCTTGAATCGCATCCGAAATGCTTTGCGCAGAAACGATTCCATTTTTATCTGGATTCACATTTATAACTTTCCAGCCGCAGTTTTGCATTGACTTTGACATTTCGCGCAGAGCCGGATGCTCAATGGAACTTAATACAACGCTTCCTTTTTGCGGTCGGCTTAAAACAGAAAGAAGCGCAAGGTGATCTCCTTCTGTTCCGCCGGAAGTAAAGAAAATATTTTCTGCATTTACACCTAAAGTTTTGGCTGCTCTTTTTCTTGCGTTTTCCAATGCGGCTTTTGCATCAGTTCCAGCTTTGTGAATGCTTGAAGGATTTCCCCAATGCTCCATAGAATATTTTAAAGCCTTAGTTAAAATTTCTTCATCGTTTGGAGCGGTTGCGGCCCAGTCAAAATAATGCTTTGATGAAATCATTTTAAAACCTCAAGAATTTCTTTGTCTTGAACTTCTGTTATCAATGTGGATTGCCCAGTTTTTTGAAGAATGACTTTTACGCAGCTTCCAGAATTTTTTTTGTCTTTGTGCATTGCAGAAACTAAAGCAAGCGTTGCATCTGGAATGTCTTTTATAATCTGCGGAAGCGGCTCTGTGCAGAATCCGTAGTCAAAAAGAATTTTCTTGCAATCTTTTGCAAATTCAGCGGCGCAAAGTTTTTTGCTTAAAGAAAGATCAATCGCTCTTCCAATTCCCCAGGCAACAGCTTCGCCGTGGCTTATTTTTCCAAGTCCCGCCACAGTTTCAAGCGCGTGTCCAAATGTATGTCCGTAATTTAAATACGCGCGGATTCCTTTTTCTTTAAAATCTTCATGAACTGTTTTTGCTTTTGCTTTTGCGCAGATTGAAATTATTTTCTGCAGAACTTCTTCATTGCGGCTCATAACATTTTCTTTTTGTGTCTTTAAAATTTCTATCAATTCTGGAGAAAAAAGAAAAGCTGTTTTTACAACTTCGCCAAGCCCTGAAAGAAATTCATTCTGCGGAAGGCTTTGTATAAATGAACTCCATATATGAATTTTTTTTGCAGGATAAAAAGCTCCAATCATGTTTTTGTAGCTGTCAAAGTCGCATCCAGTTTTTCCGCCGATAGAAGCGTCAACATCGGAAAGTAAAGTTGTCGGAACAAACTCAACATCAACTCCGCGCTTGAACATCGAAGCTGCAAAGCCCGTCATGTCGCTTAAAACTCCGCCTCCGATTGCAACAAAAAGGCAGTTCCTATTGAAGTTCGAGTTTAAAGCTGCTCTTACAATTTCGAGAACATTTTCTATTGTCTTGAATTTTTCTCCTGCGCCAAGAATACAAAGCGTGTCGTTTCCATTTTTAAAAACAGAAGGAGCTTTTATGTTGTTTGCATTTTCATCTGTAAAATGTGAAATAAAATCCGCGCATAAAGGAGCAATGTTTGTGTCGGTAACAAAAAGCCTGTTGCGTTTATTTTCTGCGGAAAGGTAAAGGCTGCATAAATCGTTTTTTCCGCTGTAAAAAAGAATGTCAGTTTTATCAAAGCCTGAATTTTCAGGAAACAAAAGTTCAAAACTATCTATTGGTGAAATGTCCATTGCTACAGTTTACTGCATTTTATAAATGGAAGCAAACCCCATTGAAATTTTGAAAACGATTTTTGCTGAAAGACATTCCCGTGCCATTCATTTGAATTTCACAGGAATGATAATTTGGTTGGCTGAAAAAATTATTTTATAAATTCCAAAAGAGTTTTTCCGTCTTTTGAGCGAAGCGTAAGTGTGTTTCCAAAAAGCGAATAAGTTGCAGTCTGATCCAAGTTGATATAAAACTGCTGCTCAAGTTCCTGCGCCTCTTTGCTTCCCGAAGCCATCAACGTTGAAGCTCCAAGCGTGAACGAAAGTTTTTTTGCCGCTTCGTCAAGAGCATAATCCATTGTGTAATAGTTTACGCTGGAAAATCCAGAAGCTTTGTTTTCTTCGTTGAAAGAAAGTGTAGGAAGTTTTTCTTTGTCTGCGCCTATGCTTTGAACTCCGCCGTTTTTTAGAATTGCAGCCAATGTCCAAGTTGCATCTTTTATAGAAGCCTTTGCAAAAATAAGTTCAGAATTTTCCGTTGAATTATAAATGCACAAAAGAATTTTTCCGTCCTGTGTTTTTGTTTTCCAGCTGTCAGCTCCTACTGCGGAATTTAAAAAGAGCCTTTCAAATTCCATGTCCTCTTTGCTGCCCATCATTTTTGTAGAAATAAATCCTGGCTCTGCGCTAAGCTTTTTTCCATTTGCTTTGTAAAGTCCAGAAAAAGAATTTACGCCGGAAAAGCCTGACACTTTAATGTTCAAGTTTTCATCTTGCAAAAGAGAAATTGTGGCGCATGAAAAGTCAATTTGCTTTTCTCCAATTTTGTACTGAACTAAATTCCAGTCGCCTTCAATTTGCTTTGCGTCTTTTGATTTGCAGCCCAAAAAAGCCAGTGTTGCAAATGACAGAAGTGCCGTAAAAAGTTTAAGTTTTTTCATTTTTATTTTGCTCCTTTCTCTATTTTATAAATTTCAAGCGAATCTGCAAGGGTCTGAATCTGCTCTACGGATTTGTTCGCGAGGCTTGAGACTTCCTTGAGCTGCGTGTTTATGGCAAGCGCGCTTTCTGAAATCGCTTCCACGCCCATTACAAGTTCCGTCGTTCGCTGCGTAACTTTTTCCATTGCGGAGGCGATGTTCGAAGTGTCCTTTTCCATATCGGAAAATCCGCCGGAAACCGAAGCCGAGCCGGAAGACAGAGCCTTGAGTTTTTCCGCGACCGAAATGTTCAGCGCATTTTCGTTTTCGATTATGCCCGACATCTCCTTAAAGTCCGAATCAACCGCGGAAACCTGCTTCACGATGTCCGAGAAAATTTGGCTTGTAACTTCGGAAACTTCCACGACACGCTGAACCGAGTCGATGATTCCGCCGATAACCTTCGCAACGTTCTCCGACTGCGCGTGAGTTTTTTCAGAAAGCTTTCTGATTTCCTGAGCAACGACAGCAAAACCATCGCCCGCCTTTCCCGCATGAGCCGCCTCAATCGCCGCGTTCATGGCAAGAAGATTCGTCTGGTCTGAAATCGAAGAGATAATCTTGTTCGTCTCAAGAAGCTTTTCCGTGTCGTTTGAAATCTGCTGAACCGTTTCCGAAACCTGCTTGATGTGCAAGTTTCCTTTTTCCGAAGCGGAAGAAAGAAGTCCCATGTTCTCAATCGTGAACTTCCTGATTTTATCGACCGACTCAACTGAATCCAGAAGCTGCCTTATCTGCTCGCCGGATTCCTCGATGTCAGAAATCTGCGTCCTGATTATGCTTCCGAAACCTTTCAGCCTTTCCGCCGTTTTTTCAATCGTGTCGGATGCGCTCTGAATCATCTCCTGCTGCTCCGAAACCGAAGTCTTCATTCCGTCAAGCTCCGAGACAATCGCCGCGGACTTTTCCTTTCCAGAGTCGAAATTTTTCTGCTGAAGGTTGTTTGTGTCGTGAACGTAGTCAGCCTTTTCCGTTATTCCGTTTATGAGAGAATTCACGGTCGCCGTTATGCGCGAAAGGCTTCCTGCAAGGCTTCCGATTTCGTCTTTCTTTTTATAGCTGAATTTTTCGGTGAAGTCTCCGTCCGCAATTTTGTTCATGGATTCGCGGAGCATTGAAAGAGGCTTTAGAATCAGCGAGATGAAAATCGTGTAAAGGCAGGAAACAACGAGCATTCCGATTATGAACATCGAAAGCATTACAACAAGCGAGCTTTCCGTGGCGATTCCCGAAGAAACGTTCATGCAGCGGACAAGATACCAGTCAAGAATTTTCACGTAGCAAAGTCCGTACTCCGAGCCGCCGGAGCTGAAAGTGTAAATCTGTCCGTTCTTGTAGTCCTCAAGCGAGCCTTCGATTTTCTCGTAAAGTCCGCCGAGCTGGTCTTTTACCAGAGCCTTCTGGCTTACAAGCGACTTGTCCTCCGCGCCGGTAATTTCTCCGAGGCTGTTGAAGAAGAAAAGCTTGCCGTTTCCGCCGTCGCTCACAGTTTTGTAAACGGAATCAAGGAACGAGTCCAAAACGATTCCAGTTCCCACAACTCCGACAGGCTTTTTGTCCGCGGAAAAAACAGGAGCGTTTACCCAAAGGCAGGTTTCGTTTACGTCCGGATTGTAGTTTATGTTGAAGTTGTAAGTGTCCGTCTCGTAAAGCGTCATGTTGTACCAATAACTTTCAGGCTTGTCCGGGTCAAGCGTGTAGGAATATTCGTCCCCGAAGTAGAAAAAGTGGTCTGTATCGTTTATCCAGAAATTTATGCCGGAAGAAAAAGCCTTTCCGTAAGCCGCCATCTCGTCAAAGGCAGGCTTCTTGAGCTTTTCATCCGAAACATTGCGGAAATAGTTTGAAATTACAGGCGAACGCGCCATCTGAAGCGCAAGCGTGATGTCCTTGTTCACCGAAGACTCAAGCATAAGCTGGTCAGTGCTAAGCTCCGTCCTGATGCTCTGCGAAAGATTCTTCCGCCCGATTTTGTTCTTTGCAATGCCGTAAGTAAAAAGCGAAATAAAACAGATTAAAAGGAAAAAGATAGAAGAAAATAGAAGAGTTTTTTTCATTAAAGACATGGTGGCCTCCAATTTGTTATAAATTATACATTAGAATTTTTATATTTCAACTTAAAAATCTTTTTTTTGTTTATTTAGCCTGAAAATTCGAGTTTTATATTTTACTGATGTTATCGGGCTTGACCTGATATTCTTTTGAATTTAATCTGTATTTTATAAAAACATAAAACGAGGTGTCATGTTTATGGAAGAAAACGAAGAAAATGTGCTTTCAGAAGCAGAACAGTTCAGAAATCGCGTTATTTTAAAGGCGGCGCGCATAGAAAAAGTGGAGCAGCATCCGGGCGGAACTCTTCTATATATACTTACATTGAACGACGGAGATGAAGAGCCTAGACAAATTGTAAGTTCCATTGTGCCTTTTTATAAGCCGGAAGAGCTTTTGGGCAAAACAATCGTTATTGTTTACAATTTAAAGCCTGCAAATTTCCGCGGAGTCAGAAGCAACGGAATGCTGCTTGCGGCGTCAGATCCGAATGTTACAGACCACGAGACTTGCGAAGTTCTTTTTGCGCCTCAGTTTGAGCCGGGAACTATTCTTGAGCCGGAAGGATTTGAAGCTCCTACTGAAAAATATTGCTATGTAAAGCCGGACAAGTTCTTTTCGTTCAAGCTTTATACAAAAGACGGATTTGTTGAAATCAACGGAAAAAAAATCGGCGCGGACGGAAAGTTTATTGAAGCCAAAGTTTACAAAAACGGCGCTGTTGGCTGAAAAAGTTGAATTTCTTTAAAGAATTTGTTTGACTTCTATAGTTTTTGAATTTATAATTGTTACATAACATAAACCCTTAGGAGGCCAAAAGTGGCAAAGGTAGAATTAAAAGGAATCGGTAAGATTTACGACGGAAATGTTCAGGCTGTAGAAAACGCCAACATTGTTATTGAAGACCGCGACTTCTGCGTATTCGTAGGACCTTCTGGATGTGGAAAGTCAACAACTCTCCGCATGGTTGCAGGTTTGGAAGAAATTTCTGAAGGCGAGCTTCTTATTGACGGCGAGCTTATGAACGATGTTCCGCCAAAAGACAGAAACATTGCGATGGTTTTCCAGAACTATGCTCTTTATCCTCACATGACAGTATATGACAACATGGCTTTCGGACTTAAGATCCGCAAAATGGACAAAGGTGAAATTAAACGCCGTGTTGATGAAGCTGCAAATATTCTTGGTCTTACACAGTACTTGGACCGCAAGCCAAAGGCTCTTTCTGGTGGACAGAGACAGCGTGTTGCAGTAGGACGCGCAATTGTTCGTAACCCTAAAGTATTCTTGTTTGACGAGCCTCTTTCTAACCTTGATGCAAAGCTCCGTGTTACAATGCGTGGAGAAATCGCAGGCTTGCACCAGAGACTTAATGCTACAATGATTTATGTTACTCACGACCAGATTGAAGCTATGACAATGGGTACAAAAATTGTTGTTATGAAAGACGGCCACGTACAGCAGATTGGCGAACCTCTCTATTTGTACAACCACCCAATCAATAAATTTGTTGCAGGATTTATTGGAACTCCTCCAATGAACTTCCTTTCTGTTACAATCAAGAAAGAAGGCGACAAGATTGTTGCTGATGAAGGCACATTTACAGTTGTTCCAACAGCAGAACAACAGGCTTCTCTTAAAGACTATGTAGGCAAAGAAGTTTACTTCGGTGTACGCCCAGAAGACCTTGTTTATTCAGAAGCTCCAGCTGCAGAAAACAATATGCAGATGAAAGTTTCTAACAAAGAGCCTCTTGGTGCAGAAACACACCTCTTCCTTTCTACAAAGACACAGAGCATTGTTGCACGTGTACAGGCTTCTTCTAAGGGAGATTTCAAGATTGGTGAAACTGTAAACTTTAAGCCAGCTATGGAAAGATGCAAATTCTTTGCTAAGAATCCAGAAGATCAGAGCAAGGAAATCAACATCTGTGAAGCAGACAAAATTTCTGCTCCATGGCTCAAGAACGCTATTACAGGCGAAGTTGGCTATAAAGTAGCAATTGGTTCTGAAATCAGAAAATAAGCCATGTTCTTCAAGCTTGCATAATCTGGCTTGAAAACTTGTAGCCTTGGACACCGCTAGAGCAATTCTGGCGGTGTTTTTTTTACCATTTGAAGTATGGCTTGATAATCTTTATTGTAATTGCTTTTTTTTTATTGTAAACTTTCAGCATGATAAAAGCTAATTCACTTGTTATATATAAAAATACCGCTGCAGTTGTTCTTTCTGTCGCTGAAAATAATAAGTTTTCTATAAAATTCCAGTCTGTTCCCGCAACTGCCACAAAGCCTGCTGTTTATGACACTCAGAACGTCCGCGCAAAGGACATTCTTTTGCTGAATGAAGGCCCGGTTTCTTCTCTTGAATCTGTTTTGAAATTCGCTGCGGAAAAATGTCCTTCAGCTTCTGATATTTACAATCTTGAGCAGACAAATGAAATTTTTCTTCAGATAAAAGACTGCTATGAGTTTTTGTCAGGCGAATCTTCCGGGGAAATTTATCCTTTTAATGAATTGGTTTCGCTTTTTAGAGGCGAAGTAAAAGCTGACGAGGCTTGGGGACTTTACTGCGCTTTAAAAAATACTGTTTATTTTAGCCAGGTTTTAAAGGAGCAGCTAGACGGAAAAATTGCATTTACTGTCCGCCCTCAGCAAGAAATTGATTCCCTCGTAAAAAAAGCCGGTGAAAAGGAAAAAGAAGCCGAACTGCGCGCAGAATTTATTCAGCGTTTAAAAACTGGAAAACTTTTGCCGGAAGATTCTGTTTTTATGGGCGATGTGGAAGCTCTTGCGCTTGGAAAAACAGACAAAAGCCGCACGATGCATGATGCCGGATTTAAGGAAAATCCAGAACGCGCGCACAAACTTTTGCTTGATACAGGGCTTTGGGACATTACACGCAATCCGTATCCTTTGCGCTGGGGACTTTCCACAAAATCAGCGTCAGATTCCCTTGATTCTCCGCCGGAAGAAGAACGCCTTGAGCTTGACTGCGTTTCTTATGCAATCGACAACGCTTGGTCAACTGACCCGGACGATGCTGTTGCTTTTGACGGAAAATATCTTTGGATTCATATTGCAGATCCTGCGTCTACGGTTCAGCCTGATTCTCCTATTGATAAAAATGCGCGTGCAAGAGGGGCGACTCTTTATATTCCAGAAGGAGCTGCCAGAATGCTGTGCGAAAGCTGCCTTGAAGATTATGCGCTTGGACTAAAGGAAAAAAGCCGTGCCTTGTCTTTTAGAATTCTTCTTGATGAAAACGGCGCAATTGAAGACTGTTCCGTTTTTAAAACGCTTATAAAAGTAAAACGACTTTCTTATGAGCAGGCTGATGAGCTTATGGAAAGTGAAGAGCTAAAGCCTCTTTTTTCTATAGCATGGAAAAATGTGGAACGTCGCAAAAAGTCCGGGGCTGTTCAGATTTCAATGCCGGAAGTCCATATTTCAGTTGAGCCTGAAACAAAAAAAGTTTCGATAGAACCGCTTATTCATCCTAAAAGCTCAGAAATGATTCGCGAGATGATGCTTTTGGCTGGGGAAGGTGCTGCAAAATTCGCATTTAAAAATCAGATTCCGTTTCCGTTTATAAGCCAGGAAGCTCCTGTAATTCCTGATGACATTCCAGAAGGTCTTGCAGGCCAGTTCAGGCTTAGAAGATGCATGAGAAAAAGATCTGTCGGCGTAACTCCTGGAATGCACTGCGCTCTGGGTCTTAATATGTATAGTCAGGTTACAAGTCCTTTGCGCCGCTACGGAGACTTGATTGCGCATATTCAGTTGCGGGCTTTTTTGGATAAAAGGGAACTTTTGGACAAGGACACTATGCTTATGCGCATTTCAGAAGGAGATGCCGGTGCTCAGGCGGCTCACAAAGCAGAACGCAAAAGCAATATGCACTGGACTCTCGTTTATCTTTTGCAGAATCCCGGCTGGACAGGGGAGGCGGTTTGTGTTGACAAGGGAATGAAGTTTCCGCTTTTTTCAATTCCTTCTCTTGCAATTGAAACCTTTATGCCATGTTCTGAAAAAACAGAACTTAATGATGTGGTGAAAATAAAAGTAAAGAGAATTGAACTTACCGAGCAGCAGGTTGAATTTGAAATTATAAATTAAATTTTTTTGCACAAAAAATATTGAGGTATATATTAAATGAAAGATTTTCAGAATGGAATTGAAACAAAATGCATTCATTCAGGCTATGAGCCAAAAAACGGCGAGCCTAGAATGATTCCTATTGTTCAAAGCACAACTTTTAAGTATGACACAAGCGAAGCGATGGGAAAGCTTTTTGACCTTGAAGCTTCCGGCTATTTTTACAGCAGGCTCCAGAATCCTACAAACGATTATGTGGCTGCGAAAATTGCTGCTCTTGAAGGCGGAACTGCCGCTATGCTCACATCTTCCGGTCAGGCTGCAAACTTTTTTGCGGTTTTCAATATTGCAAGCGCAGGCGACCATGTTGTTGTTTCTTCCACAATTTACGGCGGAACTTTCAACTTGTTCAATGTTACAATGCGCAAAATGGGAATCGATTTTACTTTTGTAGATCCCGAATGTTCAGATGAGGAACTTAATGCGGCTTTTAAACCGAACACAAAAGCAGTTTTTGGCGAGACAATTGCGAATCCGGCTTTGATTGTTTTTGACATTGAGCGTTTTGCAAAAGCGGCGCACAGCCACGGAGTTCCGCTTATCGTAGACAATACTTTTGCAACTCCAGTGAATTGCCGTCCGTTTGAATGGGGAGCAGATATTGTAACTCATTCCACAACAAAATATATGGATGGACA
>CAVKBG010000007.1:0-59619 GCA_963654755.1 Desulfovibrionaceae bacterium
CCGCTTTGAGCGGTTCACTTTTCAAGCCACCACCTTTGGTGGTGGTAGATGACTAGCTTTGTAAAACTTTATTTCAAGCTCTTTGGAAGTTTTATTACATAAATCACATCGTCATCAATGCTGTTTGTTCCAGGAAGAATTTTTTGCACAAGCTGGTTATTTTCAACATTGATTGCAAAATCGTTGTCGTTTGCCACGGCGACTGTGTTGCTGTCTATAATCCACAAGCCTTCAAGTTTGTCGTGCGGATATTTGTTCGGAAGATATTCCACAAGGTCAACGAGAAATTCTTTTTTTACAGGCTTAATTCCGGCGGATTCAATTTCTTCTGTTGTGCACTGCTCAAGAGTTTTTCCGTTTACCAAAAGTCCTTCTTTAGATTCGGGATTTGCTCCTGTTATGTCCGTTGCGTCTTTCAGGTTAATTTTGAAAAGATACTTATGGGCTTCTTTTTCACCTGAAAATTTTCCGTCACGCTCAATAACAACAAATTCTGTATTTGAAAGCGCCGTGATTCCGCAGGTTGAATCTGTTTCTTTGTTTTGTATATATGCGTACTGCTTTGTGCTTCCGTTTTTTATGTCAAAAGTTACAATTCTCACAAGCTGATTGTTTTTGATTTCCTTTTTTGAAGGATTGAATAATGTAGACTGCATAATTCCAACAAGAGTTTTTCCGTCAGGTGTTACTGCAAGCCCTTCCATTCCTCTGTTTGCACGGCGGCGAGCAAGAACTGCAGGAAGATGTCTGTTTCCTGTGTCCATTCCGTAAGGACTTATTCTTTCAATCTGTTTTCCGTCTGAATCGTAATGAACTATGTGCGGTCCATATTCATCGGAAATCCAGAATGTTCCGTCTTTCATTGCAACGATTCCTTCGCTGTCTAGTCCGTATTCATCTGTGCCAAGAATGTTTCCCTCAAGGTCGTAGGCAATTTCGCCAGTTGCGCCTTTTCCATTCGGGTTTGGAAGTCCTGTTATGTCTTTTCCGTCTGGAGTTTTCAGCGTAATTTCTTTTACAAGTGAAACCGAGCCGTCTTTGTTCATTTTAAAAAGCCCGATTCTTGGCGCATAGGATGGAATTGGAAACAATTTTCCTTTTCCGTTGCTTCCCGTAAAGTCAATGTTTGGTCCGCGGTCTGTAAGTAAATAGAAAAGATTTGGATCTGTGGGATGGACGCACGCATCTGAGCCGTATCCGCCGTTTTGAATTTCCACGCCGTCTGCTGTTTTTGCAAGAAGCGTGTAGGGAACTTTGCTTCCGTTCAGTTCAACTTTTTCAAAATAAGAATTTGTTTCTTCCGCTGTTTTTTGTGTTGAAGCGCATGAAATCGGTAAAAAAGCCGCCATTGCTGTCAGTGCGTAAAGCATTTGTTTTTTCATAAAGAACCTCTTTAATTCAATCTGAAAAAAAATTAAATTCGCTTTGTAAAATTCTGATTAAGAAATTGTTAGATTGAAAATAATTTCTCCTTTAATGGCTGATTTGACTTTGCCGATTGGAATCTATTGTTTTTATAATTCTTAATTGACCTAACGGAAATATTTCATTATTATAATGAAACTAAAAATGAATTTTGCCGGGAATGTCCGGTGTTTGGAGTAAAAAATGGCTGTTTTAAAAACAATCCTTCTCATTGCGTTTGTAATTATCTGTGTGCTTTTAGTTCTTCTTGTTCTTGTTCAGAATGAAGAAAATAATGGCATGGGAAGCGCTTTTGGCGGCGGACAGTCTACAGCTTTTGGCGCCCGCTCAGCGAGTGTTCTTACAAAGACAACTGGTGTTCTTGCCGCATTGTTCTTTGTAACTGCTTTTGGAATTTCACTTTTGAACAAAGCGCCTGCAAAAGAAGATTTGTCTTCTACTGTAAAAGAAATTCAGGGAGAACAGGCTTCTTCAGAGGATAACGGAAGCTGGCTTCAGGAGGAGCTTAGCCCTGCTGAAAAATAAGCTGCTTGTATTTAGCGGCTTTATTGTTTAAGGATGGTAATATGGTTTTTGCAAAAATATTCTCTCCTAAAAGCATAATTGTAAACCTTGAAAGCGAAGACAAAGACGAGCTTTTTGAGGAAATGGTGCAAGTTATCCATTCTGAACACCCGGAAGTGGGCAGGGATGATGCTCTGTCTGTTCTTCATGCACGTGAAGCTCAAATGAGCACTGGCATAATGCACGGTGTCGCTGTTCCGCATGGAATTTGCAGTTCTGTAAAAGGCTGTGTCGGAGCAATAGGAATGAGCCGCAAAGGTATTGATTATGACGCTTTGGACGGTTCTCCTGTAAATCTTGTATTTATGCTTTTGTGCGGTCCGAATGACAATAATCTTCTTCTTGAGATTTTAAAAGAGCTTGCCGTTGTTCTGCAAGATCCTTTGTTTATAACGAAACTTTTTGAAAAAACTTCACCGCAGGAAGTATTCGATGCTTTGTGCGAGGCTGAATCTCAATAGAAAGCTTAAAACTTTTATTTGGAGTACATAATGGCTGCTGAAGAAATTGATATTATTACACATCTTCTTGATGTAGAAAAAGAAGCTTCTACAACAGTGCTTGACGCGCAGAAAAGGGCAGATGAAAAAATCGCAGCTGCGCGTGCTCAGGCTGAATCTGAATTCAAGACCAAGTATTCCGCTGTTGTTTCAGAAATTGAGCAAAAAGAAAAAGATACAAAATCCGCTATAGAAAAAAAGCATTCCGCAGACATAGAATCTTACAAGCAGAATTTGAATTCAAGCGAAAAGGATTATTCGTCTTTTAACGCTCTTATGGATAAAATTCTTTTTTCATAGGAGAGCGATATGGCAATGGATAAGTCCGCCGCTGATTCTTATGTTTATGCAAAAGCCAGCGGTATGCTTGCCCGGTCTTATGTCGGGGAACGCGCAAGGCAGTTGTTTTCTTTTCACACATTGCAGGAATTGTGGTCTTTTTTGTTCAAGAAAGAAATTCCTGTTGTTCCAGAAACACTTTTGGCTCATGCCTTGGAGCAGGAAGCTTTTGAGCGTTTTATTTACGACTACAAAAAACTTGTCGGGAATTATTCAGAGCCGGATGGCATTGTTTTGACTTTGCTTAGAAGTTTTGACTATGAAAATCTTAAGGACATTTCTGCTTCTCTTTCACTTGGAGAAAAGAAAATTCCTGATATTCAAAAGATAACTCCTTTTAATATAATAAATTACGATAAATGGCCGGACATCGCTTCAATTACTTTTGGCGGACCGCTTTCTTGGTACAATAATATTCCTCCTGTTTCCGAGCAGCATTTGGCGAATTACAAGCTTGACTGCCATTATATTATGTCGCTTTGGAATGCCGCCAAGCAGGTTCATTCATCCTGTAGAGAAGATATTCTTAAGCTGATTGGTGAAAAAATCAGAATAGACAATATTGTGTGGGCAATTCGGCTTCGTTTTTACTATAAAATGCAAAAGGAAGAAATAATTCCGCTTTTGGCTTATTCAACAGAAAAAAAGGAAAGTTCAGATCCGCTTGCCTATGAAGCTATAAGAACTCTGGACTGGGAACTGGACAATTACGATGCCTGGAAAAACTGGAAATACAGCAGGCTTTTGAATCCGCATGAAGAAGGCGTTGTATGGACAATAGATCCTAGATGGATTTCTAATTCGTATAAAAGCCTTTATGTAAAAAAAGCATACAAACTTTTCCATAAATATCCGTTTACGGCTTGCCCGATTGTGTGCTGGTTTATCATAAAAAGAAACGAACTTGACAATATCCGCACGGCTTCTGAAAGTCTGCGGCTTAGCATAGATTCATCGCAGGCTATGCAGATGACTGGAGCCTTGGAGGTAATAAATGGCTAGAACAACCACAATGCGTCTTATTGAGCTTATGGTTTTGCGGGAAGACATACATTCTGTTCTTAAATACCTTGGCGAACTGGGCGAATTTCAGTTCCAGCAGGAATTTGCCTCTGATTCTTCCGATTCTGCAAAAAGACTTAACCCGGACGCTTCCGTTTTTGAGCGGCTTCAGCAGGTTAGGGCGGCTTTGGATTTGCCTGACTTGGACGGATACAAAGGTTCAGTTCCGCTTCCTTCTGATGCAGATTTTGAAAGCGCGACAAAAATTATTGATTCAGTTGAAGATATTCACAAAAAAGAGCTTACTGCCGCTGATGAGGAAAAAAGAGCTGTTTCCGCATATAGAGAAGCTTTGGCTTTTTCGAATTTGAAAGTTTCTTATTCGGATCTTGAGTCACTTTCTTTCCTTACTTTGCGAATCGGAAAAATAGATCCTGAAAAAATTGATGATTTAAAGGCTCGGCTTGGTTCGCGCGGAATTATTGTAAGGCTTGGCGATGATGATTCAAGAATTCTTGCCGCTTCGTCAAAAAAAGCCCGCTTTGCCTTGGACGGAGAACTTAAGGAAGCCGGATTTACAGAGCTTCAAGTTCCAAAAGATTTTAAAGGAATTCCTGATGAAGTTCTGCTTACTTTGGAGCGGAATAAAACTGAAGCCGCGGCTGCCCTTGAAGAAATTCAGACTGAACGCCGTAATTTTGCGGAAACTCACAAGGATGAGCTTTACAGGCTTTTGCAGATTTATTCAATTGGAAGCCAGATTTATTCTGTGGAAAATTCTCTTGAGTCCACGGAATTTGTATACAGAATAACCGGTTGGATTCCGGCTTATCTTATTAGAAAAGTAATGAAGGATTTGGACGATCTTACGCAAAGCCGCGCTGGAATCCGTGAATTTTTGCCAACCGAAGTTCCGTCTGTTGTTTCAGGACAGGAAAAAGTTCCGGTTCAGGTTAAGCATGGAAAGATTGTTTCGAACTTTGAGCGCATGATTTTCAGCTACGGTTCGCCTTTGTACGGAACTGTTGACCCGACTCCGTTTGTTGCTTTGTTCTTTACGGTTCTTTTTGGAATTATGTTTGGAGACGCAGGCCAGGGATTGTGTTTCCTTATAATCGGAATTCTTTGCTGCCTTAAAAAAATCAAGATTTCAGGCTGGGAAAAATTCGGCGGAATTTTCTGTTGCATAGGAATAAGCAGCACGATTATGGGACTTCTTACCGGCGAATTTTTTGCAAATGAAACTTTGCTGCGTCCGTTTGCATTGTGGGTTACAGGACTTTTTGGAACTCCACGCGCTCCGATTTTGCACATGATGCCTTCAAGCGATCCGGCTTCTATAACTAGAATGTTTACGTTCTTTGGCTTTACAATTTCAATCGGCTTTATAATCAATAGCTGCGGACTTGTAATAAATATAATAAATCAGTTTTCTTTGCGCCGGATTGGAAAAGCCTTGTTTGGAAAAACTGGAATTTCGGGCGCGGTTTTCTTCTGGTATGTGATTGTTTTTGCCGTTAGAGTTGCGTTGTTCAAACATTCTCCTGCCGCTTACGACTGGATTGTAATAGCTGTTTCTCTGTTTTTGACTGCCTGCTCTGAAATATTCCAAAGGCTTGTTGACGGCGAGCGTCCTATTTTGGAAAACGGACTTTTTAGCGCGGTTATTGGCGCAGTTGTTGAAATCATTGAAGTTATTTCTTCTTATCTTTCAAATACAGTCAGCTTTGTCCGTGTAGGCGCATTTGCTCTTGCCCACGCAGTTTTGGGATATATCATCAACACTTTTGTTGAGCTTGCTCCTGGCGCAGGCGGAATTGCTGTAGCTATTTTGGGAAATGCTATTGTTGTAGTTCTTGAAGGAATGATTGTTGCAATTCAGGTTGTGCGTCTTCAGTACTACGAGTTCTTCTCGAAATTCTTTAGCGAGACAGGACGTGAATTCAAGCCGTTCTCTTTTGTTTATAAAGAGACAGTTTAATTTGTAGACAGCTGCTTTTTGCAGTTTATTTATAGAATTTTTAGAACAAGAGGTTTTTATTATGAACAAGAAATTTTTGGTTGCTCTCTCAATGATGCTTTTGGTTGCAGTTGCTGGCGTTTTTGCGCAGGCTTCTTCTGTTCCTGAAGAGCAGGCTGTAGAACAGGCGGCTTCTAATGCTGGAGCTATAAAATATGTAGCTGCTGCTCTTGCAGTTGGAATCGCTTGTATTGGCGGCGGTTCTGCTGTTGGAAAAATTGGTTCAGCCGCAATGGGCGCAATGAGCGAAAACGCAGAACTTTCAGGAAAGGCGCTTCCTTTCGTAGGTCTTGCTGAAGGTATTTGTCTTTGGGGATTCCTTGTTGCTTTGTTCATTATGATAATGTAATAGAATTTTTTGCTAAAGGCTGAATTTTGAGTCGGTTCTATTTGCTTAAAATTCAGTCTGGCATAAAAGCAAAGTCATGGAATATTTTGTAATTGGAGAACGGGAACTGATTCTTGGCTTTATGCTTGCGGGCGTAAAAGGCAAGGCTGTTTCTAACAGACAGGAAGCTTTGGATGCTTTTAACAAGGCAACCGGACAAAATTCTTCCGTAGGCTCCGTTGGCGACATACCAAAGGTTCTCATTCTTACGGAAGACATAGCCGATATGCTGTCCAAGGAAATTCAGTCTTGGCAGATGCACGGCAAAGCTCCTCTTATTGTGGAAATTCCTGGGCTTCAGGGACATATTCAGGGAAGAAAAACTCTTACTGATTCAATCCGGGAAGCTGTTGGAATTCAAGTTTAATTTTTATTCATCGATTTAGGATTTTAAGCAGACCTAAAAAAAATCCAGCGGCAAGGTTTTGTGAAAGCAGGAAAAATGCTCCTTGCGCTGAATTAGGGCTTATAAAACTAAACATTTTGTGCGGAAGGTTCATACCGAAACCATACAAGGAAGACTTTTTTATGGAAGAATTACGTTCAACGGAAGTTCTGGACAAAGAAATTCGTTCTGACAGTGTAAAAAAAGCAGAAAAAATTCTTGCAAAAGCAGACGAAAGCGCAAAGCAGCTCATTGACGGAGTTCAAGACCGCATTGAAAAGGCGAAGTCAGACGCAGAAAAAATCTCCGCGGAAGGAATTGCTGTTTACGAAAAAAATATAAATGCGTCGCTTCCGCTTGAAAAGCAGCGTTATCTGGTTTCTTATATTTATGGCTCTATAATAGAAGCTATGGATAAGTATTTTGAATCTATCGGAGACAAAAAACGTCTTCTTGTTATAAAAAGCCTTTGCGAGCGTGCAAAAAAAGCAATTCAGGAAAAGAAAATTTCAGCGGTTGTTGTTGGATTCAATCTTTCTGACGCTGAATCTATGCTGAAAGAAGTTTTTCCGCAGAATCTTTCTTCATGCGAGGCAGGAGACGTTCAGCTTGTTTCCTGCGAAAGTCTTGAAGGATTCAATCTAAAAGAAGGAATTATACTGAAGGCTTTGGACGGTTCTGTTACTTGCCGTTTGACGCTTGATGAAAAAATAAAGGAAATTTTGGACGAAAAAAGAGGAGTTCTTGCAGAGACTCTTTTTGGCGGGAGGTTGCCTGAATGATTACTGGAAAAATAACCCGAATTTCAGGTCCTATAGTCTATGCTGAAGGTCTTGAAAAATGCGGACTTTACGATGTTGTTGATGTTGGCGAAAAAAAACTTATTGGTGAAATAATCCGCCAGAGTGAAGGAAAAGCGACAATTCAGGTTTACGAAGACGTTACTGGAATGCACGTTGGCGAGAAGGTTGTTTCTAGCGAGCGTCCGCTTTCGCTTAAACTCGGACCGGGACTTGTAGGCACAATTTACGATGGAATTCAGCGTCCGCTAAAAGAAATGTATGAAGACGGAGGAGTTTTCCTGCTTCCTGGCCAGCGCACAGAGCCTATCGACAACAAAAAGAAATGGGAATTTATTCCTGCCGTTCATCCTTCCGACGGAAAAGAAATGTGTGAAGGACTTTCAATTGCTCCGGGAATGGTTCTTGGAACTGTTCAGGAAACTGGTTCTATTGTTCACAAGATAATGGTTTCTCCAACAATCCGCGGACGTGTTCTAAAAACTTTTGCCGGAAAAGGCTCTTATACAATTGATGAGACAATCGCTACTACAGAACTTGGTGAAAATATTTCGATGAGCCAGTATTGGCCTTTGCGCAAACCTCGTCCTTTTGCACAGAAACTTGAAGTAAGCCAGCCGCTTGTTACAGGTCTCCGTGTAATCGATGTTTTCTTTCCTCTTTCAAAAGGCGGAACTGCTGCGATTCCGGGCGGATTCGGTACTGGAAAAACAATGACCCAGCACGCGATTGCAAAATGGTGTGATGCGGACTTGATTGTTTACATCGGATGCGGCGAGCGCGGAAACGAAATGACGGACGTTCTGACTGAATTTCCGACTTTGATTGACCCTCGAACTGGCCGTTCTCTTATGGAACGCACAATTTTGATTGCTAACACTTCAAATATGCCGGTTGCGGCGCGTGAAGTTTCACTTTATTCGGGAATTACGCTTGCTGAATATTACCGCGACATGGGAATGCACGTTGCAATCATGGCGGACTCAACTAGCCGTTGGGCAGAAGCTTTGCGTGAGCTTTCCGGACGAATGGAGGAAATGCCTGCTGAGGAAGGTTATCCTGCGTATCTTCCGACTCGCCTTGCTGAATTCTATGAGCGTGCTGGCCGCGTTAATTCTCTCTGCGGAAAAGAAGGCTCTGTTTCTGTTATTGGAGCTGTTTCTCCTGCGGGTGGCGACTTTTCCGAGCCTGTAACCCAGCACACAAAACGTTTTATCCGTTGCTTCTGGGCGTTGGACCGGGAACTTGCAAATGCGCGCCATTATCCTGCTATTGGCTGGATTGATTCATATTCCGAATATGCTGCGGAAATTAAAGGTTGGTGGGATAAATTTGATCCACGCTGGTCTGCAATTCGTGTTCAGGCTTTGGATTTGCTCAAACGTGAACAGCGTCTTCAGCAGATTGTCCGCTTGATTGGTGCTGATGCTTTGCCGGACAGCGACCGTCTTATTCTTACTGTCTGTGAAATGATTAAAAATGGATTTTTGCAGCAGAACGCATTTGATTCAATTGATGCGTATGCAGTTCCAGAAAAACAAGTGAATATACTTTTGCTTATGATGACTTTCTATGAAAAAGCGCTGAAAGTTATAAAATCCGGATGTCCGCTTTTGAAAGTTACCGAGCTTCCTGTTCGAAATGAAATAATCAGGGCAAAAAGTGAAATTCCAAACGACAAGCTTGACGAGCTTACAACTATTCAAAATCACCTTGACGACCAGATGGCGGAACTTGAAAGAATGTACCGCAAGGATGTTGCACTATGAAAGGAATTGAATATACAGGACTGACTTCTGTTGACGGACCGATTGTAGCTGTAAAGCGCAGTGAAAATTCATCTTATGACGAAGTTGTTTATGTCCGCGATAAAAACGGTGAAAAAAAGACTGGACGCATTATCGATTTGAATGAAAAAACTGCGATTGTTCAGATTTTTGGAAGCACGACTGGTCTTGACTTGGAAAATACAACTGTGGAATTCCTTGAAGAGCCAATGGAACTGCGTGTTGGAAAAGGACTCCTTGGACGCATTTTCAACGGACTCGGCGAGCCTATAGATGGCTATCCGCAGATTATTTCAGACAAAAAAGTAAATGTAAACGGAAATCCGATAAATCCTTATGCCCGTGTTTATCCGCGCGACTTTATTCAGACTGGAATTTCTTCAATTGACGGAATGAACACGCTTATCCGCGGACAAAAGCTTCCGATTTTCTCTGGAAACGGACTTCCGCACAACAAGCTTGCCGCCCAGATTATCCGCCAAGCTAAAATTCTCAATAGCAACGAAGAATTTGTTATGGTTTTTGCCGGCATGGGAATAAAATACGATGTTGCGCAGTTCTTTAAGCACACTTTTGAAGAGTCTGGAGTTTTGTCAAAAGTTGTAATGTTCCAGTCTTTGGCTGATGCTCCTTCCATTGAACGTATTATTACGCCGAGATGCGCACTTACCGCCGCTGAATATCTTGCCTATGAATGCAATATGCACGTTCTTGTTGTTATGACAGACATGACAAACTATTGCGAAGCCTTGCGTGAAATTTCA
Source organism: Desulfovibrionaceae bacterium (assembly GCA_963654755.1). GTDB lineage: Bacteria > Spirochaetota > Spirochaetia > Treponematales > Treponemataceae > Treponema_D. The sequence continues at coordinate 9,975 of CAVKBG010000007.1, forward strand.
ACAACACGCGGTGAAGTTCCTGGAAGAAAAGGCTATCCGGGTTATCTTTACTCAAATTTGGCGGAGCTTTATGAGCGCGCAGGAAAAATTCAGGGAAGCACAGGCTCAATTACGCAGATTCCTATTCTTTCCATGCCGAATGATGATATTTCGCATCCGATTCCTGACCTTACAGGATATATCACGGAAGGACAGATTGTTCTTGACCGCGAAATGAGCCAGAAGGGAATGTATCCGCCGGTATCAGGACTTCCTAGTTTGAGCCGCCTTATGAAAGACGGAATTGGCGAAGGCATGACCCGCGAAGACCACGCTCCTGTTTCAAGCCAGCTTTTTGCCGCTTACAGCAAAGTAAAATCAATCCGAAACCTTGCTTCTATTATTGGTGAAGAAGAACTTTCTGAGCTTGACCAGTGCTATTTGAAATTCGGAAACGAGCTTGAAGCAAAATTCTTTACACAAGGCGAATACGAAGACCGCTCAATAGATCAGACTCTTGACTTGGGCTGGAAAATGCTGAGTATTCTTCCGCGCGAAGAACTTTACAGAATCAAGAACGAGATGATTGACAAGTATCTTCCAAAAGTTTTAGAGAACTGACTATGGCAAAACTGAATATTGCTCCGACAAAATCGAATCTTCTCGCAATAAAAGAGCAGCTGGCAATCAGCACTGAAGGCTACGACTTGCTTGAGCAAAAGCGCGAGATTCTTGTAATGGAGCTTATGAGAATTGTTGAGCAGGTTAAGCTTCTGGAAAATCAGATTGACAAGTGCATTCAGAAAGCCTATCCTGCGCTGAAAAAAATGCTTGTTTCTGTCGGCGGCGACCGTGTTGAGCGGATTGCGCACGGAATTGACTATAACTTTGAAATTACAAAAAAGCCGGCCGTTATTGCAGGAATGTCTTTTACGACAATCGATGTGAATCTTCCGCAGAGAAGACTTTTTTCTTCTTTTATGGGAACTTTTGCAGACAGCGATGAAGTCATGGCGGATTTTTTTGAGCTTTTGACTCTTCTTACAAAAATGGCGAGCATAAGAACTGTCGCCTGGAGGCTTGCTCTTGAAGTCAAGAAAACCCAGCGGCGCGTAAATGCTTTGGATAAAACGGTTATTCCGCAGGACAAGGAAACTGTGAAGTATATTGAAGGTGTTCTTGAGGAACGGGAACGTGACAATGTTTTCGTTATGAAGTCTTTAAAAAAAAGGCAGGGTGAAAAATGATAAAACCTCTTTTTCAGCGGGTTGTGGTTGGCTACAATGGTTCTCGCTCTTCTCTTCATACAGTTTTGTACGCAATTCTTATGGCAAAGGTTTACAAATGCGCGGTAAAAGTTGTGAGCGTTGTAGACATTGCTTCCATAAAGTATCTTACTTTGCAGAAATTTATGGTTTCGCAGGAAGGCGAGTCTATTGCAAAAAGCCTGGAATCTGACAGCGAGAAAAATCTTGACTATGTGACTGACCTTGCAAAATCAAAAGGCGTAAAGATTGAAACTGAAATCCGCAAAGGCGCAGTTTGGTCTGAAATTATTACAGCCGCAGATGAATTCAAGGCGGATTTAATTCTTTTGGGCGGCGCAAAAAACCTTGACCATCTTTCTTCACTTTCACGCGATGTGATTTCTTCTCAAGACAGCGAAATAATTGGAAGCGCGCACTGTTCTGTAATGGTTGTCCGCGAGCCTTATGTCGAGCAGAAATTCAAGCTTGTTTAGATTTTTTTAGTTTCTTAAAATTACAATTTCTGGATAATCTGAAATTTGAGTTTTATAGTTTACTGCCATTATCGGGCTAGATTCTGCGATGTCTCTGAAAGAAACTCGGTTGATAATCTATTAGAATTTTACAACAGATTCCTGACCGAGTTTACTGCGTAAACATCGCAGTGTTGTAGCACGGGAATGACACTAAAATTGGCAGTTTTTTTTATCTAAAATTTCAATTTTTATATTCGCACTTTTGTTTCCTGAAAATTTGTCTTATAATAGACTTTATGCGAATTTTACTTGCCGATGACAATGTAAGAAATTCCCAGGCTTTGGCTGAGTTCTTGCAAAAAAATCATTTTGGAACTGACGCAGTTTACACTGGAACAGAAATTATTGAATATGCCTCTTCTGAAATTTATGACGCGCTTGTTATTGAGGCTGCTCTTCCGAAAATGGGCGGACTTGAGGCAGTAAAAATTCTCCGCGAGAAAAAAAATTTTGTTCCGGTCCTTCTTATGTCCGAAAATCCTTCTGTTGATGAAATTGTCGAAGGTCTTGATTCCGGCGCGGACGATTATATAAGGCGGCCTTTTTCTTATGAAGAATTTCTTGCAAGAATAAAAGCTCTTACACGCCGAAAAGGTGAATTCAAATCGAGCACAGTTTCAATGGGAAATTTTCTGCTGGATAAAAATTCATGCGAAATTCAAAATTCCAGCGGCGAATCCATGAAAATTTCTTTGAAGGAACTTTTGATTCTTACGCTTTTGTTTGAATTTCCGCATCAGATTGTAAAAAAAGAACTTATTATAGAAAAGATTTGGGGCGGAAACAGCGCGGCTGAATATAACAACGTTGAAGTTTATATTTCCTTTATCAGAAAAAAAATGGAGCAGCTCAATGTTAACGCACGGATAAGAACTGCGCGCGGCATAGGCTACTCCTTGGAAGAAATTTCTTAGCTTTTAGAATTTTGTTTTGAATCCGATTGTAGCCGAATAGCTTTTTTCCGGGTCGCTTTTAAGATCCAGCAAATTTACAGAAACCGATGCGTTCAATGTTCCGCCAAGAATTTCAATTCCTGCGTAAGGCGAAATGCACAGGCTGTTTTCTGTTTCATCGTCTCCGTCTGGATCAATGCGCGAAACTGCAAAAGTTGTGTGCGCTCCAACAGAAAGTCTTGTTGCTCCTGCGTAAAGCCTGTCTGTGTGGATATTTAAATTCATTCCAAAAACATTTTCTGTTCCCGGGTATCTTCTTATGATGTTTCTAAGGAAAATCATGTCTTCTGCTGCTTCCGCCGGAAAAATAAATCCAGAAGTGTCAATGGAAATGTATTTGCCCTGCGCTCTTGGCTCAACAAAAGCCCAAACGTCTTTTAATTCAATCTTGTCTGAATCTGAGTCGCTATCGTTTTTTCTCAAAATATATTTATTTACGCCGCCTTGAAGCAAAAAAGAAGTTGTGTTTCTGTTTCCTATGAGAAAATTCAGTCCGCCGTGAACCTGAAGCTCTTTTATGTACACAAGCGCGTCATTGTCTTCGCTGTTTACTTCGGAAGGAAGCGCAAGTCCGGCTGAAAAATCAATTGTTGAAATTCCGACAAGAGATGCAAGCCTCAAGTCAAGGTTCAGAACGTCATCCTGATTTTCATCTTCCGCAGCTTTGTTCTTGTAAAGATTTATTCCCGCCGCAAAATTTCCTTCCGGGTGAAATGTGTAGCCGATTCCCTGCGCGTAAAGAGGATAGTAGCTTGCCCCTGCAAGTCCGCGGAAACTTTCTGTAAATGAAGAGCGGATTGGCTTTATTCCGAACTGACGCTGAAGAAACAAATCCGAGCCGACAGGTTCAAAATTTCCGTAGTAAAGGCTTATGTAATGAGAAGCGTGCGCGGAATTTACTGTGTATGTCGCGGAAACTTCTTCAACTCTAAGATATGAATTTGGAGTGTCGCCGTTCAAAGAGTCGTATTTGAATATGTCGTTTGCCTTGGCGTAGAATTCGCCTCTTAGGAAAAGTTTTCCGCCAAAGTCAATCTGGCCTGCGAAAAAAGTTTCTCCTGTAAAAGCCGGATCAAAGTTTTCAGAGTCGTATTCATTTTGGATTCCGGCAAGAAATCCTGTGTATCCGTTAAAATACGGACTTTCAAATGCAAATAAATTTAAAGCTGCTGAAATTGAAATGGCGGCTGCGCAAAGAATTCGTTTCAATTAGTCCTCCGTGCGGAAAAATTCAGTGCAAAAAATAAAGAAAAAATTTTCCGTCCTTTGATTTTCGGAAGAATAGAAAAAAACTTAACATTTGGATTTTTTAAGATGTTCCAATAAAAAAAATTAAACTTTACTTGATTTTTTATTATATTCGATTAAAATATATTCTATGAGTGATTATCTTGATGCCAATAATGAAGAGCTTCTGAAGGATTTTTTTTCGGAATCTGAACAGCAGGTAGAGACTCTTGAAAGCAACATTCTTGTAATAGAGAATGATCCTTCAAATCATGATGCCATAGATGAAATTTTCCGGGCGGCGCATACGTTGAAAGGCGGTTCGGCTACTGTGGAAATGAATGAGCTTGCAACATTCTGTCATGATGTGGAAGATTTGCTTGATGCGCTTAGAGGCGGTCTTGTTGCAGTTTCTGAACCTATTGTAGATGTTTTATTGTCTTCTATAGATACTATAAAAGCTATGCTTGATGCAAGAAGCAATGGTTCTGTTTATCAGGAAGATATAACTCCTATTGTCCAGAAAATCAATTCATTTATACCGGCAAAAACTCCAAAAAAGAGCGCGCACGTAAAACTTCCGTCTGGAATGCTTGGCGCTGCTCCTGCTGAAAAGCCTGTTGCCAGTGAACCAAAGCCAGCGGTTCAGCCTTCTTCCAATGGAATGCCTCCTGTTCCGCCGTTGTCTGACGATGAATATACAGAACTTAAAAATGCAGTTCCAGAAGGCCAGAAACTTTGGTCTGTAAACGTTACTTTTGATGAATCAAATCCAATGAACAGCGTTGGTGGAATTCAGGTTTTTGCTGCTTTAAAGAACTGCGGAACTGTTTTAAAGACTGTCCCTGATTTTGAAGAGCTTTACGAAGATGAATTCCATCCGCAAGTTGTTTACTATGTTTCTTCTGCAAATGAAGGCTCTGCTCTTGAAGACGCGGCTTTCTTGGATGATGTAACTCTTGCAGTTGATGCCCAGACAGTTTCTGGCGCTTCTTCTGCTGTTGCGTCTCCTGTAGTTGAACATGCTTCTGCGCTGGAAAAAGTTCAAGCTGCTCCTGCTGCTGAAGAACAGCCAAAAGCTGCGGAAACTCCAGTTGCTCCGGCAGAAGAAAATAAAACTGAACCTGCACAGAACGCTTCGCAGCCTGCAAAAAAGCCTGCTGCTGGCCATGCTGTAAATCAGTCTTCAATTTTAAGAGTTGACTCAAAGCGTGTTGACAATCTTATGAATCTTGTTTCTGAAACTGTTATTACAAAAGCCGCGTTTAACCAGAATGGGCTTCACATGGCGGACTTGCAGGTAAAACTTCAGAATTTAAATCTTTCTTTCAAGGAAAAGCATCGCCGTCTTATGGAATGTATGCCGAAGTATATTGAAGAGCTTCAAAATGGCGTGCAGATGAAAGAAATCATGCAGAAGATGACAGAAGAATTTGGTTCTATGTCTTCTTGGTTTGATGCTTTTGAAAATGAATTCAAGTCTTCTTCTACAAAATACCGTTCCACAACGCAGAATCTTGGACGTATTACAGGCGAGCTTCAGGAAGGCGTTATGAAAATCCGAATGGTTCCTATTGGAACTATTTTCAACAGATTTCCGCGTGTTGTCCGTGATTTAAGCCGTGATTTGGGAAGAAAAGTCAACCTTGTTATTGAAGGTGAAGATACAGAACTTGATAAAACTGTTGTTGATGATTTGCTGGATCCAATCATGCACTGCGTAAGAAATTCTGTTGACCACGGAATTGAGCCGCCGGAGCAAAGAAAAGCTAGCGGAAAAGACGAAACTGGAACTTTGACTTTGCGCGCTGCAAACGAAGGCAACATGATTGTCATTGATATAATTGATGACGGAACTGGAATTGAAGTTGATAAAGTCAGAGAAAAGGCAATCAAGAAAGGTCTTATAAGTCCGAATAAAATTCTTTCAAATCAAGATGCCTATAATCTTATTTTCCTTCCGGGATTTTCTACAAGCGACAAAATCAGCAGTGTTTCTGGACGCGGCGTAGGTCTTGATGTTGTAAAGACAATGGTTGAAAAACTAAAGGGAACAATCAATGTTACAAGCGAAAGAGGAAAAGGCTCGAAGTTTTCTATAAGACTTCCGCTTACGCTTGCAATTATTCAGGGACTTTTGGTCCGTGTTGGAAAAGAAGTTTACTCTATTCCGGTTGCCAACGTTATTGAAAGCCAGCGTGTAAAACTTGACACAATAAATACAATTGACAACTATGAAGTTTTGAATGTCCGCAATGAAGTTATTTCGATTCTGCGTCTTGGGCGTCTCTTTAATATCCGCAAGACAGACAATGACGAATATTGCTTTATTGTTATTGTTGGTTCTCAGGAAAAGAAAATCGGCGTTATGGTTGACGCTCTTATTGGCGAAGAAGATGTTGTAATAAAACCTCTTCAGGATCAGTTTACTTCTTCTCCGGGAATTGCTGGCGCGACAGTTCTTGGAGACGGTTCAGTTTCTCTTATTATTGATGTGAACCAGCTTCTTGAGCTTGGTGTAAAGCAGGAACTTGATGCACAGCAAGTACGTGAAGCGGAAGCTATAAAATCAGCTGCGGCAAGAGGTTAGTGTATGGCGACAATTCAAGAAAGACTTAGTGTGCTTGCAAATACAATGGACAGAGCTGAAGGCTTGTCTTCGGAACAGCTTGCAGAAGAAAAAAACAAAATTACGGTTGTAGATTTCAAAATGGTTACTTTTTCTTTGTCTGGAAAAGATTATGCCATTGATATTATGAAGGTAAAGGAAATTGCAAAAGCCGGACGCTTTACTTATGTTCCGAATGCTCTTCCTTTTGTCCGCGGAGTCTACAATTTGCGCGGCGATATTATTCCGATTATTGATTTGCGCCTTTTCTTCAACAGCGAAGTTCAAGAGCATGATGACGATTATCTTGAGAATTTGCTGATTGTTTCAGTTGGCGAGCAGACATTTGGAATTGTTGTTGACGAAATTGACAAGGTTGTTGGAATCCAAAAAAGTTCCATTCAGCCTCCGCATCCTTTGTTTGGCGACATAAACATAAAGTACATTTACGGCGTTGTTGAGTCCGAAAATAATCTTTATGTTCTTTTGGATATTGATAGAATTTTTGGCCACAGAACTCCAGAAGAAGAAAAAGAGCTTGCTGAAACTGCCCAGAATCAGGCGAAATTAAGACAGGAAGCTGAGCTTGCAGAACCAGTTTCGTCTCCTGCAAATTCTGCTCCTGAATCAGAAAAGCCTGCTGAAAAAGAAAAAAATTCTGTTCAGGATTTAAATTTCATAGCTGATTCGCTTAAAAATTTCAAAAAATTCTATGTAAGCGAAATTACAAAAGATTGGACTGAAAAAAGATATTCAGAGTGGAGCAAAGAGCGCGGCGAAGGAAAAACTCAGCTTCAAAATGAAACTGACGCGGATTTGTTCTTGAATCCTTTCTATTCAAAATGCAATGGAAACTGGTGGACAGAAGAATATGCGGATGCTGTGGAAAAAGTGCTTCCAGACAACAGCGCAAAAAACATTGTTGTTTGGAATCCGGGCTGCGGAAAAGGCTACGAATCTTATTCTTTGGCGTGCATATTAAGAAAAAAATATCCGTCTGCAAAAATTCGGATTTACGGTCATGATATTGATTTGCTTAGCGTTTCAAATGCACCTCTTATGACGCTTTCGGATGAAGCTAGCAACAGCTGGTATCAGCCTTATACCGTGCGGACTGTGAGCGGCGAGTATGCGTTCAACAAGGATATAAAAGATTCTATAATGTTTGAATACCATGACTGCGTAAACACAAACAATCTTCCTCCTATAGATATTGTGTTTGCGAGAGATTTGCTTGCGTTCTTGCCTGATGCTTCAAGAAATACACTTTTGTCTGAGTTTGGTGAAAAAACAAAAGGCAATGGCGTTATCATAGTTGGAGACAATGAAAATATTCAGATTCCAGGCTGGAACAAGGTAAATGCGCCGGAAAATATTTCAGTATATAAAAAATAGACTAGAAAATATGTTTTTTTCAGGGGGTTATTAATGAGAGTAGAGTATATTAATCCATTTGTTGAAACTTCTTATCGTGTTTTGAAAGAAGTTTTGGGCGGGGCAGAAGTAAAAAGAGGCGACTTGTATTTAAAGTCAACTGCTATGCCTGTAATGGGTGTTGCGGCTCTTGTTGGTCTTGCAGGAGATGTTGAAGGTCGAGTTCTTTTTGACATGACTTTTGAAACTGCATTGAACATTGCTTCCAAGATGAATGAGGAAAAATTGCCGGCTTTTGATGACTTGGCAAAGGCTACTATCAGCGAGCTTGCAAATTTGATTACAGCGCAGTCTGTTACAAAATTGCATGACCTTGGTTTTAAATTTGACCTTACACCTCCTGCCTTGTTTGCAGGTGAAAAAATGGAAATAGCGGCATTGGGCGGAACAACAGACAATGTAGAAGCTCTTATTGTTCCTCTTATTACCGATTATGGCAAAATTGAAGTTAACGTCGCAATCCGCGAGCGCACATAATATAAGGAGTTTAGAATGAAAACAAAACAGGATTTTCCATCTATTAATGAGCGTCCGCCTGAAGGTGAAAAACTTGACGGCACAAAGTACCGTGTGCTAGTTGTAGACGATTCTATGTTTGTTGCAAAACAGCTCACTCAGATTCTTTCCAGTGATGGCTATGAAATCGTTGCTACAGCTCAGGACGGAAAAGAAGGCGTTGACAAATATAAAGAGCTTTGTCCGAATGTTGACTTGGTAACAATGGATATAACAATGCCTCGCATGGACGGAATTACAGCTCTTGAGCAGATTATTGCCTTTGACAAAAATGCCAAGGTTGTAATGGTCAGTGCGCTTGGAAAAGAAGAGCTTGTAAAAAAATCTCTTCTTAGCGGTGCAAAAAATTATATTGTAAAACCTTTGGATCGCAAAAAAGTTCTGGAACGCATAAGCGCGGCTTTAAAATAAAATTATAAAATTTTTGAACAAAAAAGGGATGTCTAATAAGTTTTAAATGTCATTGTCGTACTTGATACGACAATCTCTAATAAGATTTTCGGGTCAAGCCCGAAAATGACATAAAAGCTATTTTGGGGAACATCCCTTTTTATGTTGCGCATTTTTATAAAAAATATTTTTGTTATGCTTTAGCTTCTTCTGTTTCGAGATTTGCACTCATTTTTTCCAAAAGATTTAGAAGCATTTCTTTTTCTTCCGCGGAAAAGTTTTTATAGCAAATTGAAAGCAATTTATTTGAAATTTCACTTGTAAAGTTATTGTATTTTTTTCCTTCAGATGTTAATGAAATTATTTTTTTGCGGCTGTCTTTGCTGCTTGGTGCGGATTTTACGAGATTTTCATCAATTAATTTTCTGATTAAAACTGTTGTGGTGCTTTTGTCTCTATTTATTTTTTTTGCAATTTCACCCATGGACATTTCCGCGTTTTCAGATAAAAGAAAAAGTATAAATCCGTGGGAAGAGACAAAATTATGGCTTGAAAGCATTTTGTTTGTAAATTCTGCGGTTTGCGTGTGGATTCTTGAGATAAGAGAAATTACAGAATTGACATTATATTCCATATTTTTCTAATTTTATCATCAGCGTTGCAAATTGTCAGCAATTATATTACTATTTTTTCCATGTTTGGATTTTTCTTTAAAAAGAATTTATGCGATGTCTGGGACAACCTTTTTTATGTTGTTGTCTGCAATTTTTTTTCACTGATTGCGCTTTTTGTTTCCTATCTGATTTTTATGTTTGCTTATAGCTCGCCTTTTTCTGGTGAAATTAGAGCGGCTTTGATTTTTGCTTCGATGATGATTGGCTGCATTTTGATTTGCTCCACAGGATTTGCCGCTGGAAAAAATGCCGCTAAAATTTCAAATTTTAATGCTCCAAGATACAGTGAATTTTTCAAGGAATTTTTGGCTTCATTTAAAAGCGGCGCATTGTTCGGGTTGTTTTCCGGCGCATTAATCTGCATTACAGCTGTGAGCCTGCCTTTTTATTTTAAAATGTGGAAATCAAGCGGAAACTATGTTTGGTTTGTTTTTATGGTTTTGATATTTTGGTTTTTAGTCACAACTTTTTTTGCTCTTCAGTGGTTTTTGCCTGTAAGAAGCCTTATGAACAATGGATTTAAAAAGTGCCTAAAAAAATCATACATAATTTTTTTTGACAACATCGGATTTACTTTTGCGCTTTCTTTTGTCAACTTGCTGAATCTTTTGCTTACGGTTTTTACTTTTGGGCTTTATCCGGGAATGACAGGAATTGTAATTACAAATACAAATGCGCTCAGGATTCTTCTTTATAAATACGACTGGATTGAAGTGAATCCTGGACTTTCTGCGAAGGAACGCAAGAATGTGCCTTGGAACGATTTGCTTGCTAAAGACAGGAAACTTTTGGGACCAAGAACATTAAAAGGATTCTTTTTTCCATGGAAAGAAAATAAAGCCTAAATTTTTACATTGTTGTTTTATTTCTGCGAATATTGACAAAAAAGCGTAAAGATTGCAAAATAGCGGAATATATACAATTGTTGAAATTTAATAAAAATAAGAGGCCATAATCTATGGAAGATGATATTCTTACAATTGAAGAAGTTGCAAAATATCTTCGTGTAAGCGAGCGTACTGTATATGACTGGGCTCAGAAAGGCGAAATTCCAAGCGGAAAAATTGGAACTGTCTGGCGATTTAAAAAATCTGAAATTGAAAAATGGGTAAACGAGCGGCTTTCTTCTAGCGGAAAGTCAAATGATTCTGAAATTATTGTTCAGGTAAAAAATATACTTTCTCCAGAGCGGATTGTTTTTATGAATCATCAGACAAAGCATGATTCACTTGTCCGCCTTGCACAGAATCTTGCCACAGCGCCTCAGGTAAAAGACGCAAAAGAACTTGAAGCTGAAATTCTCAAGCGTGAAGAGCTTATGTCAACTTCTATCGGTAGAGGACTTGCAATTCCCCATGTGCGCCTTTCAAGTGTTACTGACCTTGTTATGTCCGTAGGAATTTCAAAATGCGACATAATTGGTTTTCAACCTGTTGACGAAATTCCTGTAAGAATTCTTTTTATGATTGCAGCAGCTTACAATCAGCACAGCTATTATTTAAAGACGCTTTCATTTTTTAGCGCAAAATTAAAGGACGCATCTTTGAGAGAAGCTCTTCTTAATTCTGAATCTCCTATGGATGCTTACAATCTTCTTATAAAATAAAACCGCAGTGCTTCCATGCTATTAGATTGTTCATGGAAGCATTACTGGAATCCATTTTGAAAAATCACTTAGGTTTTTGTCAATAATTCCCCATGTTAATCCTGGCACTGTTGTTTCACCTGTAAGATAAGTTTTGTCTTCAACTGTAAAACCGAAACCTGGGTGGGACGAAACAAGTCCTGCAACTGCGTGATGAAATTCGCTGCTTACAAAAATTATTGAATCTATGTTCATGCTTTGAAGAATTACTGCAACCAGCATGGATCTTGAATCGCAGTCGCTTCCGCTGCCGGAAATTATAGATGGAAGAGAAGCAAAGTCGCTTGCAGTTTTTTCCCTTTCGTATTTGAATCCTTGAGTCCATGACAAAATTTTCTGCGCAAAATCAGTTTCGTCTTTGCAGTCGGGCGCAAGAGTTCCGTAAATGTCAAATGAAACTTTTTGAAGCCGTTTGCACGAATCTTTAAAAATCATTCTGTAGTAACGTTGCCAGGCTTCTTTCCAAAGCGGACTGTTCATGTACATTTGAAGAACTTTGTATTCGCGCTCAATAAGATATTCTGAATTTTTACAGTCAAGCAAATCGATTTGCGTGAAAATTTTCTTTTTGTCTATAAGAAGATTCAGCGGCTGTTCTTTGCCGGAAGCCGGATGATATAGCGATGTAAAAAGTCCGGGAGAAAAACAGCTTTCTGAATCAACACAAAGCGAATCGATAAAGCTTTCAATAAGAAAATTTACATTGTGAAAATTTTCCGCGCCGCACCAAGAAACGAGAACCGCAATGCTTTTGTTTTCTGGAATTACAGAAGCTACCGCGTAGCCTTGAGATTCTGCGCCGGAAATTTTTCCTTTGAACGCTGCAATGCAAGCTTCGTTGTTTCTCCATTGCGCAGTTTTTGTTTCAAAAGTTTTAAGGTTGAGTTTTTGAATTGTGCTTTCCAATGCTTCTTGCGCTGAAATGAATTTTTCTTTTTTGTAAATTTTAACTATGGAGCTGACTGGCGCAATTTTGCTTTGCAGAAGAAATGAATCTTCGCCTTGAGACTGAACGAGCGCAAATTCTTCAGGCAAATCAATGAAAACTGAATTTGAAAATCCTTCAAATGAAACTCTGTGCGCAAAAATTTCTATTGAAATAAAAAGCAGAACTGCAAGAGCGGCCGTTTTTTTTGCAATGCTTGTCATTTTTATAAACCTCAATTAAGATAGAACTCTAAATATTGAAACTCTTTGTATTTTTATTTTCGGCAAATGAAAACTTTTTCTATAATTTTTGAAAACGATGAAATTCTTCTTGTGAATAAGGAAGCTGGCGTTTCTGTTCAGGGCGGAGCCGGAATTGCCCATCCGCTTGATGCGGAACTTTCCATTCAGCTTGGCTACAAAATTTTTCTTGTTCATCGTCTGGACAAAGAAACTTCCGGCATTCTTGTTGTTGCAAAAAACGCGCCGGCTGCTGCAAAGTGGACGAACTTGATTTCAGGTGGAAAAGTAAAAAAAGAATACGTTGCGGTTTGCTTTGGAATTCCTGTTTTGGACGGGAAAAAATGCTATTCCGGCGTTCTTGAAGGAACTGTTGAAGCCCATGGAAGAACTCAGAATGCAAAAACTTTTTTTAAAGTTGAATCAGTTTGGAATGTAAAAAGTCCAGAAACGGAAGAAGAACTTGAACTTAGTTTTTTGAAGCTTACTTTGGGAACCGGCCGTATGCATCAGATAAGAATTCAGCTTGCGAAGGCTTCTTGTCCGATTGCAGGAGACGACAAGCACGGAGATTTTAAGAAGAATAAGTTTGCAAGAAAAATCGGAATTAAAAAACTTCATCTTGCATCTGTAAAGGTTTCTTTGCCTGTTGATGGTAAAATGCAGACTTTTGAAATTCCGCTTCCGGAGCATATAAAAAATACGTTGAACAGCCGATAACAGGTTTCGTTATTGACGTATTTGTTTGTTTTATGGTATTATATTATACTTATTCGTTATTATTTATAGGAGTTCCGTATGTCAGGACACAGTAAATGGTCAACCATTAAACACGCAAAGGGTATTGCTGATGCAAAACGTGGAGCGCTTTTCACAAAATTCATAAAGGAAATTTCTATCGCAGCAAAAATGGGTGGAGGAGATCCTGATTCTAACCCTCGCCTTAGAACTGCTATGCTCAAGGCAAAAGCTGCTTCTATGCCAAAAGACAACATTGAGCGTGCTATAAAGAAAGGAACTGGCGAACTTGGCGCAGTTTCTTATGAAGAGCTTGTTTATGAAGGATATGCTCCAGGCGGAGTTGCAGTTCTCGTAGATGTTCTTACAGACAACAAGAACCGTGCCGCTGCTGATGTTCGCAATATTTTCAATAAAAACGGCGGAAATCTTGGAACAACAGGTTCTACAAGCCGTATGTTTGAGCGCAAAGGCGTTATTGAATACGATGCAGAAAAAGTAAGCGAAGACGATGTTATGAGCGTTGCTGTTGAAGCTGGCGCAGAAGATGTTGTAAATGAAGATGGAGTTATCACTGTAACAACAGATCCAGCTTCATTTGACGCAGTTCTTGAGGCTCTTCAGGCTAAAGAATGGGAAACTCTTTCTGCTGCTGTTTCTATGGTTCCGTTTAACTATACAGCGGTTGATGCTGAAACTGCAAAGAAAGTTCAGAAACTTTTGGATAAACTTGAAGAAAATGACGATGTTCAGAACGTTTATTCAACTGTTGAATATCCAGAAGACTTCGATCCAGAAGCTTAAGCTTTGAATTTTTAGTTTTTATGCAGGCATTTGGCGCGGAATTTTGTTTCGTCCAAGTGCCTTCTTTTTTTTTCTGCATATATGAAAAAGCGCCGGATTATTGGCATAGATCCCGGGCTTGCGCATACTGGGTTCGGGATAATCGACTGTGAAAATTCCAAAATTTCTCTTGTAAGTTATGGAGTTATAGAGACTTCAAGCAACGATTCGCATGAAGTACGCTTGCTTTACATTTACAACAAACTTTTGGCGATTTTAAATGAGTTTCGTCCTACAGAAGCTGAAATGGAAACTTTGTTTTTTGCCCGCAATACAACTAGCGCGCTCGCAGTGGCGGAAGCAAAAGGTATTGTGAGCTTGTGCCTTGTTCAGCAGGCAATTCCAATTTTTATGTATGCTCCGAATCAGATAAAAAGCGCAGTTACAGGAACAAAAAGCGCAGATAAAGATACGGTCGCTCGGTATGTTCAGCTTCTGTTGAATTTAAAGTCGCCGCCTCGTCCGGACCATGCAGCGGATGCGCTTGCCGGAGCTATAACGCATTTTCACAGCACTTTGTCTGCATAGAATAAATTTTTGCGTTTCCTTTTTTCCCAGCTGTATTTATAATTTCTATTTTTGAAAGAACCCAAAGCATAAGATTTGCATCGCTTCTTTTTACGAGCGGAACATCTTTCTTTAAAAGCTCAAAAAATTCTTTTGAAGTAAATGTGGCTGGAAGATTTTTGGGAAGCAGTTTTTTATAAGATGATTTTCCGTGAAGGGTAAAAATTTTTCCTGCCTTTTCAAACCGCTTTCCTGTTTTTTGCCAGTTTCTTTTAAATCTTCGCCTTTTGTTTTTTGACTGGACTGGCTCTTCTGTTTTTGTGCGCTCTTCTGTTATTTCAGCTTCGATTATTTCCAGTGTGAAATTTTTCTCGAGCAGAACGGAAACGAGAGATGTTATTTCCTTGAAAACTGAATATATGTTCTTTTTTAAAGGGCTTTTTCGCCTTGTGATTTTTCCTGTGGCAGCGTCTTTTGTTTCTATATATTTTACGGTTGCAAGCGGATAGACAATTTTTATTTTTCGTTTTTCGGATAAAAAAAATTCAGTTTTCTTGAGCAGTTTTCCAAGTGTTCCAGTCTGAATTTCTATGATTCCGCCGTCAGGACAAAGAATGTCTGCAATATACGGACCGACTTTTACTTCCGATTTTCCGTCGCACTGGATTCTGTAAAGGGATTTTAGCGACTTGTGAAGGCTTGTTTCGTTCAGTGTGTTTATCATTTTCTTGCAGTCTGCGGATTTTTATCAGATATAAAAAAGATTCTCAACTATACAGTTTTAAAGTCCGGCTGAATTTTCAGCTATAAAAATCAGTCTATCGGAGAGTTTTTGCATTGACATTACGTTTTTTTTTGATAAAATATTTAATAAGTGGGAAATAGTGGGGTAAAGTGGTGGATAGTGGCATGGAAATGCTTTTTGGCGAGTACAACAACACGCTGGACGACAAAGGAAGAATTCAGTTTCCGGCGAAGTTGCGCTCTGTTTTGCAGCAGGAAAGTCTTGTTGTAACTCAGGGACTCGACCGCTGTCTTATGATTTTCTCCATTGATGAATGGACTTCTCTTAATAAAAAAATTGTGGACTCGGCGTCTTTGTTCAACGATCAGAAACGCCTTGTTATGCGACGCTTTATTGCGCCTGCACAAAAATTGGACTTTGATAAATCCGGCCGTCTTTCTATTCCCCAGACGCTTAGAGATTACGCAGGACTTAAAGGTGAATGTACAATTCTTGGAATCAACAAGTATATGGAGCTTTGGGATTCTGAAAAGTACAGGGCTTATCTTGATGAAACTGAAGATTCGTTCCTTAAAGCTGCGGAAACCATGGGCGATATTTTGATGTGAGTTTTGCCGCTCAAAAAATCAGGCTGGAAAAAGTGGAAATTGTTCATACTCCTGTATTGCTAAATGAATGTCTCAAATTTCTTTCTCCGATGGGCGAGCCGTTTGAAAAAGACGCTTTTATGATTGATTCTACTTTGGGCGAAGGCGGACATTCGTTTAATTTTTTAAAGAAATTTCCGACTTTGAAAATTCTTGGGCTTGATGCTGACAGCGTTATTCAGGCAAGGGCAAAAGAGCGTCTTGCACAATTCGGTGAGCGGATGCGGTTTTATAACGGCTGGTTCAACGATTTTTATTGCAATTATTCCGAAGAAAGAAAGCCTGACTTGATTTTGTTCGATTTGGGAATCAGTGTTTTTCATTATGAAAAAAGCGGCAGAGGATTTTCGTTTCGCCATGATGAAGAACTTGACATGAGGCTGAATCC
Organism: Desulfovibrionaceae bacterium; assembly: GCA_963654755.1. Classification (GTDB taxonomy): domain Bacteria; phylum Spirochaetota; class Spirochaetia; order Treponematales; family Treponemataceae; genus Treponema_D. Next base: position 26,219 of record CAVKBG010000007.1, read on the forward strand.
GAACACAAAAGAAAGCGCCGCCGACATCGTCAATGAAATGCCGGAAGCTGAGCTTGCAAATATGATTTATCTTTATTCAGATGAAAAATATTCAAGGCGGATTGCAAGCGCAATTGTTTCTGCAAGAAAGTCTCAGAAAATTGTTTCAACAAAAGCTCTTGCCGATATAATTTTTAATGCCGTTCCATCAAAATATAAATACGGAAATATTCATCCTGCGACAAGAACTTTTCAGGCTTTAAGAATTCTTGTTAACAGTGAGCTTAAAAGATTGCCGGAAGCGATTCACGCTGCGTTCAATGTTCTTGCTCCGGGCGGAAAAATGGGCGTTATAACATTTCATTCTCTTGAAGACAGAATTGTAAAAAATTATTTTCGCAATCTTGGAAAGCAATGCGTTTGTCCTCAGGAATTTCCTGAATGTGTTTGCGGCGGAACTCCATGTGCGGAAATTTTAACAAGAAAACCAGTCGAGCCTTCCAAAGAAGAAATCAAAACAAATTCTCCTTCCAGAAGTGCAAAACTCCGTGTTGTGCGAAAACTTCGGGACGCAGACAAGCTTCGGCTTTATGGAGTGGAGGCTTTGTGATGAAAATAAAAAGTTTGCTGAAAAATTTTTGCCTTGTTGTATTCGCATTGGGAATTCCCGGACTTTTGATTTTAAATGGAATTCAGTCAAGCAAATACCGCGAGCTAAAAAAAGAAGTTTCGGAACTTGAAAAAAAACAGGAAAAACTTATAGAGGAAAATAAAAAACTTATAACGGATATAAGCGTGCTTTCGAGTTCGGACAGAATTGAAACTATTGCTGAAAATGATTTGGGCATGAGAAAAGCTGAAACTGAAGAAATAGTGCGCGTGGAGATGAGAAAAAATGAACGAAAATGATTCGCTTTTGTCGCTGGAAGAAATACTTGAAGCCGTTGACGGCGTGCACGTTCTTGGAAACGGTTCGCTCTGCATAAAGTCCGTTCAGACGGACAGCCGCTTAGTTGAAAAAAATACTCTTTTTGTTCCGCTCATTGGTGAAAATCAGGACGGACATTCTTACATTCCGCAGGCAATTGAAAAAGGTGCAAACTCAGTTTTTATCCGCATGAAAAATTTTGAAGACAACGGAAATTATTTTGTTGAGCTTCATGAAAAAAATCCTTCTGTAATTTTTATCGCTGTTGAAAATACACTTGAAGCTTTGCAGAAAGCCGCTGCCCGTTATGTAGAAAAATTTCCACATCTTATAAAAATCGGTGTTACAGGCTCAAGCGGAAAAACTACAACAAAAGAAATTTTGGTTTCAATACTTTCGCAAAAATACAAAGTTGTTTTTAACAAAGGAAATTTAAACAGCGAGACAGGACTTCCGCTTTCCGTGTTCAACATAAGAGCCGAGCATGAATGCGGCGTTTTTGAAATGGGCATGAACCGTGAAAATGAAATCGGAGAAATCGCATCTGTGCTTAAGCCTCGGTTTGCCATTGTAACAAATATAGGCACGGCGCACATTGGAATTCTTGGAAGCCGTGAAAATATTGCGAAAGAGAAAGCAAAAGTTTTCAGTTACTTCGGCGGATTTGGAACTGGCGTAATTCCGGCTGACGATGATTTTTCAGATTTCTTAAAAAATGAAATTGATGGAAAAGTTGTGTTCTACGGAAACGACACTGACTCTGTAAAATATATTTGCGACTTGGGATTGAAAGGAACAAAATTCAGCATAGACGGAATTGAAACAATTTTGCCGCTTCCCGGAAAATACAACTACAAAAATGCGTTGGGCGCAATTGCTCTTGCTCAAGTGCTTGGACTTTCTTCCCGGCAAATTTCAGATGGAATTTCAAGTTTAAAGCCATTGTCCAGCCGTTCTGAGATTCTTGACGGAAAAAATTTTTTTATTATGCAGGACTGCTACAATGCGAATCCTGATTCAATGGAAAAAGCAATTGAATTTATCGGCTCTGTAAAAAAAGAGACAGGTGCAAAAAAAATTTTTGTTCTTGGCGATATGCTTGAGCTTGGTTCTGACTCAAAATCCGCGCATGAAAAAACTGGAGTTCTTGCCGTAAATTCAGATGCTGACCTTGTGATTTTTATTGGAACAGAAATGGAACCCGCTTTTGAAAAGGCAAAAAATTCTTCTGCAAAAAATATTATTTTCATTGCAGGAAATTCTCAAGATGCAATGGAAAAAGCTGCTTCGGAAATAAAAAAAGTTTTGCACGGAAGTTTAAATTCGATTGTATTTATAAAAGGTTCAAGAGGAATGGGGCTTGAGCGGATTTCAAAAATTTTGATTGGCGGAGACGAGTGATTATGGGAGAATACAGATTTTTTCCTGACCGCCCTGTGTCAAACTATAGAAAGAGCGATTCAGTTTTTATTGTCTGCACTTTGCTTTTGTGGGGACTTGGAATTTTTACGCTTTACGTTTGTTCTCCGGGAGTTGGCGAGCGGTTCTTTGGAAATAAAAATTATTTTTTAAATAGGCAGATTGTTTCTTCTGTAGTAGGCTTTGCCGGATTAATTTTTTTTGCAGTCGTTCCAGTAAAGAGAATTCGGAAATTCGTTTTTATGTTTGCTGTTGTCTCTTTTGTTCTTTGCATTCTTGCGTTTCTTCCTGGAATTGGAAGCGAAAGAAAAGGCGCTTCAAGATGGATTGTGATTCCGCATTTATTTTCTTTTCAGCCGTCGGAATTTGTAAAGTTTGCAATTGTGATGTATTTAGCGCACATGTTTGACGCGCATTCTTCTGAATACGAGGAAAGCTCCAGGGAATTTATTTATCCTGTTGTGGCACTTTTGCTTTTTGTTGTTGTGATTTTTTGCCAGAGAAATTTGTCTACTGGAATTTTTGTTTTTGCGCTTGGCGTGGCGATGTTTGTTTTGTCTGGTGCGTCTTTAAAATGGCTTATTCCGTTTTCTATTCTTGCGATTCCCGCCGCAGTGATTTTGGTTTCTATGGAAGAATATCGCTTGATGAGAATTCTTGCGTATCTTTTTCCTGAAAAATTCAGGCTTACAGCAGGGTATCAAACTTCAGCATCTGAAAGGGCGATTGGCGCGGGAGGAATTTGGGGAACTGGAATTGGCGATGGACTTGAAAAAATTTCTGCGATTCCAGAAATTCAGACTGACTATATTTTTGCAGGCTGGGCTACAATGATGGGACTTTTTGGCGTAACATCATATTTTATTTTGCTTGTAGTTTTTGCTTGCCGTGGATTTAAGATTGCGCTTAACTGCCCTGACAGATTTGCGGCTTACGGTTCGTTCGGCTGCACGCTTTGCATTTTTTGCCAGTCGATTTTTAACTGCGCCGTTGTCTGCGGAGCTTCTCCTACAACTGGAATTCCTTTGCCGTTTTTTTCTTCAGGAGGCTCGTCTCTTATAATAACGCTTTGCATGTGCGGATTTATTATAAACGCTTCCCACTGCGATGCCGATAAAGAATCAGGGCAAACTTTGAAAAATAAATTTGATAACATTGAAACAATCGGGGGAGTTGTAGTTGAATATGAGTGATGCGGCGATTTCTGATTTTGACGAATTTTTTGGTTCTTTTGAAGCTGTAAAAACTTCTGAAAAGGCAGACCAAAAAGCAAATGAAAAAAAATATATTGTTCTCAAGATTGTTGTTTTTGTGCTGGGATTTTTTCTTTTTGTTGAGGGAATTATCTATGCTTTTGTTCTTCCGTGCTTTGGACATCCGGCTGTAATTTATTCAGGCTTGGATTCTTTTGCGCGGAAAGATATTGCTGAACGACTTGCGCCGCTTTCAAATTCATCTTGGACAGGATTCGACACAGACCGCGCAGCTTCAATTTTGAGCAACGTTTCTTATATTGAAAGAGTTTCCGTTGACAAGCGTTTTCCAGATAAAATTTTTATTTCTGTAAAAGAAAGAGCTCCTGTTGCAAAAACTATTCTTTCTGTAAATGGCGTGTCAAAGTCTGTTCAAATTGACGAAAATTGTGTACTATTCAGCATACAGTCAGATTCCATTTTGCAGGACAGTTCTATTCCTCTTATTTCAGGGCTTCCTATTGAAAATCTTCAGGAAGGAATGAGGCTTCCGGCAAAGTACCGTGTGCTTATGGAGCAGATTTCAGCGATAAGAAGTTTGCCTCAGAAATATTTTGCCGCGATTTCAGAAATTCAGGTTGTGCCTAAAGAGTATGGAAACTACGAGCTTGTTCTTTATCCTACGCAGGCAAAGGTCAGAGTTCTTACCGACCGCTCTTTGACTGAAGACGCGCTGAAGTACATGATGGTTGTTCTTGACGTTGTAAATTCTATAGAACCGGATGTTGTGGAAGTTGATTTGCGATACGATTCGCTTTCATACAGATGCCGTTGAGTGAGGAATATTTTGGCTCGGACGATTGTTGGTCTTGACATTGGCACTTGCTGGATCAGGACAGTTATTGCAGAAGTAAATGCAAATGACGAAATTGAAATAATAGGAATTTCAAAAAAGCCGTCTCAGGGAGTTAGAAACGGAATAATCGTCAATATTGATGCAACAAAAAATGTAATAAAAGAAACAATTGAAGCTGCCGAAATCAGCGCGGGAACAACAGTTGTTGAAGTTTATACTTCGATTGGCGGTTCGCAAGTTACAAGTCTTCCTTCTACGGGCGTTGTCGGCGCAGATCCTAAAGGCGGCAACCGTGAAGTCGAAATCAAAATGGAAGCAAAGAACCGTGCGTTGGATTGCGCCCAGGCTGTTTCAATTCCGCTGAACGAAATTCTTCTTCACATTCTTCCGCAGGAATATCTTGTTGACGGACGCGAATATGCGAATCCAATCGGAATAAAAGGTGTGCGCCTTGAAGTAAAAACTTTGCTTTTAAAAGTTTCAACTTCAGCCTATGCGAATATAAATGAATGCATAATGCGCGCGGAATATCAGCTTAGAAGAATCACGCTGAAAACTTTGGCGGCTGCCTATGCGACTTTGCGGGAAGATGAGCGCGACCTTGGTTCTATTTTGATTGATTTGGGCGGCGGTTCTACGGATGTAATTGTTCTAAACAAAGACGCTCCGGTTTTTACAACTTCAATTCCGGCTGGCGGAAACCGTGTTACAAATGATATTTCAGAAGTAATGGGCGTTCCTTTTTCTGTGGCTGAAGAATTAAAAATAAAATACGGCACTTGCTGGCTTAACGAAGGCGAAGAAAATGAGGAAGTTATAATTCCTGGCGTTGGAGGGCTTCCGCCTGAGCTTACGAACAAAGCCGCTTTAAGTGAAATTATAACGGCGCGTGTTGAAGAAATTCTTGTTTCCGCAAAAAAAGAAGTTGTCAGACGTTCTGGACTTACGGAACTCAGGGGAACAATTGTTCTGACTGGCGGCGGCGCTCTTATGCCTGGAATTGAAACTCTTGCGCAGGAAGTTTGGAAGACTACGGCTGTTAGAATCGGATGCTGCGCGGATTTCGGCGGAACTGATGATTCTTATAGAAATGCGGATTTTGCAACTGCTGTGGGACTTGTTCTTGCGAATAAAAATGATGATTCTTCTGCGGCAGTTTCCCGCAAAGTTTCAAAAAAACAAAAGCCGGATTCAAAGTCCAGCTGGTTTAAAAATTTGCTAAAAAAGATAAACTGATAAATTAAATATTTTTGGATGCGCTCTGCTTTTAATGGGGATTAAGAAACAGAATGCGCGGGTCGGGAGGAAATTATGGAATTTACAAATGTTGAAGATACGTCTTCTCAAAAAATGAATGCGCCGCTGAATGGTTCAGTTTTGCAGCCAGCTTCAAATGTTGCAAATGACGAGCCGTTGAATTTTGACGATGAGCTTGGTGACATAAATCCTACTGTTATAAAAATTATTGGCTGTGGCGGCGGCGGTTCCAGTGCGGTTCAGCGCATGATTGAAGACGGAGTTTCCGGCGTTCAGTTTATTGTTTTAAATACAGACAAGCAGGCCTTGCATAAATCAACTGCGCAGCTAAGAGTTCCGATTGGGCAGAAAATAACAGGCGGACTTGGCGCGGGCGGAAATCCTGCTGTTGGCGAAAATGCTGCAAAAGAAGATGCCGAACGTATTTCAAGAATTATTTCCGGCGCAAACATGGTTATCATAACTGCCGGAATGGGCGGAGGAACTGGAACTGGTTCTGCGCCTGTTGTTGCTGAGCTTTCTCACAATGCTGGAATTCTTACGATTGCTGTTGTTACAACTCCTTTTGAATTTGAAGGAAAAGTTCGCATGGATAATGCTTTGGAAGGACTTGAAAAACTTCGGCAGAATGTAGACAGCCTGATTGTTCTTCCGAATGATTTGATTTTTAAAGCCGTTGAAAATGTTGACCACCGCATGACTTTTAGAGAGCAGTTCAAATTTGCGGACGGACTTTTGTGCGCCGGCGTAAAGGGAATTACAGAACTCATCACTCAGCCTGGCGACATAAATCTTGATTTTGCCGATGTAAGAAAAATAATGTACGGTTCAGGAGACTCAATTCTTGGAGTTGGAAAAGGCAAGGGCGAAAACAGAGTCAACGAAGCTGTTGAAGGCGCAATTGCAAATCCTCTGCTTGAAAACCGCCAGATTGACGGCGCAAGAAAAATTCTCATTAACATAACAAGCAATGGAAATTTGGATTTGGAAGAAACTCAGGATATTGTAAATTTAATCAAGCATTCAGCAAGCAAAGAGGCGGAAATAATTTTTGGACTTTCAGAAAATTCCGCAATGGAAGACGACGAAGTTTCCGTTACTGTAATTGCAACTGATTTTAGCGGCAATGATGAATTTGCAACTTCCGTTACTTTGGAAGAAGACGAAAAGGACGATTCTGTTGCTGACTATGGCGAGTTCATCCGTGCCTTGGGCGGAAAAACTGAATCAGACTCAAAGCCGGCAAAACCTGCAGAACATTTTAGTTCTATTGATTTTAAAAATTCTTCAGTTGAAAATTCCGTCCCAAAAGAAAATGATGAAACTTCATTTGTTCCGGCAGACTCTCTTGGCGAGCGGGAAACAGTTTCGCTTGTTGAAAATCAGCCTGAAGAAAAAAATTCTCCAGAAGAAAAAAGACCGTTTTCCGGACACAAACTTCCTGCGGGAATAAAAATTGATCCGAACGACATAAATCAGCCGGCAATTTATAGAAAACGCCTGAACGGACTTTCGCGCTCCATAGATTTGACGCAGCTTTAATTTATGGAAAGAAAATCTCTGCTTCAGGAATTTTACAGTGATCTTCTTTTTGTGGAAAATCACGGAAAACTGACGGCGGAAACTTATTTGATTTGCGTTCAGGAATTTCTTGACTATCTGGAAAAAAATGAAACGCCGCTAGAAAAAGTTTCAGTTCAAACTTTGCTTTATTATGCGGCTTTTAGAAAAACTTCCGGAAGAAAAGAAATTACTCTTGCAAAAGATTTATCTGCGCTTAGAATTTTTGGTTCGTTTTTAGTCCGAAAAAAAATTTGGATTGAAAATTTTGCGCATGAAATCGGAAAGCCAAAAGTTTCAAGAGCTTTGCCAAAAGTTTTGGAAGTTGAGCAGGTTGACAGTCTTTTGGCTTCAATCGATGTGAAAAAGCCGCTTGGAATAAGAGACCGCGCGTTGTACGAAGTGATTTACAGCTGCGGACTTCGGATAAGCGAAGCTTGTTCACTTTTGATTTCAAATGTTCATTTTGACGAAAATCTGATTCTTGTGCGCGGAAAAGGCAGCAAGGAGCGACTTGTTCCGTTTGGCGAGGATGCGGCGTTTTGGCTTAAAAAATGGATTTTTGAAATTCGTCCCGGATTTGTTGGAAGTAGAATTATTCCTGAAGTTTTTGTAAATTCTAAAGGGAATCCTATTTCAAGAAAAGGAATTTGGAAAAACTTCAAATCGATGGGAAAAAAAACTGGAATTGAAGCGAAAGTCCACACTTTGCGCCATTCCTTTGCAACTCATTTGCTTTCGGGCGGAGCGGATTTAAGATCTGTGCAGGAACTTTTGGGACATTCAGATTTGTCCACAACGCAGATTTATACGCACATAGACGATTCAAGGCTTGAAGAAAGCCACAGGGATTTTTTTCCCGGTCATAAAACTGAATAAAACAGCGGAGGATTTGTATGAAAAAAATTATAAAAATTTCGTTTGCGCTTTTGATTTCTTTTGCGGCGATTTCCTGTTCTCCTTCTTATAATTCTGTAAAGCGGATGCAGCGAATTGAAGAAGGCGTTTCAAATCCTACGACAAAAGAAGAGCTTGAGGAAGCTATAAAAAAATACGATGCCCGCGCAATGGATTTGGCTTTAACAGAAGGCCAGATTGGAATTTGGTATAAAATTCTTGGAACTCGTTATATTGACCAGCAGATGTACGGAAAAGCACTGGAATGTTTCCAAAAAGCTCTGTCTTATTATCCGGACAACGCAAACCTTTATTATTACGTAGGAAGCTGTGCGGGCCACTTGGCTAATGCCAGCCTTGATTTTGAAGCGAATGGAACTTCTTCAAGCGGCGCAATAAAAAAAATGAATTATCTTCGTCTTGCTGAAAACTCGTATCTTCAGGCATTGAAAATCGACCCGAATTATTACCGCGTTTTGTACGGACTTGGAATTCTTTACGTTTTTGAATTCGGTCAGGGCGACAAGGCGATTCCTTATCTTGAAAAATTCCTTTCTGTTCAAACTAGAGATACAAATGCAATGTTTGCTCTTGCAGGCGCATATTATTTAACGTATCAGTTTGACAAGGCTATTGAACTTTACGACAAAATTATTGAGCTTAAGCCCAATGCTGAAAAAGTTCAGGCTGCGCAGGAAAACAAAAAGAAGTGCCTTGAGCTTCAGTATAAATAAAATTTGCATTTTATAACAAATTTTTATATCTTTTTCTTGTGAATATTTTAGACATTGCAATTTCATCAATAACATTCCTTTCTGCCAAAGAAAAAATTCTTTTAAAGAAAAATATTGACAGCATGGATAATCTTGCGTTACTGTCTATAGAAGAGCTTTCTACTATTATAGGCAGAAGTTTGGGAAGGGCAGTTTGGAATGGAAAGGCGTGCAGGGCTTTAGCTGAAAAAAGTTTTAGCCTTGCAGAATCAAAAGGAATAAATTCCGTTTTTTATTATGAAGCGGAATTTCCTGCCATGCTTAGAACTATTCCAGATCCGCCTTACGCATTTTTTTACCGCGGAACTTTAGAAGCCTTGAAAAAGCCTTGTGTTTCTGTTGTGGGAACAAGACGCGTTTGTGAAGAAACTGCGCGTGCGGCTTTTGGCTTTGCAAAGGAAGCTGCTTTTTGCGGGCAGACTGTTATTTCCGGGCTTGCAAACGGAATTGACAGTTTTGCTCACAAAGGTGCTCTTGCCTCTGGAATTTTGCAGTCAACTGCGGCGATTCTTCCGTGCGGAATAGATACTGTTGTTCCGTATGGAAACAGAAGCCTTGCCCAGCAAATTGTAAAAAGCGGCGGATTTATTGCAAGCGAGTATGTTCCCGGTGTTCCTGCTGAGCCTTGGAGATTTGTTCAGCGGAACAGGCTTGTGGCGGCATTGTCTTCCTGCACTGTGGTTGTTCATGCTCCTGCTGGAAGCGGTGCTCTTATTACTGCTGATTTCGCCCTTGATTACAACCGCGATGTTGTTTTTCATTCGGCTGGATTTTGCGGCGAGGCTGAAAAAAATGGACGCGGCGGAAAGAAAAATGTCCGTACTTCTGAAAAATTTATTGAGGAAGGAGCTCCAGTTATAGAAAACTATGCGGATTTTATCGCGGTCAGAAAAAATGCTCCGGGATTTAAAGTCTGTAAAAATAAAGGACAGCTTGAATTTTTTGATTCATGCTGACAGGTGGATTATGGCTGAAAAAACTGCTAAAAAAACATCGAAAAAAGAGACAAAAAAGAACACTCTGATTATTGTTGAGTCTCCTGCGAAAGCAAAGACAATCGAGCATTATCTTGGAACTGGCTACACAGTAAAGGCTTCAATGGGACATCTTATTGATTTGCCCAAAAGCCGCATCGCAATCGATGTAAACAATAATTTTCAGCCGGAATACATAACTGTCCGTGGGCGCGCAAAGCTTTTAAAGGAGCTGCAGAAAGATGCAAAGAATTCTTCTGGTGTTCTGCTTGCGTCGGATAATGACCGCGAAGGTGAAGCGATTGCTTGGCATTTGAATAATGCGCTCAAGGAAAAAACAGATGCTTCTATACAGCGCATTGTGTTTAATGAAATCACTCCAGTTGCGATAAAAGAATCTGTAAAAAATCCGCGTGAAATAGACGAGGCAAAGGTAAATGCTCAAAAAGCCCGCCGTGTTCTTGACAGGCTTGTTGGCTACAACTTGAGTCCGCTTCTTTGGAAAAAAGTAAAAAACGGACTTAGCGCCGGCCGTGTTCAGTCTGTTGCGTTGCGCCTTATTTGCGAGCGTGAAAAGGAAGTTGAAGATTTTATTCCTGAAGAATATTGGTCTCTTGATGCGGATTTTGCAAAGGGAAAAAATAAATTTACGGCTCAGCTTGTCCAGTACAAGGGAACAAAGCCTGAGCTGAAAAACGAAAATGCTGTTAATGATATTATAAAGGAAATTCAAAACAGCGAGTGCAAAGTTTTAGACATAAAGGAAACTGAAAAAACAGTTCGCCCTAAGCCGCCTTTTACAACTTCAAAACTTCAGCAGGCAGCGGCAAACAGGCTCAGCTTTACTTCAAGAAAAACAATGCAGATTGCACAGCGTCTTTATGAAGGCGTGCAGATTGGAAGCACTCGCGTTGGACTTATTACCTATATGCGTACTGATTCTGTCCGCATAAGCCAGACTGCTATAAATGACGTAAGAGACTGGATTGGAAAAAATTTCCCGGAGGATCTTCCTGCTGAAAAAATTGAGTATGCGGTTGGAAAAAGCGCGCAGGATGCCCATGAAGCAATTCGTCCGACTTATGTAAAGTATACTCCAGACAGCGTAAAGGAATATTTGACTCGTGAAGAACTTCGTTTGTACTCAATTATTTGGGAGCGTTTTGTTTCGAGCCAGATGAACAATGCAAAGTCAAAGACAACCAGCGTTGACATTCAGGCTGGAGACGCTTTGTTCCGTGTGAGCGCAAGCAAGCTAAGCCACAAAGGTTTCTATAATGTTATAAAGACGCTTTCTTCAAAAGAGGACGTAACGGGAAGCCTTCCTTCTCTTAAGATTGGCGAAATTCTTTCAAGCGGAAAATTTTATCCTGAGCAGCATTTTACTCAAGGACCGGCCCGCTACACTGACGCTTCAATGGTAAAAACTTTGGAGGAAAAAGGAATCGGCCGCCCGTCGACTTATGCGCCTATAATTTCAGTTTTGCTTGACCGCTATTATGTTACGCGGAATAACAAGCAGCTTGTTCCAACAATGCTCGGAAAAATTATCTGCAAGATTCTTGTGGAATCATTTCCTGATGTTATAAATGAGCAGTTTACTTCGGAAGTTGAAAATGACCTTGACAAGGTGGAGCAGAATGAACTTGTCTGGAACAATATGATTGCGGATTTCTTTGGACCGTTTAAAAATCGTGTCGAGGAAGTCATGGAAAATCAGGAAAGCTTAAAAGGAACTCTTGACGAGCCTACTGATGAAATTTGCGAGAAGTGCGGAAAGCCAATGGTAAAAAAACTTGGACGCTTCGGATATTTTCTTGCTTGCTCTGGATTCCCTGAGTGCCACAATACAAAAAGTGTTCCGCTTGCAAAATGTCCGCGCAAAGGCTGTGATGGGCATATTGTCGCAAGAAAAACAAAAGGCCGCGGAAAAGAATTCTACGGATGCACAAATTATCCTGAATGCACATTTATTTCGCATTTTAAGCCGATTGACGTTTACTGCCCTAAGTGCGGCTGGTTTCTTGTTGAAAAATACGACAAGAAAAATGGTTCATATAAAAGCTGCATAAATCCTGACTGCGACTATCTCCATTCAGCGGATGAAGCTGTTGCTGCGGAAGCGGCTGGAGAATTTGCAAAGGCGAACAAGGCTGATAAAGAGTCAAAAGAATCCCAAAATGCCTGAAACTCTCTGTGAATGCTCCGAAGAATTCTTGGTTTACCTTGGAAGTGTGCGCGGGCTGTCAGAAAATACAGTTTTGTCTTACCGGCAGGACTTGGCTCATTTTTGCGAATTCTTTGGAAACGGCAAATTGCCAGAAGAACTTACTCTGGAAGACTTGCGGCTTTTTGTTGGAGATTTGAGCCGCAGAAAATATTCAGTGGCTTCTATAAATAGAATTATTTCCGCAGTCAGAGGATTGTTTGCATATTTAAAGAAATTTGGTTATATTTCTAAAAACGTTTCCTACGAGCTAAAGTGTCTTCGTCAGCCTAAAACACTTCCGCGCTTTATGTCTCAGACTGAAATTGACAATGTTTGCCGTCAGCCTGAAAAAAAAGAGCTTTTGTGGGCATCAAGGGATAAGGCGATTTTTGAAATGATGTATTCTTCTGGATGCCGTGTGAGCGAGCTTGCTTCCTTGAAGTTTCAGGATTTTACAAGTGATTTTAGAAGCGCAATTGTTACTGGAAAAGGAAAAAAAGACCGCCGTGTTTATTTTGAGCAGGACGCAAGAAACGCCCTTATGCTTTATTTAAAGGAACGGAATGCAAGATTTCCGCAGGCTGAAAAAGGATGCGCTGGCGAAGTAAGCAGAATTTTTTTAAGCCAAAAAGGAACTGCGCTTTCGGCCCATGGAATTTGGTATATCGTGAGCCGATACACAGGAATTGAAGGAACTGGAAGCCATGTTTCGCCTCATGCTTTTAGGCACACTTTTGCTACGGGAATGCTTAATTCCGGCGCGGACATAAGAATTGTTCAGGAGCTTCTTGGACATTCGAGCATAAGCACGACCCAGCGTTATACTCATGTAACTTTGGAACGTTTAAAAAAAGTATACAGCCAGGCGTTTCCGCATTCAGGAAAAAAAGACTGAAACTAAAAACTGCCTGCTAAGGAGAATACAAATTATGGAAAATGAAAATAAAATCCGCAGCACCACTGTAATCGCTGTAAGGAGAAACGGAAAAGTTGCCATGGCTGGAGACGGTCAGGTTACTATGGGAAACACAGTGATGAAGGGCAACGCAAAAAAAGTGCGCCGCATTTACGATGGAAAAGTTCTTACAGGATTCGCCGGAGCAACCGCAGATGCTTTTACGCTTTTTGATAAATTCGAGGAAAAACTCAAGACATTTAACGGAGACCTTACTCGTGCCGCAGTTGAGCTTGCAAAACTTTGGCGCACAGAACGTTCAATGAGCAAACTTGAAGCACTTTTGCTTGTGGCTGATTCAAATAAAATTCTTTTGATTTCAGGAAGCGGAGACGTTATTGAGCCTGAAAACGATATTCTTGCAATCGGCTCTGGAGGAAATTATGCTTATGCGGCGGCAATGGCTTATATGGAATCTTCACAGCTTTCCGCAAAAGAAATTGCCCAAAAGTCGCTTGCAATCGCAGGACAAATTTGTATTTATACTAACAGCAACGTTGTAGTTGAGGAGCTTTAATATGACTGAAGAAATCAAGGCGCAGTCAAGTTCAGCTGGAATTCCAGACGGACTTACTCCAGCGCAGATTGTTGAAAAACTTGACAATTACATAATCGGACAGCAAAAGGCAAAACGTTTTGTCGCAGTTGCTTTGCGAAACCGCCAGCGCAGAATAAAGCTTCCAGAAGAAATTCGGGACGAAGTTGCGCCTAAGAACATTTTGATGATGGGACCGACTGGAGTTGGAAAAACTGAAATAGCCCGCCGTCTTGCAAAACTTTGTGGAGCGCCATTCTTGAAAGTGGAAGCCACAAAATACACTGAAGTTGGCTATGTGGGCCGCGATGTTGAAAGCATGGTTCGCGATCTTATGGCGGTTGGCTACAATATGGTAAAAGCTGAAATGCAGGAAAAGTTGCGTGAAAAATGCATTCCTATGGTGGAAGACCAGCTGCTTGATTTGCTTTTGCCTGGAAGTTCTGGCAAGAAAAAGCGCAAGGATTCCTCTCCAAAACGGGATGTCCATGTGCTTGGAAATATATTTGGCGAGTCAAGCCCGATTCAGGGAAGTTTGATTCAAGTTGATATTCCAAAAGAAGCTCCTGTTCAGGAAGAGCCGCAGGAAGAAATCGAAGAAGAAACTTCATCCCGCGAAGACATGGCTTCCACACGTGAAAAATTCAGGGCAATGCTCCGTGAAGGAAAACTTGAAGACCGCGTTGTGGAAATAATCGTTCACCGTCAGCCTTCGTTCAGCATGAACATGATGGGAGCAAGCAATCCGGAAGACCTTGAGGAAAGCATAAACGGACTTCAGGAGCTTCTTTCAGGTGGAAGATCAAAGCGGCGCAATGTAACTGTTCGGGAAGCTCGGCAAATTCTTATGGCGGACACTCTTGAGCGGAACACGGACAGCGACAAGGCAGCTGACGAGGCAAAAAAAAGAGTAGAGCAAAGCGGAATTATTTTTATAGATGAAATAGACAAGATTGCAACTCACGGTGGTGAAGGCGACCGGCAGGCAGTCAGCAGAGAAGGAGTTCAACGTGATATTCTTCCTATTGTTGAAGGAAGCGACGTGAATACAAAATGGGGCGTGGTAAACACAACTCATATTTTGTTCATCGGAGCTGGAGCGTTCAGTGTGTCTGCCCCTAGCGATCTTATTCCAGAACTTCAAGGAAGATTTCCTCTTCGCGTTGAATTGGAGCCGCTCAAAAAAGAAGATTTTAAGCGCATACTTACCGAGCCGAAAAATGCACTTGTAAAGCAGTATGAAGCTCTTCTTGCCACTGAAGGCGTAACTTTGAAGTTTGCAGACGAAGCCATTGACCGCATGAGTTTTATTGCGGAAGATGTAAATTCCCACAGTGAAAATATAGGCGCGCGCCGTCTTCACACTATAATGGAAACTGTTCTTGAAGAATTGAGTTTTGATGCTGACCGCCATGCAGGTGAAACAATAACAATTGACAGCAAATATGTTGATGAAAAACTGAATGGTGTAATTCAAAACCAGAATTTGGAGCGTTATATACTCTAGCGTTTTTTATTCTGAAGCAAACAAAAAAGGACTTGGCGCTGTTTTTCAGAACCAAGGCCTTTATTTTTTTAGATGAAATTTATTGCTTAGGAATTTCTTCCGCAGCAGTTTTTGTATTTTTTTCCACTTCCGCAAGGGCATGGATCATTTCTGCCTACTTTTGGAACTGCTCTGGTTACCGTTACGCTTTGTCCTTGCCTTCCGCTTTTCATCGCTGAATTCTGGGCTGCCTGCTGCGCGCTTCTTGCCATTGACTGCGCTTCCTGATGCTGGGCATTCATTTGGCGAGGCTGCTGCTGGCGTTGTGGCTGTGAGCCGACTTGAACTTTTACTTTGAAAACTCTGCTTGTTACAGAATCTCTTATATTGTCAAGCATTTCGTCAAACTGATTGAATCCGTCAATTTTATATTCTGTGAGCGGATTTTTGCTTCCGTAAGAACGCAAGTGAACGGCTTCTCTTAATCCGTCAAGGAATTCAAGCTGATCAAGCCATTTTTTGTCAATCATCTGAATGTACTGGTAGCGGATAAACATATTCAGGCTTTGTTTTCCGGCAAGCATTTCCTTTTGCGTCAAGTCATTCTGAAGAGCCGCATCAACTCCTTCTTCTGTAAGCTGATCATAAGAAAGCTGCTGACCGAATGTGTTGTAGATTTTGTCTGCAAGCGCGCTTTGTGACGGATTTCTTTCATGCTTGAATTCTTCGAAAATTTCAGAGACAGTTTCTTTTGCGTTGTTCATAACTCTGCCGCTCAAATCTTCGTCCACAAGAATTTCATCACGCTGGTCATAAATAAATTTTCTCTGCTGGTTCAAAACATCGTCGTAGTCAAGAAGATTTTTTCTTATTTCAAAGTTTCTTTCTTCTACTTTCTTCTGGGCTTTTTCAATTGAGCGGTTAAGCATCGGGTGATTTATCGGCTCGCCTGGCTGCATTCCGATTCTGCTCATAATGGCTTTCATCTTTTCGCCGCCAAACAGCCTCATAAGATCATCGTCCATTGAAATGTAGAATTTGCTTCTTCCCGGATCTCCCTGTCGTCCAGAACGTCCGCGCAGCTGATTGTCAATACGGCGGCTTTCATGGCGTTCAGAACCGATTACGTAAAGTCCGCCAAGATTTTTTACTTCCTCGTAGTCTTTTTTCCACTGTTCCTTTTCAATTTTAAGAGCTTCGTCAAACTGTTCCTGAGAAGCTTCTGTTCCGACTTTTTTTCTTGCTCTGGTTTCAGGACTTCCGCCGAGCTTGATGTCTGTACCGCGACCTGCCATGTTTGTTGCGACAGTTACGGCTCCTTTTGCTCCGGCTTCAGCTATAATCAAGGCTTCACGCGCGTGGTTTTTTGCGTTAAGAACTTCGTGGCGGATTCCTTTTCTTGTGAGAATTGCCGAAAGATGCTCTGATTTTTCTACGGAAACAGTTCCGATTAAAACTGGCTGGCCTTTTTTGTGCGCTTCTTCAACTTCTTTTGAAATTGCAATCCATTTGTCGCTTTCGTTCAGGTAAACTTCATCGTCCTCGTCAATGCGGGCAACCGGCTTGTTTGTCGGAATTACAACAACATCAAGGTTGTAAATTTTGTCGAATTCCACGGCTTCTGTTGCGGCTGTTCCTGTCATTCCAGAAAGCTTGTCGTACATTCTGAAGAAATTCTGGAACGTGATTGTCGCAAGAGTTCTGTTGCGCTGGGCAATCTTTAAATGCTCCTTTGCTTCTATTGCCTGATGAAGTCCGTCGCCGTATCGTCTTCCTTCAAGAATGCGTCCTGTGAATTCGTCAACAATCTGAACTTGTCCGTCTTTTACAACGTAATCAACATCAGGATGATAAAGCGTGTGCGCCCTCAATGCCTGTGTAAAATAATGAACGAATTCAAAATTCTGCTCGTCAAAAACAGTTGTTCCCGGCTCAATAAGATTGTGGGAAAGAAGAATATCGTTGATTTTGTTCATTCCCTTGTCTGTAAATGAAACTCGCTTGCTTTTTTCGTCCAGTTTGTAGTCGCCTTCGAGTGCCGCGCGCTGTTCTGGAGTCATTTCAACTTCGTCCGGATAGTCGTTTGTCTTTGGATCTTTTTTGACTTCCGTGAACATTCCAATGTATTTGTCAACTTCGTGGAATTTGAAAGTGTCGTCTTCGCCCTGACCTGAAATAATAAGCGGAGTTCTTGCTTCATCGATAAGAATGGAGTCGATTTCGTCTACAATGCAGAAGTTGAATCCGCGCTGAACTTTGCGGGAAGCGTCAATCTGCATATTGTCGCGCAAATAGTCGAATCCGAACTCGTTGTTTGTTCCGTAAGTTAGGTCGCAGTTGTATGCGGCTTTTCTTGCGTCGTTATCCATATTGCTTAAAATGCAGCCTACAGTCTGGCCAAGGAATCTGTAAATGCGTCCCATCCACTGGCTGTCGCGCTCTGCAAGGTAATCGTTTACAGTAACAATGTGAACGCCTTTTCCGCTAAGAGAATTCAAGTAGGCGGCGCAAACGCACATGAGAGTTTTTCCTTCACCAGTCTTCATTTCTGTTATTCTGCCTGAATGAAGCACAAGAGAACCCATTAGCTGGCATGGATAAGCGCGCTCTCCAAGAACCCTTTTTGCCGCTTCTCTTGCCAATGCGAATGCGTCCACAAGAATATCATCGAGAGTCTCGCCCTTTGCAAGACGCTCTTTTAGGATTTTTGTCTGTTCAGGAAACTGCTCGTCAGAAAATGCCTGTGCCCAGCTTTCTCTAGCTTCAATCTGCGCAACAACAGGCTTCAGTGCTTTAACAGCGCGGTCATTTGCCGAACCGAAAATAAGTGTTAATAATTTGTCAAACATAATGCAGTAAATATATAAAATTTTCTATATATTTGCAACTTTCTGAAAGTCCGGGTGTCTAAGTCTATAGTGATTTGAAGTTCATTTTAAGCGGAAGTATTTCGCTTGAAATGAATGACATTTTGTATTAAAATGTCAGAAAAACTTTTAACCACACTGTTTTTAAGAGGAATATATGGCACTTTATCATGATTTTTTAGTTGAAGACAGAGAGTTTACTTCCTACGAGGACTTGAAGGCGCATTGCCGCTTGAAGGCTCCAGAAAATTTCAATTTTGCTTATGACATTGTAGATCGCTACACTGTTACAGAGCCGGGAAAAAGAGCCCTTGTGTGGTGCGATGACGACGGTGAAGAACATACTTGGACATTCGAGCAGATTTCTGCTGATTCAAAGCGGACTGCATATTTTCTTGCTTCCCAGGGAATAAAAAAAGGCGATGCCGTTATGATGATTTTGCGCCGCCGCTACGAATGGTGGTGGGTAATGATGGCTCTTCATAGAATCGGAGCGATTGCAGTTCCGGCTACAGACCAGCTTCTTCAAAAAGACATCGAGTACCGCACAAACGCCGCTGAAATCAAGATGATTATTTCCTACGACAATCCGGCTGTTCAGTCTGAAATTGAAAAGGCTCTTCCGAATTCCCCGACCGTAAAAAAACTTGTTACAGTAGGACCTTCACGCGAAGGCTGGATTGATTTTCACGCTGAAGTTGACAAATGCGTTCCTGAATTTCCGCGCCCGGTAGGAGATGCCGCCGTCCATAGCGAAGACCCGATGCTTCTTTACTTTACATCTGGAACTTCTGGCTATCCAAAAATGGTTCTGCACAACTTCCTTTATCCAATCGGACACCTTATAACTGCAAAATACTGGCACGGCGTTCAGGACAACGGACTTCATCTTGCTGTTTCTGAAACTGGCTGGGGAAAAGCTGTCTGGGGCAAGCTTTACGGTCAGTGGATTTGCGGAAGCGCGGTTTTCGTTTATGATATGCACAGCTTCAAGCCGGACAAGATGCTCCAGAAAATTGCAAAGTACGGAATTACAACTTTCTGCGCGCCTCCAACTGTTTACCGCTACCTTATCAGGCAGGATCTTTCAAAGTACGACATCAGCAGCGTAGTGCGCTTTGCGACTGCGGGAGAAGCTCTTAACGGCGAAGTTTACAACAAGTTTATCGAGCAGACTGGAAAGAAAATCTACGAAGGCTACGGTCAGACTGAATCCACGATTATCTGCGGAAACTTCCTTGACGCTGTAGTTCGCCCAGGCTCAATGGGACGTCCGTCTCCTGTTTATGACGTTTCTGTTGTCAATGTAAGCGGAAAACCTGTTCCTGCAGGAGAAGTCGGCGAGCTTGTAATCCACTTGGACAAAGGACATCCGTTCGGACTTCTTTCTGGATATTACCGCGATGTTGCCCTTACCGCAAATGCTTTTGACGGAGGCGTTTACCACACTGGAGATACTGTCTACATGGACGAAGACGGCTACGTTTGGTTTGTTGGAAGAAAAGACGACATTATCAAGTCTTCTGGATTCAGAATCAGTCCGTTTGAAGTTGAGTCTGTTCTTCAGCAGCATCCGGCTGTAATGGAATGCGCTGTTACTGGCGTTCCTGACGAAAAAAGAGGACAGGCTGTAAAAGCCACAATAGTTCTTTCTCCGGGATACGAAGCTTCCGAAGAGCTTGAGCATGAGCTTTTTGATTTTGTAAAGCACGAGACTGCGCTTTTCAAGTGTCCTAGAATAATTGAGTTTGTGCACGAGCTTCCAAAGACAATCAGCGGAAAAATCCGCCGTGTAGAAATCCGCGAAAAGGATGCCGGTGTAGACGTAGACAAGGTTAAGCAGGAATTCTAAGCCAGACAAAATCTATAGGCTTTGTTTCGAGTTTTTGTAAAAATAGTTACTTGGATGTCATTCCCGTGCTAGGACACGGGAATCTGCTGTAAAATTTCAATAGATTATCAATCGAGTTTCTTTCAGAAACATCGCAGGGTCAAGCCCGATAATGACAGTAAAATATAAAATTCGACATTTGACTTTCTAAAACTGCCGTCATTTTAGCGCAAAATGCTAATCTGGCGGCTTTTTTTGTTCCGGCGGACTTTCAGCAGAGTGCAGAATATTTTTTTTAGAGAAGGCTTACGGGATCTGTATCTGTTTCTATGTAGACATCTTTGGGCGGCTTGAATCCCCACACGAGTTTTTTTGCCATTTCCTGAAGCGGGCGGATTTGCTTTGCGCGCAGAAGAATCTGATGGCGGTGGCTTCCGTTTACCATTTCAAGCGGGCATTCTGCAGGTCCAAGAATGTCAACTCCCTGCGGACGGCACTTGCACAGAATATTGTACGCGCTCTGGGCTGCATTCTGGGCTGCGTCTGGTTTTTGCGAGCGGAACACAAGGCGCAAAAGCCGTGAATAAGGCGGAAAGTTAAGAATTTGGCGCGCTTCAAGCTCATTTTTATAGAATTCTTCTGTAAGTCCTTTTACGGCATAGTTTATTGCGTCGCGGTCCGGGCTGTAGCTTTGCACGATAACTTTTCCTCCGGGGAAAAATCTTCCGGCTCTGCCTGCAACCTGCGTTATAAGCGCGAACGTTTTTTCCTGCGCACGAAAATCCGGCAAATGAAGAGCGGTGTCTGCAAGAACAACTCCTGCAAGCTTTAAGTTCGGAAAATTCAGTCCTTTTGCGACCATCTGAGTTCCGAGTAGAATGTCGTATTCGCCTTTTCTGAATGAATCAAGTTTTTCCTGCAATTCTCCTTTGTGGTGCAGCGAGTCTGTGTCTATGCGCACGACTTTTGCGTTTGGAAACTTCGCCTTTACTTCTGCTTCAATGTATTCTGTTCCGAATCCTGAATATCCTATGTCAAGCGAGCCGCATTTTGGGCATTGCTGTGGCGGCGGAAGTGAATATCCGCAGTAGTGGCATCTTAGGCGGTTTTCGTTTTTGTGGTATGTCATGGAAACCGAGCAGTTTTTGCACTTTAATTCGTATCCGCAGCTTGAGCATCTAAAAAAATGCGTGAATCCTCTTCGGTTCAAAAATAGAATCGTCTGTTTTTTTTCTGAAAGGGCTGACTGAATTTCATTTTGAAGCGGCTTTGAAATGCAGCTTTCCTTGTCGGCTTCAAGGCTTAGGTTTACGCAGCTGATTTGCGGTTTTTCGCCTCCTGCCAGCCGTTTCGTGAGCGTGTGCCGGATGATTGTTCCGTTTTGCATTGAGCGCCAGGATTCAACCGATGGCGTTGCGCTTCCCATTACGAGCGGAATGGAATTTTTTTTACACCTAAGCATTGCAATCTGCCGTGCATGGTAGCGCGGGGAAGAGCCTGATTTGTATGAAGAATCGTGCTCCTCGTCAATTATTATAAGTCCGAGCTGTGGAACCGGGGCAAAAACTGCGCTTCTTGCTCCCACGACAATGCGGGCTTCCTTGATTAAAATTCGCTTCCATTCTCCGAGACGCTGGCTTGGCGTGAGCGCGGAATGAAGAACTGCGACTGTGCTTCCGAATCTTTTTTGAACGGCTTTTACAACTTGCGGCGTAAGTCCGATTTCCGGCACAAGATAAATTACGCCTTTGCCTGATTCCATGATTTTTTCCGCCGCGCTTAAAAAGACTTCTGTTTTGCCGCTTCCTGTTGTTCCGTAAAGGTAGTGGAATTTTTCAGTTGAAGAAAGAATTCCGTTTACCGCATTTTTCTGTTCTTCGCTCAATTCTTTTCTTTCAAATCCAAATTCATCTTCCGAAAAGGAAAGTCCCGGAATTTCAGTTTCGCGCTTGCCTGAAGGAATCATTGCAAAAACGCATTCCCCGATTGACGCAATGTAGTAGCCGCTCATAAATTCCGCAAGCTCCAAAAGTTCTTTTGTCAAAAGCGGAACTTGGTCTATGTAGCGAAGCGCTGTGCGGATTTTTTCTTCTGGAACGGCGCAGTTTTGCGGCAAAGTTTTGTGGACGGCGGCAACAAAGCCTGAAGTTTTTCTGTTTCCGAATTTTACTTCAACCCGCAGTCCGAATGGATTTTCAATGTTCTGTGTGCCTTCCGGGATTTTGTAAGTAAAAGTCTGGTTCAGCGGAACATTCAGAATTACATCGATGTACGCTGAATCCGTGGCGGGAGAATCATTCTGCATAGAATTTTTCCGCGTAGTTCGGGATTTCTTTTAAGATTCGCGATTTGAAAACTTTTAAGTCTTCCCAGGCAGGACGCTTGAGGCTTTCGTTGCGTAAAAGCGCGCTTGGATGGTAAGTTGCGAGCAGCGGGATTTTTGTTTCGCCCAGACTGTATTCAAGCCATTTTCCGCGGAGAGAATTTATTCCCTGCTGTGTGTCCAAAAGATTCTGAACTGCCGTGCGTCCCATTGCAAGAATGTACTTTGGCTTTAAAATGTGAATCTGCGCCTGAAGATAACCTGAGCATGCCTGGGCTTCGTCTGGCATTGGCGTTCTGTTCATCGGTGGGCGGCATTTTACGATGTTTGCAATGTAGCAGTTTGCTGTGCGCCCAAGTGAAATCGCCGCGAGCATTTTATCAAGAAGCTGACCTGCTTTTCCAACAAAAGGCCGTCCTGTTTTATCTTCGTCTTCGCCCGGACCTTCGCCAATTACCATTACGTAAGGATTTTCAACGCCTTCGCCCGGAACTGTGTTTGTTCTTGCCTTGCATAGAACGCAGTTTTTGCACAAAGCGATTTTTGCCGCGATTGATTCGAGCGTTATGCCTTGAGCCGGAACTTTTTCAGCCGGATTTTGTTCTGCAGGAATTTGAGAAGTTTGCGGCTGAACTTGAACTGGCTCTTGCGCTTTTATTTCTTCATGTTCTTCTGGAATTTCTATGTCGTCTTCAAATTCTGGAGTTTCTTTAAAATCTGGCGACGGATAACCGTAGCTCCAAGAAGAGGCTGTTTTTATAAAATTGTAGACTTTGCTTTTTTCCTCTGCCGTCACTTGATTTCCCTTTCTTTGCAGATGTCGATTGCTTTTTGGTAGCATTCGGTCAGCTTGGGCGCAAGAGAAGAAATTTTCCATTTGCTTCCCCATTCCAAGGCCTGCGCTGATTTTTCCTTGTGAAGCGATTCGTTCTGCAAAAGCTCCAGCGTCTTCTCTGAAAATTCTTCAACATCGTCTTTTACCATAAAGCCGCCGTTGTCTCCCTGCATTACGTCTACAGTTCCCATTTCACCGATTGCGACAACCGGCAGACCTGAAAGCATCGCTTCAACTGTAACAAGCCCCTGCGTTTCCGTTTTGCTCGGAAAAGTAAAGACCGAAGCCAGCCTGTAAAAGTAAATCAAATCATTCCCGTCGATATATCCTGTAAAGAAAACTGATTTTTCAAGTCCGCGCGATTTTACTGATTCCTGCAGCTCGCTCAAAAACGGTCCGCCGCCCACGAACAAAAGCGCAGTGTCCGGCCGGAATTCCTGAACTTTTTCCAGAACATCAAAAAGGAACGGAAGATTTTTTTCCTTTACAATCCGTCCAACAAAAAGAAGAATTTTTCTTTCCTTTAATTCTGGGAATTTTTTGAAAAGCGTCGCGTAAACTGCCTCTGATTTTTTTTCGTCATATTCAAGCTTGTTGTCCGGGATTCCAGTCGGAAGAATGTTCACCTGCCGTTTTATTCCATATCTGTCCACGACTTCGGCAATCCGTTTTGTCGGAGCGATAATCATATCGGCTCTTTTTAAGTAAAAGCGCACGACTTCCATTCCGATTTTTTTCAGTCCGCTCGCAGGAACAAAGCTTATGTAGTTTGCAAGGTAGTCTTCCCAAAGCGTGTGGAAAGTGAACACAAAAGGAACGTGGCGGTGGCGGCAGTAAATTGCGCCGAAATATCCGACCGTCCATTCTGAATTTATGTGGATTACGTCAGGCTGAAATTCGTCCATGAATTTTTTTACGAGATGCCATTTGTCCAGCCGCATCATTCTGTCTTCCTTGGAAAACGCAATCCAAGTGGAAGGAATTCTTAAGATTTTAAACGGCGACTTTTCGTCATTCGATTTTTCGTCAAAAAAAGAGCTTTTCTGCTGCTCTTCCGTATATTCAAGGCAGACAACGCAGACTTCGTGCCCAAGCTTGCAAAGTCCTTCCGCAAAAGACTGAACTGAAACTGTAACTCCATTTATGCGCGGAAAATACGCATCCGTAAACATTGCGATTTTCATATTCAAACGATTTTACTCTATACTTGTACTTTCTGCAAGAATCAAGTAAAATTGATTTCTATGAAAATTTTAAGTTCATTTAAAAAATTTCTTTGGATTATTTTGCTTTCTGTGCCGTTCTTTTCTTTTGCGCGCGGAAAAAATGAACTTGTAAAAAGCGGACACTGGATTTACGACGCTCTTGCCGCAGTTGCGATGGAGCAGGGCAGGCTTGACTTTACCGACCGTTCTCCTTTAAGCGTTGGCGAAATTCTTTTTTTCCTTGATGAAGCCGAATACAGTTCTTTGAGTTCCGCCGGAAAAATTCAATATGACAGAATAAAAAATTATTGCTCGCAGGAATCTTTTCAGTTCGGGCCGGATTTAATAAAACTTGGCTTTGAGCTTGAACTCAATTTGGAAGGCTATTACAAGCAGAACGACGATTTGGAATGGAACTACGGACGCTACGACAAAGGAGACTTTCTTTATGTTCCTGTAAAAATTGAAGGCGCGGATTATTTTACAATGATGTTTGAAGGAAAACTCGCGCTGAACAAAAATACAAAAGAAGACAACGACAATTTTTTGAGCGTGCCTCTTTCCGCAGATGAAATCGACATAAATTTCCCGGATACAGGATATTTCAGCACAAGCCATAATTTTACAGAAAACGCGGCTTTGACTTTTCAGATTGGAAGAGGAGCTTCTGACTTTACACGCTCGTTAACTGGAAGCATTGCGCAAAGCAGATATTTTACAGGCTCTAGCTATATGGAGCTTGGTTTTTGCACGCCGAATTTCAGATATTCAATGAATGTCGATCAGTTCAACGTGGACAAATATCTTTACTCGCACGAAATCAATTTCCGTTTTTTTAAGAAACTTCAGTTTACAGCAAGGGAATCTTTGCTTGTTTTTGCGCCGATGGAGCTTCGCTATTTGAATCCTTGGACAATTTACCACGGATTTGCGGCTTGGCGCGACTACGGAAGCAACGAAAGCAACACTTGCGATTATTTAGCTTTAAAGCTTGCATACACGCCTGTAAAATTTTTGAGGCTTTATGGCGAATTTGCAATGACGCAATATCAGACCGCCTACGAAACTTCAAACTTTGAAGACGACACAACGCCGAACGGACTTGCTTTTCAGGGCGGAATTGAATCTTTTGTTCCTTTTAGCGACGGATATTTTCACTTTTGGCTTGAAGGAACTTACACAGACGCTTATATGTACATAAAGGAAAGCCCGGACTGGAGCATGGTTCGCAACTACCGCGAAAATCTTGGCGACACAAAATATGTTTTTTATGAATGGCTTGGAACTCCTTTTGGACCGGATACAGTTTCCGGCAAGCTGAGCATTGACTATGAAAAGCCCGCAAAATGGTCTTTGGGCGCATCTTATCTTTTAAAGGCGTGCGGAAAAAATTCCGGCAGAAAAATTTTTAAAAATCTTGGCTGGCATGAAGGAAATGAATACGTAATTGACGACAGTGATGAAGGCAAGGAAAACCGCAAGAACTGGATTTTCCCGGATTCAGATTCTCAAGGAAGCGACGAGGCAAAAAAACGCCAGAAACTTTCCACGCCGTCCGGCACTAACGAATATGTGAATGTTGTTTCTTTGCGCGGAACTTTCAGTCCTAAAGAAAATATAACTTTTGTGTTTCAGCCGTCGTATACGTTTGTTATAAATTACAACAACGAAAGCGGAAGAAATGAAAACGGATTTGAAGTTGCTTTTGCCGCGAATATAAAAATTTTGTAATCAATTGAAGGAAATATTAATGAAGTTAAAAAAACTTTTTGTTGCCGCTGTTTTTGCTTTTGCTGGAGCTTTTTGTTTTTCTCAAGTTTCTGTTGACCCGTCAGATGAATTTTATAAATACGCTTTAATCTGGGAAAA
Source organism: Desulfovibrionaceae bacterium (assembly GCA_963654755.1). Taxonomy (GTDB): domain Bacteria; phylum Spirochaetota; class Spirochaetia; order Treponematales; family Treponemataceae; genus Treponema_D. The sequence continues at coordinate 52,170 of CAVKBG010000007.1, forward strand.
CCGCGGGCTTGTTTCAAATGTGCCTCCAATCCGTCCTTATCCGCTTGCAAATGTAAAGTCGATTCTTCAGGAGGTGATTGAAAACGGCTGCGAAAAAGACAAGGAAATTGCAACTGAAATTTATGAGCGCGTAATCGGCAAGCCTTATCACATAACTTTTGAAACTGACTTTTTTATCAAGCGCGAAATGGAAGAAAAGGACGAAAAGCAGTCCTACAGCACTTCAAAAATGCTTGCGCTTTATCCTGCAATAAAAGGCGACTTGGGATTTAAAAACGACTTTGTTTCGCTTGGATACGGAGCGGGATTTGCAATTTCAAATGCGACTGACACAGACTTTATGCCTCAGTATTCAAATTCTTTCCACGATTCTATTTTTGATGCCACGGAAGTCGGCCCGATTGAAATGTATCTTGACGTGAACAGCATTATTGCGCTTGGCTACAAAAATCTTTTTGTTCAGGGCGGAATTTACAGAAGCGGATATTCAGCATTTATAAACGAAGGACTTTCGCTTAACGACACAAGCTACCATTCAGGAAATCTTTCGCTTACATATTTGCACGACAAGCTTTCTTATGTTCAGGAACTTTCCATGATTGGTGCAACTTCATCTTATGACGGCGACCTTTCAACTTTAGCTCCAGATAAAATAATGGCGTTCCATGCAGTTGGATATGAGCCTTTTGATTTTTTGAAAGTTTCATTTTACGAAAGCGCGGTTTACGGAAAACGTCTTGACCTTTCTTATATTTTGCCAGTTCCTTACATGGTTGCCCAGGGAATTGGAGGAGCGAGCGACAACCTTGCAATGGGACTTTTAATCGACATAAAGCCTGCTCCCGGAGTTTTGTGGGAAACGGACGTTATGTGCGATGACTTTCCGGCGGAAGATTTCTTTAAATTGAATTTCGACTCAAAGTACAGGCTTGCTGTAAAAACAGGACTTATCTACACTCCGGAAAATTCGTTTCTTGACCGGCTTGATTTTAACTACACTTTTGTAACTCCGTACACTTACAGCCACTGGCAGTACGACAGCGACAGCTTGGCTTCAATTACATCTTCAACAATAAACTACCAGAACTGCACGAATGCCGGCGTTTTGATTGGCTCGCAGTATGAACCGAACTCAGACGCTGTAAAATTTTCCGTTGACTTAAAGCCTTTAAAGCGGCTCACTTTGTCGCTGGGAACAACTTATTCACGCCACGGAAATGTCTGCGAAACTTTGGACACAGAGGAAGCCATGGTTTATCTTTGCGCGGACAAAAATGTTTATTCCACGGACGGCTCTGTTTACACGCATTCAATGTTCGCCGCAAATGATTCAAATTCTGGCAACCATGTTTCTTCCGCCTGGGATTCCATGAACTGGCTGAACCAAAATCACGTTCAGATTACGCTTCAGTCTTCATTGAATGTAAAGTACGATTTTAAGCCTACAAAAAAAGGAACTCGCGTTTCGCTGAATGCCGGCTGCACATTTGAATACATTCACAATTATGGCGTTGGAAACCAGATGTTCCCCGGCGGAACTGGCATAATTCCAGTTTATGAAAACGACGATGACGGAAACGGCGGCGGAACTGGCGACATCATTGGATTCCGCACATCAAAAGATGGAGAAAAATACGATTTGGATTCAGCGGAAGCAGAAGCGATTGTAAACGACTTTAAAGATGCCTGGGTTTCGCAGCTTACAAACAAACTGAATCTTTTCTTTAACTTTGGCGTAACAATAAGATTTTAACGGCTGAAAAATGAAAACTGAAATCGACACAAACTTTTATACAGAAACTTATCTTGGAAAACTCGGCGAGCTTACACTTAAAGGCGGAAATATCCGCGTGTTTGAAAAACAGCTTTTGTGCAATATCCGGCTTGCTCTGGAAACTGTAGAGGCAAAAGTAAAACTTCTTTCGGGGCGGCTTTACGTTTACTGCACAAAAAATTCTTGCGCCGCAGTTGAATATGCGCTTGACCATTTGATTGGAATTACCGGCTGGGCAAAAGTTCAGGCTGTGGAAAAAAATCTTGAAGCTATAAAAATTGCTGTTAGAAAAGAAGGAGAACTTGCAAAGTCAAACGGAGCAAAAACTTTTAAAATTGAAGCGCGCCGTGAAGACAAAGATTTTCCGCTTAATTCCTATGAGATTGCCACGGAAGTTGCCGGAGTTCTTTTTGATGACGGAACTCTTGACGTTGATGTTCACAAGCCTGATGTTTCCATTAACATTGAAGTGCGCGAAAAATGCTATGTTTACTGCGCCCAGAAAAAAACTTGCCGCGGTCTTCCAGTCGGCGTGAGTGGAAAAGGACTTTTGCTTCTTTCAGGCGGAATTGACAGTCCAGTTGCGGGCTACAGAATGATGCGCCGCGGAATGAAAGTTGAATGCGTTTATTTTCATTCTTATCCATACACTTCAGATGAAGCCCAGCAAAAAGTTCAGGATCTTGCAAAGATTATCGCGCAGTACGGAAACGACACTCATCTTAACGTGATTTCATTTACAGAAGTTCAGATGAAAATAAGGCAGAAAGCGCCAGAAGCCTATTCAACATTGATGCTCCGCCTTTGCATGATGAAAGCCGCCAATATGCTTGCCGAGCGGATTAACTGCGACTGCATAATAACAGGCGAAAGTCTTGGGCAGGTTGCAAGCCAGACAATTGAAAATCTTGCGGTTACAGAAAGCTTTGCGGAAAAGCCTTTAGTCCGTCCGCTGATTGGCTTGGACAAAGAAGAAATCATGGACACGGCGAATTTCATAGGAACTTACGAAACTTCAATTCTTCCGTATGAAGACTGCTGCGTTTTGTTTAGCCCAAAGCATCCTGTTTTGCGCGCTACTATAGAAGAAGCAAAAAAAATTTACGATTCCATGGAAATTGATTCTCTTATTCAAAAATCTTTTGATGAGCGTCAAATTTTCCGATACTCAATAAGAGACGTTATCGGGGAAAAATGGGCTTTAAAAGAAAATTTCTAACATTCGTTTTTTTACTTTTCTCACTTAAAGTTTTTTCGCAGGAAGAAATTCCGCAGCTTTTAAAAGGCGTGTGGAAAAATTCCAGCCGCTACTTTGTCTTTGATTCAGGATACGTTTCTGATGACGGCGGCGCAATTCCCCAAGCTGTTCTTAGAACTTTCTACACTTGGTACGATGACCGCGCGGCAGAAAGCAGCCTTTATGCAGAAAAAAATCCGCGGGACGTAAACAACACAACTTCAAAAAGTCCGGCGCAGGAAATCAGCATAAAATATGTTCCGCTTACTGATGAGCTTTTTTCGCAGGCGGACGGAAATGGCGTTTTGCAAAATGACGGCTCTCTTCTTTATGCGAACGGAATTCCTTCTGGCGCTTGGAATCTTGAAATAAAATATCCTAATAGAAAAGAAATTTACAATGTTCCAGTTGCCGTGATTGGCGACAAGCTTTTTCTGAAATTCGTCATAAGGCAGAGCGGGGAAGAAGGACTTTCTGGGTTCTGGAAGGATTCGGGAAACGCTTCTGGAATTTTAATAAGTCCGCCAGTTTCAAGCAAGGAGCTTTTGTCTTATTTTTCCACGGATTCCGAAGTTTACCAGATTCGCTACTGGAAAACCGACATGGAATACGACAGTTCCGCTCAGGCTTTTTTTTCCGACGCAGGAACTGAATATTCTGTTCCAAAGCATCTTGTTGTTGCAGGAAAAATTTTTACTTGCGTTACAGGGCGCAGAACAAAAATCCGCAGTGTAAAAAAAATTTCTTCATTTCCGGCTGACTGCACTTTTAATTCAGTTTTAAAAATAAAATCTTCAAATGATTTAAATGGAATTCAAGTTCCGCAAGAATCAGTTTTTTCAACAATCTGCGCATTCGGCGAGCCTTATTTGACGCTGGAAAATGGAAAAAATCTTGAAGAAATCCTTTCTGAAAATCTGAAAAAAAATCCTCCATCTCCCCAGCCGCTTTTTCCTCCGTACGGAATTCTTGACTTTGACTGGAGCATAATAGAAGATCCTCCAAAAGACTGGAACCGCCGCGTCCTTGACCTCGGAAAATAAAGATTTTAAGAAATATCGCAGTATCAACTACGACAATATGAAATTGTGTTTGCTGCTGTCATTCCCGTGCTTGACACGGGAATTTTGAAAAATATTAGACGGGGGGGGTAATTGTAAAAAAGTTGACAAATAAAAATCTTGTTATATAATTTAAATCAAGTGTATTGTTAAGAGCCTCTATCAGAGGTTTTTGTTTTTTAAGGAGGAAATTATTATTATGGGAGAAAATGCTTCATCGAATACCGAAAAACGCAAAAGCCTTGTGTTCAGGCTTGTTCTTTTTGTAGGTCTTTCAATTGTATTTTTTAACTTTCTGCAGATTCTTGTAACAGGACAAATCACAAAAAAATCCCAGCTTGAAGATTCCGCAAGCGACTACGGAGTTGTTGTAAAAGCATATTCGCAAGTAATTTCAGAAAAGATTGACGCTTATTTTTATGCCCTGAATTTCTATGTGAATTCAGATGTGGCTCAGGACGGAACTCTTTCCGAAATGCGTGAATGGCTTGTTTCGCATGATGACCACCGCATATCCGAATTTGACTACATAATGCTCGCAGGCCCGGACGGAATCGCCTACACCGATACAGGAAAGCAAATCAATATTTCCGACCGTTCTTATTTCAAGGCGATAATGCAGGAAGGAAAAACAAGGTACATCGATGATCCTGTAACTTCAAAAACAAACGGACAGACTGTAATCCACGTAACGCGCGCAATTGTCCGCAACGGAAAGAACATCGGCCTTTTTTCGGGCGTAATGCAGTCAAAATATCTTGGCGAAATAATCAGCTCAATAAAAATCGGAAGCACAGGCTACGCATTCGTTCTTGCCGACGACGGAACTGTAATTTCGCACCCGAACAGAGACTGGATAAACAAGCGCAACTTCCTTACAGGCTATTCTGAAGGACACGAGGACATGGGCGAGCTTGCCAAACGCATGGTGAACAAAGAAACAGGAAATGCCTGGATAAAAGGAATTTATGATGACCTTGAATTTGCAAGCTTTACTCCGATAGCAGGCACGCCTTGGTCAATTGCAGTTTCAATTCAGCAGAGTGAAATTTATTCTACGATTACTCTTGTAATGCGGCAGATGGCGATCTTCTCTCTTATAAGTGCAGTTCTTCTTGTAAGCGTGGCGGGCTTCCTTATGTGGCGCGCAATAAAGCCTTTGAACACGCTTGACTATGCAATAACAAAAATCGCTTCCGGCAACGCTGACCTTACGCAGAGAATTGAAATAAATTCCAACAACGAAATTGGCTTTGTTGTAAAAGGCTTCAACAAATTCGTTGGAAAGCTTCAGGAAATTATTTCCGACGTAAAAACTTCCAAGAACGAGCTTAGCAGTGCCGGAGAAATTCTTGAAGAAAGCACTCAAAATACTTCCAGCGCAATCACACAGATTCTTGCGAACATTGACAGCGTAAGAGGCCAGATTGTAAACCAGAGTTCCAGTGTTGAAGAAACCGCCGGAGCTGTAAACGAGATTGCTTCAAACATTTCTTCGCTTGAAAGAATGATTGAAAACCAGACTGCCGGTGTAAGCCAGGCTTCCGCCGCTGTTGAGCAGATGATTGGAAACATTTCTTCTGTAAATCAGTCAGTTGACAAAATGGCTTCTTCATTCAGCGAGCTTCAGGCTGACGCGCAGAACGGATTTTCTAAGCAGCAGATTGTAAATGAGCAGATAGAAAAAATTGAAAAGCAGTCCGCAATGCTTCAGGAAGCAAACGCTGCCATTTCTTCAATTGCAAGCCAGACAAATCTTCTTGCCATGAACGCCGCAATCGAAGCTGCCCACGCAGGAGAAGCCGGAAAAGGATTCAGCGTTGTTGCAGACGAAATCCGCAAGCTTTCAGAAACTTCCACATCGCAGTCAAAGACAATCGGTGACCAGCTTAACAATATCCGTGAATCCATTGATGAAGTTGTGGCTTCTTCCGCGGAATCAAGCTCGGCATTTGAAAGTGTTTCCAAGAAAATCAAGGATACAGACCAGCTTGTTGTTCAGATTAAGTCGGCGATGGAAGAACAGACAGAAGGCTCTAAGCAGATAAATGAGGCTCTTCATTCCATGAACGACAGTTCTTCCGAAGTCCGCAACGCATCTTCTGAAATGTCAGCCGGAAACCAGGCGATTCTTGAGGAAGTAAAGCGACTTCAGGATGCCACAATGGTTATGAAGGAAAGCATGGACGAAATGGCGGTTGGTGCAAAAAAGATAAACGAAACTGGAGCTGCATTAAGCGAGATTTCTTCAAAGGTAAAAGGCTCTATTTCTAATATCGCAGACCAGATTGACCGTTTTAGAGTCTGATAAAAAAATTATCGTAAAACATAATTTTATTATTAAAATACGATAAAAATTTATTGACAAACTATTAAAGCTCCTGTAGGATTATTCTATAGGAGCTTTTTTATGTCCAGTAAAAATTTTAACATTCTTGCAAAGGTCGTTTCAAAGTTTTTTGAAATTGTTTTCTTTGTGTGTTCCATTCTCATGGTCGTTGCCGCAATTCTTTCTTTTGCGCGTCCAGACCTTCTTGGAACATTTCTTCTTGCCAACATTGACAACGGCACAATCGCCACAAACGGTTTCCAGATTATGATTGTAGCTCCAAACGGAGAACTTATTGTGGGCGCAGTCAGAATCTTTACTTTCGCCGGAATCTTTACAATGCTTTGCATGACAATGATTTTCAGAAATATTTATCTGATAATCAAAACTTGCGAAGGGCGCACTTGGTTCAGCAAGGGAAAAACTCCGTTTCAAAAGGATGTTGTTAGAATGGTGCGGGAAATCGGCATTTTCAGCATAATGATTCCTGTAACGGGACTTGTGCTTAGCCTTGTTGCCCGCCTTACGCTCGGCTCAGATTTTTGCGAGACCAGCGTTCAGATTGTTGGCATCGCCATGGGAATTGCTATGATTTGTTTTTCGCGCATTTTCGCTTACGGAATAAAACTTGAAGAAGAAGTTGAAGGGCTTATCTAAGGACGGAGTATTATGGGAAATATTGTATTACATCTTGACCGCGTAATGGTTGAGCGTAAGATTTCATTGAACGACCTTGCGGAAAAAGTGGGAATTACCAACGTGAACCTTTCCAAGATAAAAAACAACAGAGTAACGGCAGTGCGTTTTTCCACACTTGAAGCCTTGTGCCGCATACTCCATTGCCAACCCGGAGACATCCTAAAGTACGAGGAGTAGAAAAAATGTCATTCAGGGGATTATCAATCGAGTTTCTTTCCGAAACATCGCAGGATCAAGCCGGACCTTGTAAAATTTTCTGTGTAAATGGCTGAAGATATGATACTCTAGGAGGAGTATATGACAGCCAAAAGAAACAAAAAAGAAAAGGATGCAATCGATCTGATGCTTGA
>CAVKBG010000008.1:0-32341 GCA_963654755.1 Desulfovibrionaceae bacterium
CACGGGAATGACAGTTTTTATCAGATATAACAAAAAAGCCAGCTAGAATCTCTAGCCGGCAATGTTAATGAAGTATTTTTTATGTCATTTTCGGGCTTGACCCTGCGATGTTTCTGAAAAAAACTCAGTTGATAATCTATCCAATTGTTTTACGAGAGATTATCCGGTCTAGTAGCCGGATAATGACAACTCTTGTTAAATAATCTCACTTATAGGGATTTTGTAGACGCTTCCGCAATTACGGCAGACAATTTCAAGCGGATCAGGACCGTTTTGCTTTATGTCGGCAAGCTCATTTTTTGGAAGTGTCTTTAAGTAGCCGATATATTTTTCCTTGCTGCACGGGCAGTCAAAAATTATGTCGCGCTCAACTGCAATCGCAGGCGCAAACTCGCGGAAAATTCCGTGCACAATGTCTTCCGTCTTGCCTTTTTCAGAAAACCATTTGCCAAGCGAAGGGCAGGCAGAAAAAGCGTTTTCAATTTTTTCTATTAGCTCTTCGTCAACTTTCTGGTCTGCGCCGCTTGCCGTATTAGAGCCAGCATCTTTTGTTCCGCCAGTTTCAGGCATAACCTGCACAAACATTCCGCCTGCGCCCATCACGCGTCCGTTTTTATCCATAAAAATGCTCGTGTTGAACGCTGTGCGAATCTGGTCAGACTGCTGAAAAAACCAAGCCAAATCCTTGGTGATATTCTTATAAAGAATTTCCACAGAGCTAGTTTGCGGAGCTTTGTCGCCCGGATGAACTTTTGACATTGTCATTGTTCCGTCCCCAAGGAAAGGACTTAAATCCCAGCTTTCCAGAGGCTTTTCCACAGGAATATGGTTTTCATACAAAAATCCGCGAACATAGCCGGAAGAATCAGCTTCAACAGAAAATCCTTTTGCAGGACCGTTTGTGTCATAATGCCAAGTAAGATGCTCTTTCCCTTTCATCGTGGGAATAATAAGAGCAGCACAGATTGAAGCCTGCCCCAAAACCATTGTCTCAAGAATTCCAAGGCCATGCTGCGCACGAAGCTGATTTACAAAACGCGTTCCGTGAAAAAGCGCGCCTCTTGCCCGTCCGTCCGCCATTACAAAAATAGAAAGTCCGTCTTTTTCAAGTGAATCAATGTGGCTGTTCAGCTCGTTATCGTTTATCTGTGCTTTTATCATGGAATATATAATAGTAAGAAACAGAATTTATGTAAACTTAAATCGGCGGCAATTATTTTATGAATGCTAACAAGTTTGTCATTGCCGTGCTTGACACTGCAATCTAGTGTAAATCTTTAACAGAGATTATCAGGTCAAGCCTGATAATGACAGAAAAAAAATAAAACTCAACATTCAGCCTATGAATTGAACTGACGGCGCATTTGCATTAAAATGCAAGGTCTATGGACAACGAATCAATTAAAAATATGCTTTTGGACATTCAGTCTTCAAACCTTGAATTCACAGTAACAATGACAGGCAAAGAAAGCAGCCGGGTAAACGGACTTTACAAGCCGGAAACAAGAGAAATCCTTCTTCACAACAAAAATTTTAAGACAGAAAATGAGCTTGTCTACACAGCAATCCACGAATATACGCACCACCTTATAAACGAAGAGCAGATAGAACTTTCAGGCGGAAAAAATCCTCCTATAAAATCAAAAAGCCACACAAACTATTTCTGGGCAAAATTCCATGCGCTTTTGGATATTGCGGAAGAAAAAAATTACTACAAGCTGGACGTTTCGCTTTCCCCGGAACTTGAGCAGCTTACAAAAGAAATCCGTGAAAAATACATTGAACCAAACGGACACATAATGCACGAGCTTGGAAGAAGCCTTGTAAAAGCCCACGCGCTTTGCGAACAGGCAAATATCCGCTACGAAGATTATTTGGACAGAATCCTTCAAATTCCGCGGACAACGGCAAAGAGCGCTTCAAAAGTCGGCTTGCTCCCAGACGAAGATTCAGCTCTTGGATTCGACAACATGAAAATTGTAGCGGGCTGCAAAAAGCCTGACGAAAAAGCAAAAGCAATTGAAGCAATCAAAAGCGGAAAAAGCCCGGACAGCGTAATTGCCATGATGAAGAAAAAGGCAAAAGAAATCGATCCAAAAGAAAAGCTTGAAAAAGAGCGCGATAGGCTTACAAAGACAATAAACGAGCTTACTCACCGTCTGGAATTTGTGGAGGAAAGCCTTGCAAATCTCTAAAAAAAGTTTTGTTCTTGCTTTAACTGCAGCCACATTTTTTTATGCCAGTGCGCAAAGCTCATCGTTCAGCTCAATTACATCTCCTTCCATGCCAACAGTTTCTTCCCCGGAAATTGGCAACGGATTTTATTCTCCCGGCTCAGTTTTAAAACCTGAATACAGCAAAAACGCAAGCCAAAATAATTCAAGCCAGTCAGAAAAAACAAAAGCGGAAAATAAAAATGCGGAATCTTCAAATGCAAAAAGCGAGATGCAAAAGAAAATTTTATCCGCGCTGAGTGCAAAAGATATTTCACTTTTAAGGGAACAGGGATTTTCCAGCGACATAAATTCCTTGATTTTTTCACTTTCATCATCAGACAACTCGCAGGAAACAAAACTTCTTCTAAATAAAATTCTTGCTGAAATAGAAAAAATCAAAGACAAATCCGACCAAGACAGTAACAAAAAAACTTCCGAAGTTTCAGCCGCTTCTGCAAAAGAAGAAAAACTGCCGGAAAAATCAAAGGCAAGGCTTCTTAGATTCAGCGTAAACGGCTACGACATTTTAAGAACCTGCCGGAAAATTTATATTTCGGAAGTGCAGCTAGACGGAACTTTTTTAGTCACAGGCGACAGAGTTTATTCAAGCGACGGAAAAAACAGAACTGAAACTTTCCACATTTTATTTAAAACTTCTCCAAGCGAAAACGGAAACACAAACTACAAAGCCGCGGCAAATGTAACGCAAGACTACTTGAATGAAAATTCATTTTTATATCAGCTTTTCAAATTTGAAAGTCTTCCTGCAATGCGGGTTGGAAACTTTGTTTCAATGCGCACAGAAGAGCCAAACTGGAAACTGGAACTTTTAATTGACCTTGGAGAAAAATAAGCGTGAACGAAAAACTTAATGAAGGCTTAAAAAAACTAGGACTGGAATTTTCGCAAAATCAAATCAGCCAAATCGAAACTTACATTTCATGCGTTCTTGAATTCAACAAGACTTACAATCTTATGAAAGCGGATTCGGCAGACGAGCTTACGGTAAACCACATTCTTGACAGTCTTGCGGCGGCTCCAAGCATTGCGTCTTTTATTCAAAAAATTCAAGAGAAAAAAAATATCGCTTCGCTTCAAATTGCAGATATTGGCTCTGGCGGCGGATGTCCCGGAATTCCTTTGGCGGTGGCGTTTCCTGAGCAAAACTTTACGCTTGTTGAACGCATGGAAAAAAGATGCGGATTTTTGGAAAGCGCAATTTGCAAAATGAATCTTTCAAATGTAAAAGTAAACTGCATTCAGGCAGATTTAATAAAGCCGGAATCCTTTGACATTGAAGTGTTCCGCGCATTTCATCCGTTTGACTCAAAAAACACAAAGCTGCTTTTAAGAATGCTCAAGAAAGGCGGAATTCTTGCAGCATACAAAGCAAGAGCAGAAAAAATTTCTGCGGAAATGGAATCTATAAAATTCCTTGTTCCGTCGTATAAAAAAATAAAACTGGAAGTTCCTTTTTTGGAAGACCATGAAAGAAATCTTGTTGTGGTGGAAAAATGATTTTTAATTCGTCTGTTTTTTTTATTTTATTTTTAGCGGGAACTGTTTTTGATTTTGCATTAAATCAGTTTCTTGAAGCTTCGGATTTCTTTTACAGAAAAAAGCACGGAAAGCAAATTCCAGAACGGCTAAAAAATTTTGTAAATGCCCAGGAACTAGAAAAAACTTGCGCTTATGAAGATGCAAAATATTTTGTTTGGATTCCTTCAAATATCATGAATTTTATTTTAAAGCTTGCTCTTGTTCTGTCAGGATTCTATGTTTTTCTTTATGAAGGCTTCTACAATTTTACAGCAAATGTTTTTGCAACAGTGATTCTTTTTTCTATTGTTTCTGGAATTCCGTCTTTTATTGTAAATCTGCCATTTTCACTTTACAGAGAATTCCGCATAGAAAAAAAATTCGGATTCAGCAACATGAATTTAAAAATGTGGCTTCTGGACTTTGTAAAATCTACAGTTTTGTCTGCAATCATAGCAATTCCAATTTTGTGCGCCGCAGTTGCCCTTATAATTTGCTTTAACAAAATCTGGTGGCTTTTATTTGCCATAGTTTACCTTGCGTTTTCACTTGGAATAAGCTACATATATCCAGTTCTGATTGCGCCGATTTTCAATAAATTTTCTCCTCTTGGAGAAGGTGAAATAAAAGAGCGGATTGAAAAACTTTTTGCAAAAACTGGATTCAAAACCTCTGGAATTTTTACAATGGACGCTTCAAGACGAAGCAACCACAGCAATGCGTATTTTACAGGCTTCGGAAAAAACAAAAGAATCGTCTTGTACGACACGCTCATAAAGCAGCTTGAGCCTTCAGAAATTGAAGCAGTTCTTGGACATGAGCTTGGACACTGCAAAAAACATCATATTGCAAAAAGAATGATTGTTATGATTCCGCTTGTATTTGTTTCGTTGCTGGCGGCAAATTTAATCGCAAAACTTCCTTCTCTTTATTCAGCATTCGGATTCGAGCCGCTCAATAATGTTGCGCCTTACATTCAGCCTTTAGGACTTTTGTTTATCGGATTAATTTTTGAAGGCTACGGAAATATTGTTTCGTTTGTTTCTAATTTCTTTAGCAGAAAAGATGAGTTTCAGGCAGACGCTTATTCAAAAGAAATGTGCGGAACTTCCCAGCCGTTAATCAGCGCGCTTATAAAGTTGAACAAAGAAAATCTTTCTGAGCTTGAGCCGCCCAAAATTTATTCAATGTTCAACTACAGCCATCCGCCTTTAATGGAAAGAATAAAAGCTTTGGAAATCTAAGCCTTGCGTGAAAGGAACAAAACTGAAGCTGCAAAAAATATAAGCACATAAAAAGCCGCAGCCGCAAAAACAGCGTTTGTTCCTAAAAGTCCGACCAAAACATAGCTAAGCATATTGAAAAAATAAAGCACAATGTTAAAGGCAACAACCATCATAAAGCCCAAAACCGGAATAAGAAGAGTCCACTTGAATTTAAAAATTTCATCTGGATTCTCGATTCTGTAGTTCCAGCCAATGCAAGCGCAAAACACAAACATTATCAGCATTATAAAAGGAAAAGTTCCACGCTGAACAAGATTCTGCGCAAAAACTTCCTGCGAAAAACCATATCCAGATGCTCTAGGCAAAAGCTTAAATAAAACAGGAAGAGGCATTTCTTTTGCCCCGCCAGCCGCCGCATTTATAAGGTTGAAATCAGAAAACTGCATCGGTAAAACCATTGACGAAGCCTTTTTTATATTCAAAGGAATTCTTTCTGCGGAATGCTCTTTTTTCTGCGGATTTTCAATTCCAAGATTTTGCGCGTCAAGTTCCGAAAGTCCTGTAGGCTCAAAAGAATAAACTGGGCGCGAAACCAAGCCTTCTGTATTTCGGTCTACAGACTGAAGAATAACAAACGGAACATATTCCCACTTTTTTTCAATTCCCAAAAGCGCAAGATTTTCCTCGCCAAATTCAGAAACAGGCTGGGCAACAGCTTTTGCAAACGGAACAAAAAATGAATAGGCAAATTTTCCGTTTTCATCGTAATGCACAACGTTGAAATTTTCCATGTAGCGCACAAGGCTGCCTTCTTTTTTTATGTCCATCGCATTCGAAATATAAAAAACATTTTTTGAGCCGTCAGGATAATCAAGTGAAAAATAAACTTTATGGCTGTCTGAAAGTTCTTCTATGTATTTTGTTTCGTCAAAAAAGAAATACTGATTTTCCAAATCTTCTTCCGAAAGCGCAAGAAATTTCTTTACATCAGGATCATCGGAAGCCTGAACATAATTATTTTTTAAGCCAAGAAAAGTGTAATACGCCTTTAAAAAATCTCCGCGGGAAAAAGCAACATAGCCGTCTTTTTTTATCTTGTAATAATTCCGCTCGGCAGAATTGTCAAATTCAACTGGAAGGCTCAGCATTTTCCAAGCATAGTTTGATTTTTCAACTGCCACATCAAGATTTGTATTTTTTCCATCGCAAGCTTCAACTGCAAGATTCGCCCAATAATGAGCGTCAAACCACTGCTTTTTTTGCGCCGCAGAATCAGACTTTTCCAAAAGCTCAAGAATTGTGTGGTCTTTGTCTTTTACATGAAGCGGCTTTTGCACTTTTTCCGCAGCAGGCGCATTTTTCTTTCCGTGCATTTCATTGTCAATAAGAAGATCCACGGAATCCTCTGCAAGCTTTAAAACTCTTTTTGCATCCATATCTTTTGGCGAAAGCTCAACTGCTTTTTTTGCATATTGAAGCGCAAGAATCGGCTGGTTCTGCTCCAAAAAATGTCCGGCAATAGAAATCGCATCCGCAAAATCCGACGGAGCTTCTTTTATAAAATCGATTTTACGTTTTGCAGACGGCTTGAAAATTTCTTCATTAAGCGAAAGAAAAAGAATAAACGCAAGCGACGAAAACAAAACAAGCTTGAATCTTGAAAACATCGCAGGAGAAAACCTTGAGCGGCTGTTTCCCGTTTTTTTCTGCCAAAGAACCGCGCAAGAAACTGTAAATCCGCTTAAAAGAATTCCCGGAAGGCAAACTAAAAAAATATAAAGTCCGTAGTAAAATACAAACGATTTTTCTGTGCCGACTATCAAAGATTCAGGGCGCGGAATAAAAAAAACTGAAATCAAAAGGCAAAGAGCAAAAATAATTGCCGTATATATTCCGGTAATAAAAACAACTTTTTTCATAAGTCATCTCCGTAGTAAGCTGGCTCTGGGGAATTTTCCTTTGCAAGTCTTGAAATCAGCCACAAAACAAATGCCGCCGCAAAAATAAAAATATTTAAAACGCAAACTAAAAGTGATTTTACCGGAACAGATTTTATCAGCGCTGGAATTTTCTGAAACAAAGAATCATTTGCGCCCAAAATAAAAAAGTTCAAAAAGAAAACAAAAATGTAGTCCATTAAAATAAAAAGCACATTTACAAGCCGCCAGGCAGAAATATTTTTTATCCAGACCACAGAAGAAAAAGCCAATATAATTGAAGAAAAAATTATCCAGGAAACAAAATTTTCAGAGCATCTTGAATATGATGAAACTGTAAATTTTTGAAAATACTTTAAAATTTCTTTTAAGAGAACCGGCATTTCAACTGTATTTTTTATAAGCGGATCTGAAAATTCATCTTGAAAAACGGCGGGCTTTTCCGAGCTGAAAGTAAAAACGTTGCCATTTAACTTTGATTTGTCAATGCAAACTCCAGAAGCATTGTTTTCTGAATCAACTTCTGAATAATACAAAACATAGCGGTTGTCTTGCGACGCTCTAAAATATCCGGGCGAAAGAGAAACTGCGGCTTGCATTTCTTTATTTTTATAAACTGAAATTTCAAGCTTTTCCTTTAAAGCTGGAATAAAAAAAATCCAAAGGCACAAATGCAAAATCATGCAGACAAGAACTGAATACCAAGGAATTTCTTTGTGCCGAATTAAATAGAAAGAAATGAATACAGGACACAATGAAAGCACAGCCGGCAAAACTTCAAAAATTCCCTGTAAAAAAATGCTAGAACTAAACGCTGAAAATTTCTGCCCCGCAACAAGAACTGTGCAAAGCGAATATGTCATATAAAGAAACGCGCCAGTACAAAGACCAAGCATAACAATAGCGATGTAGGCGGCAAAAATTTTTATGGAACAAATAAATTTCATATATATTTAGAGAATAACACGGATAACTGATAAAATCAAACCAGAAGAGCCGTTATGCTAAATTTTAACTCGTCCCTGAAAACTTCTTGCCAATGTGAGCCGGTCTGCATATTCCAAATCGCCTCCAGCTGGAAGTCCAGAAGCAAGCCGCGTAACAACAACTTGAGTGTCCTGCAAAACACGCTGTATAAAAAGAGCCGTGGTGTCGCCTTCAACAGTCGGATTCGTTGCAATAATAACTTCTTTTATAACGCCAAGCTTTACACGCTCAAGCAGCTGAGAAATTCTAAGCTTGTCCGGCGTAATTCCTTCAAGAGGCGAAATAACTCCGCCCAAAACATGAAACAATCCGTGGAATTCGTGGGAACTTTCGATTGTCGCAACATCCTGCGGCTGCTCAACAACACAGAGAATCGTTTTGTCTCTTGCAATGTCAGAACAAATGGGGCAGGGATCTTCTTCTGTCCAAGCGCCGCAAATTGAGCAAGGTTTTATTCTTTCCTGCAACGACAAAATTTGATTTGAAAAACGGATATTAAAAGAGCTGTCTGTTTTTAAAAGGTGGCTTGCAATTCTAGCCGCGGATTTTTTTCCGATTCCAGGAAGCCTTGAAAAACTTTCTGTCAACTCGTCAAGAGCGTTCATTTTTTACGCGCCCATTCCCGGAATATTCATTCCTGCCACCATAGGTCCAAGCTGATTTTTTATTTCGTCCTGCATTTTTTCAAGGGCAGCATGATGAGCGGCTTTTATCAAATCCTGAAGCATAGGAACATCCCGGTTGTCAACACAGATTGGGTCAAGTTTTATATCCACAAGCTCGAATTTTCCATTTACAGTAACTTGCACCATGTTTCCGCCGGAAGAACCTTCTGCTTCAAGTTCCGCAAGTTTTTCCTGCGCCGCCTTAAGCTGGCTCTGCATTCCCGCAAGATTTTTTACCATATCAAAAGGATTCATTGTTTTCTCCAGAAAAGTCTTTGTAATATGCTGAAAACAGCGGTCAACGGGAGTCGAACCCGCCTATCAGGCTTGGGAAGCCTGTGTAATACCGATATACGATAACCGCAAGCCATAAAAGGATAATGCTATTCCGCTATTTTTTCAACACCCGGCAAATGCTAAAGTTTTTTCACTGATTTTCTTTCTATAAATTCAGCTGGAACACGGACACATTCGCCCACAGGAATTCCAACAAGACGATTCATAAGAATTTCTGCGGAAAGCTCGCCAATCGTTTTTATATCCTGCCTAAATGTTGTCAAAGACGGAGAATAAAATTCAGAAATCATTTCATCATCAAAACCAATAAAAGAAATGTCTTCGGGAATTCTTTTTCCAATTGATTTTACATATTCCATTGCGCCAACCGCCATATTGTCGTTTGCAACAAAAACTGCGGTAATATCGCTGTGCCGCTCAAGAAGCTCTTTCATTGCATCATGGCTTTCAGAACGCGACCATTTATTGCAAAATTTTACATAAGATTCATCATATTTCAATCCAAAATCTTTAAAGGCTCTTTTTAATCCTTCCAAGCGGTCAATTGCAGCCATATTATATTGCGAATAAGTTCCGCCGATATATGCAATTTTTTTGTGTCCGTTTTCAATAAAATATGAAGCCGCTTTATATCCAGCCTCAACATTTGCAGTTACAACAGTTGGAACTCCGGGGATTATAAAGTTTGTAGAAACGCAAGGAATGTCGGATTCTACAAGCTCCATAATTTCACTGTCCGCGCTGATTGGATTTATAATTCCGACCGCATCTACATTTCTGTGATAGCAATGCTCAGCATAAGATTTTTTTTCTCCGATTGGAGCATGGGAAATAAAGAGCAAATCGTATCCGGCAAATTCAAAACTTTCCCTGAATTTATTAAGAATTTTTCCAAACAAAGGATGATCAAAACCTCTTTGCATATCGGCATCTTCATAAATTATTCCTATTAGAAAGGATTTTTTTGTAGTAAGAGTGCGAGCCGTTATATTTGGACGGTAACCTAACTCTTTTGCAACATCAAGAATTTTTTTTCTAGTTGAATCACTTAAGCCGCCGGTTTTATTAAGAGCCTTGGAAACGGTAGGAGCAGAATAACCTGTTTTTGAAGCAATATCATAAATTGTAACCATTGAATTTTCCGCCTCCGCATGAACTACGATTTATAATCTTAATCTAGGATGAACAAGAATTTCAAGATTTTTACAAATAAATTTTTGCTCATCTTAATTCAAACAAAGACGGAAAATAAAATCTAAAATCAAAACCTAATCAAGTTTTTTGTAGGAAAAATATTCAAAGTCCGCAAATTTTTTATAAGAAATCAAGTCAGTGCAATACATTCCTACAAATGCTCCTGTAAATCCTTGAGTTCCATATTCATCAGACAGCTTGCTTGCATCTATAAGCGGACGAATCTGCCTGAAATTTTTTCCATCCTGCGACCAATAGAAAAATCCAGATTTCTGATGAACTTCAAGTCTTATCCAAACAGGTTTTTCTTCATCAAGCGAGCATTCCATTTCACGGGAAAATCCTTCCGGCATAACGGACATAACCTGAATGACTTTTCCTTTCTGTTCATCCCGCGTTACAACACAAAGATACTGGGATTTTTCATCATAACGGTAAACCATTCCTGCAAAATGCTGAAAACTTTCCGGGCTGAATTCCATTTTAGTTTCAGCAACAAAATCAAAATCAGTCTGGCGGCGCGCTAAAAGACTCTGCTCAAAACAAGAAACAGGAGACTGTCCGCCGTGAATTCTTAAAAATCCCGGACGCTCTGAAATTGAAAACCGCTTATCATCAAAAGGAATTCTTAGAGTTTTAAATTCAGCTAAAAAATCCTTGTTTTTAAATTCATATTTTTCAGCAACATGGACAGCGCCGCATCCAGCAGCAATAATTCCGCGGCCTTTTACTTCTATATAATCAGGCGGACAATTCTTTAAAGTTCCGTCGGGCTGCTTTACCCATGGCCAGCCATCTTTCCATTCAAGTTCCGCAATTCCAGTTTCACGACCAAGAACACAACGCTCTGTTCCTTCAAGAGGACGACCGCAAAGATAAACAAGATAATCTTTTTTTCCGTCTGGAGACTTGCACCAAGAGCCATGCCCGGCTCGTTTTATCTTGCAGTCGTAGCCATAAGAAGTAATCAGCGGATTTGCAGGATGAACTTCATAAGGTCCGAATAAATTTTTTGACCTTGCGCAAGTTATTGCGTGCTCATAGCTAGTTCCGCCTTCCGCGCAAACAAGATAATACCATCCGTCGCGCTTATAAAGATGCGGACCTTCAACAAGCCCGATGTCCGTTCCAAGGAAAATTTTATGAACTTTTCCAACAAGTTTTTTTGCCTTGCAGTCATATTCTTGAACAAGAATTCCAGAAAACTGGCGCGAACCTTGCTGCCTATAATCCCATTCCATGTTTACAAACCATTTTTTTCCGTCATCATCATGGAACAACGAAGCATCAAATCCCGAAGCATTCATAAAAACTGGATCTGACCAAGGACCTTCAATCGATTCAGCTGTAGTTAAAAAATTCGGACAGTCTTTCCAAGGACCGTCATTCCAGCTTCTTACATTTGTAAAAACAAGATAAAAAATTCCATCCGAATAAGAAAGGCACGGTGCCCAAATTCCACACGAAGCTTTGTTTCCCGCCATATCCAAAAGGCGTTTTTCAGAAAGCGGAGAAGGCACAGATTTCCAAGTCTTCATGTCTTTAGAACGGTGCAGCTCAACTCCCGGAAACCATTCAAATGTAGAATTCGCAATAAAACATTCACCTTCCGCATTTACAATTGAAGGGTCGGCATAAAATCCTGAAAGAATAGGATTATAGATTTTCATAATGAATTTACCTCTGTCTTTATTTTACTCTTTTACACTTCCCATTGTAATTCCAGAAATAATAAATCTCGACATAAACGCATAAAATATGAGAATCGGAATTAGCGAAACCGCAACACCAAGATAAATTGAACCGTATTCTGTGCGGTAAATATCGCCACGCAAAGACTGAACAAGCATCGGCAAAGTATATTTATCCTGATCAGAAAGAAGAACAAACGGCGTCATAAAATTGTTCCAAGAAGCAACAAAAGAAAAAATGCTCTGCGCCGCGATTGCCGGAGTCAAAATCGGAAGCATTATTGTGTTGAAAATTCTAAATTCTCCAGCTCCGTCAATTCTTCCAGCATCGATAAGCTCAAACGAAAGAATTGATTCCATATATTGGCGCAAAAACAGAACAGTTCCAGCAGAAGCAATCGAAGGAATAATCAATGGAATAAAGCTGTTTGTAAGATGAATTTTCGCCATAAACTGATAGAATCCAATAAACGAAAGAGTTCCAGGAATCATAATTACAACAAGAATAAATCCCCAGAGCAAATTTCTTCCCTTAAATTTATAAACTTGAATTCCATAAGCTGTCAATGTGGAAAAATAAACTCCAAGCACAGTTGAAAAAATTGCAATAACTGCGCTGTTTCCAAATCCACGCCAAATTTTAAAGGAGCGGCTTGTAAGGTTTTTCCAGTTCTGCAAAGTATTTGTTCCCGGCAAAAGTGAAATTCCAGAGTTAATCTGCGCATTCGTTCTTGTTGCGTTTATAAGCATAAGGTAAATTGGAATAACTGCAAGCAACGCAAAGAAAATCATCAGCACATATAAAATAGTTCTTTTTAATGAAAGTTCAGATTTATATTTCATACCAAGCTCCTTGTATTAGTCTTCCTTGCGGGATTTTACAGGACGCTCCTTTACAAGAGCATTTATTCCAAGAGATAAAATAATCGTGATAATAAATATAGCAATCGCAATTGCGGCGGCATAAGAATAATCTGTTCCGCCTTGAAATCCCATATTGTAAAGATAAACTGACATTGTTCTAATTTTAAAGTCAGGCTCGCCATGCATTCCAGTAAGAAGGAAAGGAATTTCAAAAAGCTGCATTCCGCCAATCATCGAAGTAACAAGAATATAAAGCATCATCGGGCGCAAAAGCGGCAATGTTATATAGAAAGTCTGCTGACGGTTATTCGCTCCGTCAACAATTGCAGCCTCGTACAAAGAAGGAGAAATGCTTGTTATTCCAGCCATGAGCATAATTAAAGTATGGCCGCACCACATCCACCACTGAATAAAAGAAACAATCAAGCGCGAAGCATTTGGCATTCTAAAGAAATTGAATCCTTGTTTTACAACTTCACCGTCAACAAGTCCAGAAGACCAAATTCCCAAAGTTCCTGTTAAAAACTGATTTACAGGTCCGACTGGATAAGCAAAAAGACTTCTAAAAAGAATCGCAATAGATGCAGTTGTCAAAAGATTCGGCATATAGAAAACCGCGCGGAACAATCCTTTTCCCTTTAAATTCAGTCTTACATCAGTAAACCAGATTGCAAAAAGCAAGGCGATTCCAAGCTGAGGAACAAAGTTGCATCCCCACATTATAAAAGTGTTTTTTACCGAGCCCCAGAAATATTTATCATTAATAAGCTTCTGAAAATTTTTCAGCCCGACAAAACTAAAATCAGAGCGAAGACCTTTTAAATCGCTGAATCCTAAAATCAATGTATACAAAATCGGCCACAACTGAAAAGCCGCGTAAACCAATATAAAAGGCAAAACAAAAAAGTATCCGTTTCTATTTGTCTTGGTTTCTATTCCGGATTTTTTTTTCATCTTGAAACCTCCAAAAATTTCTCCGGCAGAAACCGGGCAAACAAAGCCCAACGCAGCAAAAACTGCATCGGGCAAAAATAGTTATTACAAAGAAAGTGAAAGTGTTGAAGAAACCTGAGCCTTGAAGTCATCAAGAGCCTGCTGCTTTGTTTTTTCTCCGTTTACATAAGCCGCAGTTTCCTCTGCAAAAATAGATTCAATAGCTTGATCTGTTCCCTGTGAAAGTTTTCCGTTTACAGATTCAGCCATCTTTGCAAAGGCAGAGTAATGATTCTGTCCGTCAAGGTAAGAATCTGCATAGCTGTCTTTGATTTTTTCAACAACATTTTTGTTTGAAACAACATCGCCTGTATCTTTTGCCCAAGCCTCAAGGAAGGCGTCATCTGTCGCAATATATTTTATAAGCTCTTTTGCAGCATTAGGATTTTTTGTTCCTTTCCAAGCGCCAACCCAAGTTCCGCCCCAGCGATAGCCTACAGGACCTGCGCACATTGCCCAGTCTCCAGAAGATTCAGGAGCGTTTGTTTTAAGAACATAATGAAGTCCCCAAGTTGGAAGGAAATAGCTGAATATTTCTTTATTTTTTCCTGCCTCGTCTTTAAAAGTTCCTTTCATTCCTGCGAACCAGCCTTCTGACCACTGATTTACACGGCCTTCATAGCCTTTGTCATGCAAAGTCTTGCACATATCCATGTAGTCGTACATTTTCTGGTCAATAACAAGCTTGTCATCAACAACCCAAGGAGATGCACGGCCTGCGCTGTAAGGCTTAAACATATCGCCAGTTGAAGAAACAACATAGCAGTTTCCATTTGACTTCTGCTTTAAAAGCTCTGCTGTCTCAAGGAATTTGTCCCAGTTTGCAAGATGTTTCTGAACTTCAGCAGGGTCGTCTGTTCCAAGATATTTTTTTGCAAGCGAACGGCGGTAGAAAACTGCGCCCGGAGTAACTTGCCAAGACATTCCGTAAACTTTTCCGTTGTAAGTTCCAACTTCTACAGGATAAGGATAAACTTTGTCTTTTACTTCATTGTAAATGTCTGTAATGTCAAGCAAAAGTCCTGATTCAATATATTTGCGCACAAAAGCATCTTCCAGAGCAAAAACATCAGGACAGCCAGAACCAGATGCCAAAACAGGGTCAAGCTTATTCGGAAACTGATCCGTCGGTGTAAGCGAATATGAAATTTCATATTTTCCTGCAAAGCGCGAATCTTTCTGGAAATAATTTTTTATCATTCCGTCCAGCTCGTCTGTAAAAGACCAGACTACAAGCTTGTTGTTTGCATCTGATTTTCCCTGAGGCGCTTTATCTTTAGAGCACCCCCCCCCGATAAAAGCAAAAGCTCCAATCATTGCCGCAGAAATAACTGCAAAAGTTCTCTTCATAAGTTTCCTCCATTTTAACTTTATGAAAAATATCAGCCGGAAAAATCCAGCCTGCCTAAATAGAAATACCGGCCGCCAAGAAGGACGTATGAAGTTAATCACATGGCAACCGGTTTCCTAAAAATTAGGCTAACACCGTTTCTTTTATTTGTCAAACAAAAAATTCATTTTTTTTATAAATTCTTACGATTTTTTTAAAACTTTCGATTCCGCGTAAAATTCTATTCTACTAAATGCAAAAATTCATTATGATTTGAAAAAGCAAATTTTACGGAGAATAAAATGCAATACGGATATTTTGATGACGAAGCCAAAGAATACGTTGTTACACGCCCGGACACACCAACTTCTTGGAGCAACTATCTTGGCTCAACTGAATATGGAGCTGTCATAACAAACAACGCTGGCGGCTACGGATTTTACAAGTCTGGAGCGCAGGGAAGATTTATGCGCCTTAGATTCAATTCAATTCCAATGGATCAGCCAGGCCGTTATTTTTACTTGCGCGACATGGAATCTGGCGACTACTGGTCAGCTTCCTGGCAACCTGTAGGAAAACCGCTGGACAAATTTAAAAGTGAATGCCGCCACGGAACAGCATACACAAAAATCACTTCTGAATACGAAGGAATTAAGTCTGAAACAAAATACTATGTTCCGCTCGGACAGACATTTGAATACTGGCGTTTAAAAGTTACAAACACCGGCAGCAAAAAACGCAAGCTCCGCGCATTCAGCTACTGCGAATTTTCAAATCAGTGGAACACAACGCAAGACCAAGTGAATTTGCAGTATTCAATTTTCATCGTTAAAGGTGAAAAGTCCGCGCCAAACATGCTGCGTTATTCAATTCACGAAAATCTTTACATTCAGCATCAGAAAAATCCAGCAGTCAACGACTACATGAGCGAATGGATGGCTCTTGCAGGCGCGCCGATGACAGGATTCGACACAAGCCGCGAAGCATTTATCGGAACTTACGGAAGCTACAAAGAGCCGGCGGCGGTTTTAAAAGGTGAATGTTCAAATTCAGAAGCGTTCGGAGACAATTCTTGCGGAACAGTTCAGGCTGACCTCGAATTGAATCCGGGAGAAACAAAAGAAATTATGGTTCTTCTTGGAATCGGAGACGCAAATGTTGAAGGCAAGAAAACTGTGGAAGAATTCGGAACTTTTGAACGCGCAGACAAAGAATTTGAAAAGCTTGTAAAAAATTGGCATTCAAAGCTAGACAGTTTTTCAGCAGTTACGCCGGACGAAGACATAAACCACACAGTGAATATGTGGGGACTTTACAACTGCCTTATAACATTCGCTTGGTCAAGAGCCGCATCTTTGGTTTACAACGGAGAACGCGACGGACTTGGCTACAGAGATTCAGTTCAGGACATTCTTGGAGTAAGCGCGGCAATTCCGCAGGAAGCAGAAGAACGTCTTGTTCGGCTTTTAAGCGGACAGTTCTCAAACGGAGGCGCACTGCCCGTAATCAGCAAGGACTTTGAAGCCGGAAAACAAAAAATGATTCCAGCAGAAGAATTCCGTTCAGACGACTGCCAGTGGTTCTTTAATGCAGTGCCATGTTTCGTCGCAGAAACCGGAAACTTTGATTTCTTTAACCGCGTAGTTCCTTATGCAGACAAAGGCGAAGCCACAGTTTACGGACATTTAAAGCAGGCTCTTTTATTTAACCTTGAGCGCATGGGAAAAGACGGACTTCCTTGCGGACTTCTCGCGGACTGGAACGACTGCCTTAAGCTTGGCTACCACGGAGAAAGTCTTTTTGTTGCATTCCAGCTTAGACTCGGACTTACAACCTATGCAGACATTTCAAAACGCCTCGGAAAAAACGACGAAGCTGAATGGGCTTTAAATGAGCGCAAAAAACTTGACGAGAATATTCAGAAAAAATGCTGGGACGGAAAATGGTTTATCTGGGCAATCGCAGAAGACGGAACAGTTTACGGAACTCAGTCAATCGAAGAAGGACAGATTTACTTCAACACGCAAGTATGGTCAGTTCTTTCAGGAGCGGCAACTCCAGACCAAGTAAAAACCTGCCTTGAATCCGTAAAAGAAAAACTTGCAACTCCTTACGGACTTATGCTTTGCGCGCCGCCATTTATCTATGCAAGCCGCGACATAATGAGCTCAGTTGTATATCTTCCGGGAATCAAGGAAAACGCAGGAATTTTCAACCACACTCAAGGCTGGGGAGTTATCGCTGAAATCATGAACGGAAATGGAGACAGAGCCTACGAATATTGCAAAGCTGCGCTTCCGGCCGCATACAACACAAAAGCAGAAATCCGCCAAAGCGAGCCTTATGTTATCGGGCAGACAACTTATTCCACATATTCAAAACGCCCGGGCAACACAAGAGTTTCCTGGCTTTCTGGAGCCGCAACTTGGAACTATTATTCAATCACGCAGTATATGCTTGGAATTCGCCCGCAGTACAACGGACTCTTGATTGATCCGTGCATTAAGCATGACTGGGACGGATTTAAAGTTGAACGCCGCTGGAGAAAAATGAATCTTCACATTGAAGTAAAAAATCCTTCGCACATTTCAAAAGGAATTGAATATATTGAAGTAGACGGAAAACGCATCGATTCTTCTACAATTCCAGCTGAACTTTTAAAAGACGGAAGCAAAATAATTGCTGTAATGGGCAAAAATGCGCTTCCTGTAGAGAACGAGCGTATGTAAAAATACAACTAACGATAGTTCTAATAAAACTATCGTTAGTTAATATATAAAATTTCAAGGAAATTTCTTATGGAACAATACAAAAAAGACTTTATAGATTTTATGGTTGAATGCAACGTGCTTAAATTCGGCTCATTTACACTCAAAAGCGGAAGAAAATCGCCATTTTTTATGAACGCAGGAGCATACACAACAGGAAGCCAGCTTGCACGCCTCGGAGAATTTTACGCAAAAGCAATCCATGATAATTTTGGAGATGACTTTGACGTTTTGTTCGGGCCTGCATACAAAGGAATTCCTTTAGCCGTAACAACAGCAATCGCATATCACAACCTTTATGGAAAAGAAATCAAATACTGCTCAGACAGAAAAGAGGAAAAAGACCACGGCGCAGACAAAGGCTCGCTTTTGGGATACAAAATTCAAGACGGCGACCGGGTTGTAATAATAGAAGACGTTACAACTTCCGGAAAATCAATTGAAGAAACTTATCCGAAAATCAAGGCGCAAGAAACAACTTCCGGCGGAATAAAAATTGTAGGCGAAATCGTAAGCCTGAACCGCATGGAAAAAGCTCCCGACAGCACAAAAGCCGCCCTCGATGTTATAACAGAAAAATACGGATTTCCTGCGCGCGCAATAGTTTCAATGGCAGATGTTGTTGAATGTTTATACACAAACGGCGACAAAAAAATCATCACTGACGAAATAAAAAAAGAAATCGATACATATTACAGTGAATGGGGCGCAAAATAATTGAATTTTCAAGTTAAAAAATTAAAATTCCTTGCATTTTCCGTTGTAATTTCAATCTGTACCCTTTTATCATTGAGTGCAGAAGAAAAATTTTCACCGCAAAAAATCGTATGCCTTTCACCTTCGGGGGCAGAAATATTATACGCATTAGACAGTTTTGACAAAATAAAAGCAAGAACAGACTACTGCGACTACCCGGAAGAATTAAAAAAACTTCCTTCAGTCGGCGGATTCGACGGAAAAACATTAAGCATTGAAACAATACTGGCATATTCCCCGGATTTTGTTTACGGCTCGCAAGGAATGCATGATTTTTTAAAAAACCCTCTCGAAAATCTTGGAATAAAAGTTTTTTTAAGCAACGCAGCAAACGGAATTTCCCAAACAAAGCAAGAAATCCTTTATATTGCAGATCTCCTTGAAAAGCAGGCTGAAGGAAAAAAAATCGTAGAACACATAGAACAGCAGATAAATTCTGTACCCAAATCTGCACCCATAAAAACTGTTTACTACGAAGTCTGGAATGAACCTTTTATGACAGCAGGAAAATCTTCTTTTATAAATGAACTTTTAGAAGCAGCAGGTTACAAAAATGTATTCGATTCAATAAAAGAAAGCTATCCAATGGTAAGCGAAGAATCAATTATCGCAAGCCAGCCGCAAATAATAATCTTGCCAGATGCAAACGGAACAACCCCGCAAGATATAAAAATGCGCCGAGGCTGGAACAAAATACCGGCTGTAAAGAACAATGCAATTTTTACTATAAACGCAGACTTAATTTCAAGGCCAGGTCCTAGAATAGGCGAAGCTGTGCTTGCATTAAGCAAACTGACCAATTAAAGCATTAAATGAAAAAAGCCGCACTGTTTACGATATTAGCAGCAAGCATATTTTTCTCTTTGATTTTTGGAGCTGAGAAAATAAAGGTTACAGAGCTATTCTGCAATGGTGACAGTTTTTCCAAAATAATATTTTTTAACATAAGGCTTCCGCGCACAATTCTTTGCATTATCGCAGGCATAACGCTAGCCGGAAGCGGCTCTGTATTTCAGCTGTTTTTTAGAAATCCGCTTGCAGAACCCGGAATAATGGGAGTTTCCTCTGGCGCAACATTGGGCGCAGTCTTAGCTTCTTGCGCAGGAATTTTCAACACAACTTTTTTTTCATCCTTGCATCTTGGCTCTTTTTTGGGCGCACTTGCATCTGGAGCACTTTTAATAGCCATTGCCGGGAAAAAATCACCTTCAGCACTTTTGCTTTGCGGAACCGCGCTTGGCACATTATATTCCGCATTCAGTTCAATTTTGCTTTCCATAAACGACCGAAAACTTCACTCCATATATATGTGGATGCTAGGAAGCTTTAGCGGAAGAAGCTGGGAAGAAATTTTGTTCATTCTGCCACCATTTTTGGGTGCAGTTGTAATTTTTTGCCTTTGCATATTCAAGTTAGACATTCTTTCCTGCGGAGAAATAAATGCAATTTCACTTGGACTTTCTGTAAAAAAACTTCAGCTTATAATTTTAATTTCTGGAGCATTGGCAGTTTCTGCGGCAGTATGCGCTGGCGGAACAATAGGATTTGTAGGCTTGATTGCGCCGCATATAACACGGAAAATTTTTGGAGCAAAGGCAAAAACTGTAGTTCCACTTTCAATGGTTACAGGAGCTTCAATTCTGCTTATTTCTGACACCATTTGCAGAACTGTAATTGCGCCGGCAGAACTTCCAGTGGGTACAGTTACAGCAATACTTGGCGCGCCATTTTTTATTTCACTTCTGTTTTCGAAAAAAAGAGGTACAGAATGGACGAACTAAAAGTGTACAACCTCAATGCCGGCTGGAATAAAAAGCAAATTCTTTTTAACATAAATCTTTCTATAAAAAAAGGAGAATTTATCTGTCTTTCAGGGCCAAATGGAAGCGGAAAATCAACCTTGCTTTCAATAATGGCAGGGGTACAGACAGAGCCAGTTTTTGGGAACATAAAAGAATCTGTACCCATTTCTTGTCTTAATATAAAGCAACGGGCAAAAACTGTATCCTATATGCAGCAAAAAGAATTTCCGGCATGGGATTACAACGTAAAAGACATCGTGCTTACAGGAAGATTTCCGCATACAAACTTCACTGGATTCTATTCAAAAGCTGACTTTTATGCAGCAGACAAAGCCATAGAACAGCTTAATATAGAAAATTTAGCAAACAAAAGCATACTTGAACTTTCAGGCGGAGAATTTCAAAAGGCAAGAATTGCAAGAGCCATTGCGCAGGAAACAGACTTCATGCTTTTAGATGAGCCGGTAGCTGGACTTGATTTTACTTACCAAGAGGAGCTTTTATTCCTTTTAAAATCAATTGCAAAAGAAAAAAACACTGGAATTCTTATTTCAATTCACGACATAAACACAGCCGCTAGGTTCGCGCAGAAAATTGCGTTGCTACCAAAATTCAAGCCTTGCATTTATGGAGCTCCAGAGCAAATAATGACAAAAGAAAACCTTTCCGCGGCATATAATGCAAACATAGAAATCTGTACCCATCCAGTTTACAAAACACCTTTGGCAGTCTTCTAAAAAACGCTCTTGGTAAAAAACAGAAAATCCGCTAGAATATTTTTATGAAAACAACTCCAAGCTACACAGTAATTTACAGCGACGACGAAATTGTTGTGCTGAATAAAAAAAGCGGACTTTTAGTTGCCGCAGATAGATACGATGCTGAAGCTCCACGGCTAGATCTTCTTGCTGAAAAAGAATTCGGAAGCCTTTTTGCAGTTCATAGAATTGACAAGGACACAAGCGGAATTGTAATTTACGCTAAAACTCCAGAAGCGCACAGAAACATTTCAATGCAGTTTACAGAAAGAACTGTAAAAAAAACATATCATTGCCTTGTAAACGGACATCCTACTTGGGACAATTTTACTGTGGATCTTCCGCTTCTTCCAGACGGAGATGACAGGCACAGAACTGTAATCAATAAAAAATTCGGAAAGCCATCTGTAACTTATCTTGAAGTTGTAGGAAACTGCGGACCTTACACTTGGATAAAGGCATTTCCAAAAACTGGAAGAACCCACCAAATCCGCGCGCATCTTCAGTCCACGGGATTCCCGATTGTATGCGACCCGCTTTATTCAGGAAACCAAAAACCAGTCCGGCTTAGCGACATCAAGCGAAAATGGAACGGAGATGTTTATGAGGAACGTCCGCTTTTAAACCGGCTTGCACTTCATGCTTATTCAATTGAAATTGCGCATCCAAAAACAGGCGAGCAAGTTGTTTTTACAGCTCCTTATCCAAAAGACTTGGACGCAGTGAGAAATCAGCTTGCAAAAATTTTCAAAGTAGATCCTCTAGCATAAAAAATCTTAAAAAAAATTTATGCGCTTCCTAAAAAACTATGATAAAATAAAAGAAATAATAGGAGGACAAAATGAAAAAGTACATAACTATAAGCCGTGAATATGGCAGCGGCGGACATACAATCGGAAGCATCGTAGCAAAGGAACTTGGAATTCCATTTTACGACAACGAAATAATCGACCTTGCGGCAAAAGATTCCGGGCTTCATCCTGATTTTATAAAAAAGAATGAGCAGAACATTTCTTCTGGCTGGCTTTACACGCTTTTGCTTGGAGCAAGCTATGCAACACCGGGAACAGGCACAATGCATCTTGGAATGAATTCCGCAACGTCAGCAGCACCACTTGCCGACCAAGTTTTCAATGCGCAAAGAAACGCAATAATTCAGCTTGCAAAAAAAGGCCCTTGCGTTATTGTTGGACGCTGTTCAGATTATGTTTTGCGCCACTGCGAGGAAATCGACAGAAAAGATATTCTGAATATTTTTATTTATGCGCCGCTTGCTGACAAAGTTCAGTACGCAATAAAAACAAAAGGGCTTGATCCTGCTACAGCGGAACGCGATGTAAAACTCATAGACAAAAGAAGAGCAAACCATTACAACACATTTACAGAACGCACTTGGGGAAACAGAGCGCATTACGATATGCTTATAAACAGTTCTCTCCTCGGAATGGAAAAAACTGCGCAGATGATTGCACAAATCGCAAAAGAATCATAACTTGATTCTTACAGTCTGAATACGACGGGCGCTTTGATCTTCAACAATGAAAAGTGTCCCGTCTTTTTTGTATACAGAGCCTACAGCCGGAAGCTCATCAAACCGCTCAAGAAGCCATCCACCTAAAGTATCAAAATTTTCACTCGAAAGATTCATGTAAAGAACATTGTTCAAATCATCAAGCTTCATGTCTCCAGGAACAAGAAATTCATTCACTCCAACAAGTGTTATGCGTTTTTCTGGAGGAACATCCGCCATTCCGTGCTCATCTGTAATTCTTCCAAAAACTTCGTGCAAAATATTGTCCAAAGTTACAATTCCAGTCATTTCACCGTATTCGTTTACAGCAACTGCGAAATTATTTTTTTCAGCCTTGAATTTCTTTAAAAGCTCGATTGCGCTTAAAGTTTCCGGCACAAAAAGAACTGGCCGCATACACTGGCGTACAAAATCCTTGCAAGAACAAATTTTTTTATCAGCAAAAAGAACGTCCTTAAAATAAAGCACGCCTACAATTTCTTCACTGTCATTTTCATAAACCAGAATTCTTGAGTAGCCGGTTTCTTCAAAAACTTTTATGACATTTTCAAAAGAATCCGCCGCATAAATATGACGCACAAGGGAACGATGCCGCATTATATTGTGAACGCGCAAATCAGAAAATTCAAAAATCCGCTCAAGCATTTTGCGCTCATCTTGCTCCAGAGTGCCTTCATTTTCCCCGATTGCAATAAGCGCCTTAAGTTCCTCTTCTGTAATCAGCGGACGTTTCGCCTTTATAAGTTTTTTTTCAAGGAAGTCAAGAAGCTTTGTAAACTGAAAAAAAAGCCAGATTACAGGAAAAAATATTTTCTGAATAATCAAAATCGGAACAGCTGAATTCTGTGCCACAGTTTTCTGATTGAAGCTCGCAAATGTCTTTGGAATTATTTCAGCAAAAACAATAACCAAAATTGTAATTGCGGCAGTGGCAAACGAAACATATTCCGCCCCGAAAACTTTTATTGCAAAAGCCGTAGCAATCGAAGAATTCAATGTATTTACAAAATTTGTTCCTATTAAAACTGTTGAAATAAGCTGGTCAAGCTCCGATTTTATTTTGTAAACTCTTATTGAATTCTTTGCGTTTTCCTTGAGCATTTGCCTTACTGAAATTCTTGAAATGCTGGTAAACGCAGTTTCTGTCGCTGAAAAAAATGCGCCCAAGAACAAAAGAAATGCAATTGCAAAAAGATTCAAAAAAATATAAGGCGCGCTCATTTTTTCTCTCCGTCTTTTTGCATTTTGATTTTTTTCACGCGGTTGTCTTCCATTTTTATTACCGTGAATTTATATCCTTCCGCAACAATGAAATTTCCTTCCTGCGGAATAGAGCCAAGTTTTTCGCAAATGAAGCCGCCTATAGTTTCGCAATTTTCAGATGAAAGATTTATTCCAAGTTTTTCATTTAAATCAATAAGACGCGCAAAACCGTCAATCTCGCATTCATTAGTGTTTTCAATTATAAGATTTGCTTTATGCGCGCGGATATTTTTTCCATCCGTAACAGGACCAAAAATTTCGCGGACAATGTCTTCCCTTGTTAAAATTCCGTAAGTTCCAGAATATTCATCAATTACAACCGCCATGCTCTGCCGGTTTTCCCAAAGCATTTGCTGAACGCCGGACATTTTTTTTGTTTCAAGAATGAAAAGGGGAGGACGCATTGTTTTTTGCACGCTGAACTCTGAAGCTCTGTTTTTAAACGACAGCATATCTTTTATATAGATAATTCCAACGATGTCATCAATGTCTTTTTTGTAAACAGGAAACCGGGAAAAACCAGAACGCTGGGCTTTTTCAATAATGTCGTAATAAGAATCATTTACGCTTACGGCTTTGATTTGCTTGCGCGGAATCATAATGTCTTTTGCTTCAAGATCAGTGAATTTGAAAACTTGCGACATCATATTTTTTTCGTTTACTTTTAAAATTCCCTGCTCGCATCCAACATCCAAAAAAGTTTTTATTTCTTCTTCAGTGTAAGAAACTTTTTTTGGCTTTACATTGATTTTTAAAAGTTTCAGCACAAGCCTTGAAAAAGAAGTGAAAACAATTACAAGCGGAAAAAGAAGAACTTCAATAATCTGAACAAAAAAACTAAAGAAAAACGCCACGGCTTCTGGGTGATGGGTTGCAATAATCTTCGGCGTAATTTCCCCAAAAACTAAAAGCAGAATTGTTACCACAAAAGTCGCAAGCCCGATTCCGGCTGAACCAAAAAGTCCGACCGCTATAAAAGTAAAAACTGCAGAAAGGGCAATGTTGACAATGTTGTTTCCAACAAGAAGAGTGTTTATAAGCCTGTCTTTGTTTTTAAGAAGATTCCATACACGGATTGCGCGCTTGTCTTGCTTTCCACGCAAAAGCCGCACACGGAGTTTGTTAACAGAAAAAAATGCGCTTTCCGCGGCAGAAAAAATTGTTGAAAGAACAATAAGAACTACCGCAGTTGCCAATAGCGCCGGCAAAGGAACAGCCAGAGAATCCACTACTTTTGGTTCTCCTGACTTTCTTTCATTGCTGAAAATTTGCGCACAGTTTCCAGAGCTTTTAAAATTTCCTCTGAATATCCGCCTTCAGTTTTTATGCTGTAAGCTTTTTCCAAGCACTGCTGAACACGCTCAAAATTAATATCCGGCAAATTCACAAGAACGTAAGCCGCCATGTACATAGCTTCCTGACGCTGCAAATCTGAAAGGTAAGTTTTTTCTGCAATCTGCTCAAAAGGCTCGGCGGGGTCTTTTCCTTCTGCAAATGCCTCAAGCGATTTATTGTAAGCGTTGCGAACTTCGTAAGCTCCCAAAAGTCCTGTTGAATCCTGAGAGTCAAGCAAAATAAATTCCTGAATCAAATCTTTTAAAAGGAAGCAATGCTCTTGCCTTGTATTTTCAACAAGCTCATTTATAGCCTGCGCCTTTTCTATTCCAGAAGATTTTTCAACTTTTTCAATCAAGGATTTTGTCTTTAAAGCTTCCTGTTCAGCATCTTTCATTTTTGCAGAATATTCTTCAAATGTGCTTTCAGGTTTTTCATCAAAATCAACATAAGCCAAAACATATCCGTCTTTTGAAACAAGATATGCGCACGGCCATTTGCGGACATTGTAATATCGTGCAAAGGCTTCCTTTTTTTCGTAGGATTTTTTGATTTCCGTGGCAGCTTTCAATTCTTCTTCGGAAGCATTTTCTGGAACATTTGTCTTTGCATATTCAGTCTGAGAAAAATCCAAATTTGTAAAAACATATTTTTTCCCAAATTCATTTGAAAAGTTTTTCGTCAGAACAATGTTTTCCTTAAAGGGCTTGCTTGTTTCTGCCCAGTCATCTCCGCTGAACAAAAGGTAAATATCCTTCTTTTGCTTTTTGGCAGCTTCCTTTGCAGAATCAAAATCTGAATACCACTTTGGCGCGCCGCATGAAGCAAGCAGAAATGCTGTTGCAAAAACCGCAATAAAAATTCCAAGTCTTTTCATTTTTCTCTCCATATAAATTAGTTAAAATATCTTATTCCCGCAGCAAAAATATTTTGGCAAGAACTTTCATTTGAATCCATTCCCGCAATATTTTTTATAAGGTCAATGCTTGAACCGCCTTTGTCTGTTCCCATTGTACGCTCGTTGTGTCCCATTTTTCCAAGAACACGACCGTCCGGGCTTGTAAGACCTTCGATTGCAAAAAGGCTTCCGTTAGGATTGTCCGGCTCAGTTATTGAAGGAATTCCATTTACATCAACATACTGAGTAAAGACCTGTCCGTTTGCAAAAAGTTTTTCGGCAAGCTCTTCGCTTATTACAATGCGTCCTTCTCCATGGCTTACAGGAATAAGGTGAATCTTTGAATTCAAAACACTGGAATCCTGCGCCCAAGGACTTTTTGCGCTGACCATTCTTGTACGGACAACTCTGCTTATGTGCCGTCCGATTTTATTGTATGTCAGAGTCGGCATATCCGCGGAAGGCTCTTTTATTTCGCCATAAGGAACAAGTCCTGTTTTTATAAGCGCCTGGAAGCCGTTGCAAATTCCAAGCACAAGTCCGTCGCGGTTTTTAAGCAGTTCCATTATGCTGTCTGCGATTCTATGCTCGCGGATTACATTGGCAATGTATTTTCCTGAACCGTCCGGCTCGTCTCCTGCACTAAATCCGCCTGAAAAAGCAAGAATCTGCGCATTGTCAATTTCAGCCTTAAACAAGTCTAGAGATTCTGCCAAGTCTTTTGGAGTTCTATTGCGGAACACAACAATTTTTGTTTCGCCGCCATTCAAGTTAAATGCGCGCGCCATGTCGTATTCGCAGTTTGTTCCTGGGAAAACAGGAATTACAACTTTTGGCTTTGTTTTTCCGGCTGAATACTCAAAAGCTGAAGATTTTTTTCTAGCTTCCTCAAGCGACTCGTGTTCTTTCAATGCAAAAGAAGGCAATGGAGGCTGAAGTTCCGCGCCGGAAACTGGAGGGAAAACTTTTTCAAGCTTTGATTCCCATGCGGATTCAATTTCATCAAGAGAAATTTTTACATCTTCAATTTCAATGCTAGGCTCGCAAATTGTTTCGCCGATTTTAGAAACAGTTCCTTCAGCAAAATCTTTTTCCAAGCCAAGGTCAGAATCGGATTCAACTAAAATTGAACCGTAAAGCGGAGTAAACAAATCGCTAACGTCAGCTTCTTTTATTCCAGAGGCAGCCGTGCAGCTTAAAGGAACTGTGTCCAAGGAAACGCCGATTTTATTTCCAAGCGACATTTTGCTCAACGCTTCTGCAATTCCGCCTGCGCAAACCGGATACATCGCGTTTATTTTTTTCTGGCTGTTAAGCTTGTAAAGGGCGGCAGTGTTTTTCTTGAACACTTCAAAGTCTGGCACAAGCTCCGCTGAATACGGAACGCTCACAAGGAAAACTTTGCTTCCTGTTTTTTTGAAAGAAGCGCTCACAACATTTTTTACTTCGTCAACATTCACGGCAAAAGAAACCAATGTGTGCGGAACATTTAGATTTTCGAAAGTTCCAGACATTGAATCTTTTCCGCCAATTGAGCCAGTTCCCATTGCAAGCTGGGCATCAATAGAACCAAGCAATGCGGCGGCAGGATAGCCCCAAGTTTTTTCTGTTACAGCGCGTCCAAAAAATTCCTGAAATGTAAGACGGCAAGTGTCGGTTTTTCCGCCCATACAAGCAATTTTTGCCAAGCTAGAAAGAACTGCAACCTGCGCGCCGTGCCATGCCGACCACTGGGAAACACGAGGATCAAAACCGTAGCTCATAAGGCTGACTGTAGAAGTTTCGCGTGGGGAAACAACTGGAATCTTTGCAGCCATTCCAGCTTCAGGCGTTCCCTGATATTTTCCGCCGTAAGGCATAAGAACTGAACTTGCGCCAATAGAACCGTCGAACCGCTCTCCAAGTCCACGCTGACTACAGCAAGCCAAGTCGTTCATATTGCAAAGCCAAGCTTCTTTTATATCCGGATTTTCTGAATCTTCAAGAAGGATTTTTTCAACTGATTCAAGCGGATGAACCAACGGAGAATTTTTCTGCTCGGCAGGACTTTCTATTGAAGCAACCGCATGATGTTCAGCTCCGGCTGTATCAAGGAAAGAACGGTCAATGTCTACGATTGTTTTTCCGCGCCATTTCATCACAAGTTTATTTGTATCTGTAACAACCGCGACTACAACCGCATTCAAATTTTCTTTATTGCATTCCAAGATAAATTTCTGCGCGTCTTCCTTGCGGACAACAACTGCCATTCTTTCCTGGCTTTCTGAAATTGCAAGCTCTGTTCCGTCAAGACCTTCATATTTTTTTGGAACAGCATCAAGGTTTATATCAAGTCCAGGAGCAAGCTCGCCAACCGCAACAGAAACTCCGCCCGCGCCAAAATCGTTTGAACGGCGAATCATGCGGCACACATCTTTATTTCTAAAAAGACGCTGAATTTTACGCTCTTCAACAGCGTTTCCTTTTTGAACTTCAGCTGCGGCAGTTGCAACAGACTTTACATCGTGAACTTTTGAAGAACCAGTAGCGCCTCCAATTCCGTCGCGTCCAGTTCCGCCGCCAAGAAGAATTACAACGTCTCCAGTTTCAGGCTCTTCACGCATAACCTGATCACAAGGAGCAGCAGCAATAACCGCGCCAAGCTCCATGCGCTTTGCAACATATCCCGGATGGTAAACTTCAGAAACTTGTCCTGTTGTAAGTCCAATCTGATTTCCGTAAGAAGAAAATCCCTGGGCAGCTTCACGTGTAAGTTTCATCTGCGGAAGTTTTCCAGGAAGAGTCTGGCTTAAAGGAACTGTAGGATCAGCAGCTCCAGTAACACGCATAGCCTGATAAACCCAGGAACGTCCGGAAAGAGGATCACGGATTGCGCCGCCAATACAAGTTGCAGCCCCACCAAAAGGCTCGATTTCTGTAGGATGATTGTGAGTTTCATTTTTAAACTGCAAAAGCCAGCGTTCGTCAGGCTCGCCGCTTGTATAATGAACATCTATAAAGACAGAACAGGCATTTATTTCCGCGCTAACTTCAAGGTCGTCAAGTTTTCCGTGCTTGCGAAGATACTTTGCTCCAATGCACGCCATGTCCATCAAAGTAACAGGCTTGTCTTTGCGGTCGGCATACAAATCTGCGCGGACTGCTTTATAATTTTCAAGCGATTTTTTCAAGGCGGAAGCGTAAGGTCCGTCTTCAATTTTTACATCGTCCAAAACTGTAAGGAAAGTTGTATGGCGGCAATGGTCTGACCAGTAAGTGTCCAAAACGCGGATTTCTGTAAAAGTTGGATCGCGGTTTATTGACTTAAAATAATCCTGCATGAATTTAACATCAGCCAAATCCATGGCAAGACCAAGTTCTTTTCTATATGAATCAAGTTCGCTTTCTGATTTTGAAATAAAACCAGAAACAACTGCAATATCAGCTGGTGTAATAGAAGACATTTTTAGTGTTGCAGGCTTTGAGCTATCTGTAAGCCGGCTGTCAACTGGATTTATAAGGTACTTTTGGATTTTTAAAACGTCATCCGCGCAAACACTTCCTTCAAGGAAAACAATCTTTGCGCATCTTACAGCAGGCGGCTCTGTTCCAACTTTTGTGGCAGACTTCATTCCTTCACGCAAAAGTGTAAGGCACTGCTCTGCGCTGTCCGCACGCTGATCATACTGCCCCGGAAGATATTCCCATATAATCTGAGTAACATCAGCAGGAACTTCAAGTGAATCGTAAACAACAAAATCGCTTTGAGGCTCAGAAAAAATTCTTACAGCGGAAGCCTTTGCAACTTCATCTGCGACATTTTCTATATCATACCGGTTGAAATAACGGACGCCGGTAACTCCACCAATTCCTAAAAAACCTGTAATCTCGGAAAAAATCCGCGCCGCTTCATTCTGAAAACCGGCCTTTCTTTCAACATAGATACGAAACATTCGCATATTTTATAGCAAAACCGCCGTTTGTTCAACGCAACTAAATTTTAAAGCAGAATATGCCATTCTCTTTGTCATTCCCGTGCCCCGACACGGTAATCTATTATAAGGATTCCCCGGTCAAGCCGTGGAATGACAGATATTTTCCACTAAATTCTGTTGAAAATAAAATGCAGTTTGAATAAATTTATTATATGAAGAAAAAATTAAAACTTTTTAAGCGTTTTATTTACAGCCGTGTAGTTTTCTGCTTTTTGCTGCTTGCGATGCAGATTTGCATGTATCTGTTTTTCATAATAAAGTTTTCTCCATACTTTTTTTATTTTGCCGGAGTCAACTTGTTTTTAAGCTTTATTTTCATGGCTTATCTTTCAAACTGCGAAGGAAAAAACGAATTTAAAATCGCATGGCTTCTTCCTACTATGATTTTTCCGCTGTTCGGAATTTCACTTTATGTCTATACAAAAATGGCAACACGAAATTTCAGGCTCAAAAGCAAAATTGAACAAAGCGAACTTCAAACTTGGAAATTCGTTCCAAAGACTGCGGAAACAAAATCAGCATTTTCTGAAATTTCTGACCTTGCATTTTATCTTTACAAGAGCGGAAACTTTCCTGCATACACAGATTCTGACGTTGAATATTTTTCATGCGGGGAAGATTTTTTTCCAGATTTTATGCAAGAACTTAAAAACGCAAAGGAATTTATTTTTCTGGAATTTTTTATAATAACGCCTGATGATTCCTGGCAGAAAATTCTTGAAGTCTTAAAGCAAAAAGTCAGCGAAGGAGTTGAAGTCAGAGTTCTTTACGACGGAATCGGATCTGTGCTTGCATCCACAAAAGTTTACCATGAATATTTGGCAACCCTTGGAATAAAGTCAAAAATTTATATGCCGCTGACTCCAGTTTTTAACTTGCAACAGAACAACCGCGACCACAGAAAAATTGCAGTAATCGACGGAAAAATTTCTTACACCGGCGGATTAAATCTTGCAAACGAATATTTTAATTTTGGACAAAACAAATTTTCATACTGGAAAGATTCCGCTGTAAAAATCCGTGGAAACGCGACAAAAACTTATACCGCGCTTTTTCTGCAAATGTGGAATCTTGCAAAATTTCCAGAAAAAAAATTTAATAAAAGCTACGAAAAATTTTTTCCGGCAATAAAAGAAAATTTCAGCGAAGGGCTTTTGATTCCTTATGCCGACAACGCTTACAACGAAAAAGACATTGCGGAAAATATCTGCCTCTACATTTTGTCAAAGGCAACAAAAAATGTCTGCATAACAACTCCGTACATTATAATCGACAACCAGCTAAAAAGCGCGCTGATTTTTGCGGCAAGCAGAGGAATAAATGTTTCGCTTATTGTTCCTTCCAAGCCTGACCATTTTTTGACATTCTGCATCGGAAAAACTTTTTTAAAGACGCTTGTCGAAAATGGAGTTCACGTTTATCTTTATTTGCCGGGATTTATACATTCAAAGCTTTTTACAAGCGACGGAAAAATAGCAACTGTAGGCTCAATAAATCTTGACTACAGAAGCCTTTTCCATCACTTTGAAGACGGACTTCTTATTTACAAGAAA
Organism: Desulfovibrionaceae bacterium; assembly: GCA_963654755.1. Lineage (GTDB taxonomy): Bacteria > Spirochaetota > Spirochaetia > Treponematales > Treponemataceae > Treponema_D. Next base: position 31,578 of record CAVKBG010000008.1, read on the forward strand.
TCCGTTATAGAAAAAATTCAGCGCGACATTGAGCTTACAAAACTTTCGTGCAAAGAAATGACTTTGGACGACTACAAAAAACTTCCGCTGATTGTAAAAATGCTCGGAAGAATTTTCAGAATATTCGCGCCGCTAGTTTAGAAATTTTCAGCTTTGAATCCACCATTCGTAAAGCCTTTTATCGCTGTTAAGTTCTGGGTGAAAACTAAGCGCAGTTTGATTTTTAAATTTTGCGGCAACAATTTTTCCATCGACTTTTGAAAGAACTTCAACATCTTCCCGGGCGTTTTCGATATAAGGCGCGCGGATAAAAGTCATTGGAATTTTTCCAAGATTCCCAAATGTTTTCTCTGTAAAAAAACTTCCAAGTTGGCGGCCGTAAGCATTCCTTTTTACGCAAACCGGCATCGTTCCAAAATGCACACGCGAATCATTTTCAATTTTTTCAGCAAGAAGAATAAGGCCTGCGCAAGTTGCAAGAACTTTTATTCCAGATTCAATGCGCTGCTTCAACGGCTCGAACATTTCAAGCTCATGCAAAAGTTTTCCCTGAACTGTGCTTTCTCCGCCCGGAAGAACAAGAGCGTCAAAATCTTTTTCCAAGTCTGATTTTTTTCTAAGCTCAAAGCAAGGCACACCTAAAGACTCAAGAATTTTCTCGTGTTCTAAAAACGCGCCTTGAAGCGCAAGAACTGCCGCTCTCATTTTCCGCGCTCTGCCATAAGAATGGCGATTTCACTTTCATTGATTCCAACCATAGCTTC
>CAVKBG010000008.1:32618-39160 GCA_963654755.1 Desulfovibrionaceae bacterium
TCTTCACGCATAGAAACGATTCTTGAAATTTCAGAATTCATTTTTCTCATGTGGCGGACAGCCTGAATTATATCTCCAGTTCCCGGCTCGCCTTTTGTTCTAATCATTGACGCGCCTTCGCTGATTCTTCTTAATGCTTCTCCCAAATTTTTTGCGCCGCATACAAATGGAACTTTAAAATTTTTCTTGTTAATATGATAAACATCATCGGCAGGAGAAAGAACTTCGCTTTCATCGATATAGTCAATTTCAATTGCTTCCAAAATCTGAGCTTCAACAAAATGCCCAATGCGACACTTTGCCATTACAGGAATTGAAACCGCATCCTGAATTCCTTTTATCATTTTTGGATCGCTCATTCTGGAAACGCCGCCAGCAGCTCTTATGTCCGCCGGAATCCGCTCAAGAGCCATTACCGCGCAAGCTCCGGCTTCTTCTGCAATTTTTGCCTGCTCTGGAGTTGTAACATCCATAATTACGCCGCCTTTTAGCATCTGGGCAAGATTTTTATTCAATTCATACTGTTTTCCTGATTCCATATTTTTCCTCGCTTGATTTATTTGTAAAAAAACTAGCAAAAATCTGGTATGATATAAATATTCAGTTTTATTAAATTTTAATAATACCAGTTAAATTGAATTTTCCGCAAAAAAAATCCCCGGAAATCCATAAAAGAAAACCGGGGAAACCTTAGTTAAAGAAAAATTATTTTAATGCGTTGAATCCATTTTCCAAGTCGGCAATTATATCGTCAATGTGCTCAGTTCCAATGGAAAGGCGGATTGTGTTCTGGGCAATTCCCTGATCCGCAAGCTCCGCATCAGAAAGCTGGCTGTGAGTTGTTGAAGCCGGATGAATAACAAGCGATTTTACATCCGCAACATTTGCAAGCAAGCTGAAAATTTTCAAGTTGTCAATAAATTTCCAGGCTTCTTCTTTTCCGCCTTTGATATTGAAAGTAAAAATGCTCGCGCCGCCATTCGGAAAATATTTTTCATAAAGCGCATGGTCAGGATGTTCCGGCAAAGAAGGATGATTCACTTTTTCAACAAGCGGATTATTTTTCAAATACTCAACAACTTTCTTTGTATTTTCAACATGGCGTTCAATTCTAAGCGACAAAGTTTCCACGCCCTGAAGAAGAAGGAAAGCATTGAACGGAGAAATCGCAGCTCCCGTATCACGCAGCAAAATCGCGCGGATATAAGTTGCAAATGCGGCTTTTCCGGCAGCCTTGGTAAATGAAACTCCATGATAGCTTGGGTTAGGCTCTGAAATCCACGGATAGCGGCCGGATTTTTCCCAGTCAAAATTTCCAGAGTCAACTATAATTCCGCCGAGAGTTGTTCCGTGTCCGCCGATAAATTTTGTTGCGGAATGCACAACAATGTCCGCGCCATGTTCAATCGGACGAATCAGATACGGAGTTCCAAACGTGTTGTCAATCACCAGCGGAAGTCCGTGCTTGTGCGCAATTTCTGCAATAGCGTCAATGTCTGGAATGTCAGAATTCGGATTTCCCAAAGTTTCAATATAAACAGCTTTTGTGTTAGGCTGAATCGCATTTTCAAGCTCGGAAAGATTGTGGGCATCAACAAAAGTTGTTGTTATTCCGTAAAGCGGCAAAGTGTGAGCAAGCAAATTGTAGCTTCCGCCATAAATTGTTTTTTGCGCAACGATATGCTCGCCTTGTTTTGCCAAAGCCTGAATCGCATAAGTTATAGAAGTCGCGCCGGAAGAAACTGCAAGAGAAGCAACTCCGCCTTCAAGAGCCGCAATTCTTTTTTCAAAAACATCTTGCGTTGAATTCGTCAAGCGTCCGTAAATATTTCCTGCGTCTTTTAAACCAAAGCGATCCGCCGCATGCTGTGAATTATGGAATACATAGCTCGTTGTCTGATAAATTGGAACAGCCCTAGAATCTGTAGCCGGGTCAGCGTTTTCCTGTCCTACGTGAAGTTGAAGCGTTTCGAATTTGTAACTCATATTTTCCTCCAAGCAAAGTTTTATTTTCTGAGGAAAGAATAGCAAATTTCAAAAGGCATGAATAATATTAAATTTTTATTCAGGGATATAGATTTTTTTTTATAACAGCTTATGCCTTCAAATAAGACTTTAGCTGCTCGATATATTCTTCGCCTGTTTTTGAAAGAATTATATTTTTCTTTAGAATATATCCAATTTCCATTACGCTGTTCGGATTTTCCTTGTCAGACTTAAAAGGAACCGCAACAAAATCAGAGCCGTTTAATTCTTCGCAAATTATCCCGGAGCAAAGAGTGTATCCGTTCAATCCAACCATGAGATTTAAATTTGTGGCACGGTCGCTTGTCTTGATTGTTTTTGGATATTCATTTTCCGTGAGAATTTCCTCTGCAAAATAAAACGAGCTGTTTCCGCCCTGATCAAAAGAAAGGCACGGATAATCTTTTAGCTCGTCAAGAGAAATTGAAGTTTTTTTTGCCAGCGGATGATTTTTCCAAAGATAAACATAAGCCTTGCAATCGATAAGCTTTTCAAAAACAAGATCGTTTGCATTTAAAATTTTTTTGATTGCCTTTCTGTTGAAATCGCTCATATAAAGAATTCCGATTTCACTTTTTTGAGTCGCAACATTTTCGATTACATCAAGCGTCTTTGTTTCAAAAATTGAAAATTCATATTCTGAAGTTCCGAATTTTTTTACAAGCTCAACAAAAGATTTTGTGGCAAAAGAATAATGCTGGCATGACACGCTGAATTTTTTCTTGCGCTGAAATCCTTCCCCGAATTTTTCCAAAAGATTTTCATACTGCGCATAAATCTGGCGGGCATACTGAATAAATTCTTTTCCGTCTTGCGTCAAAGAAATTCCTTTGCTTGAACGGTTGAAAATTGAAATGCTGAATTCCTTTTCAACTTCTTTTATCGCTGATGTAAGCGAAGGCTGAGAAACATAAAGATTTTCCGCCGCCTTGTTCAAAGAGCCAGATTCCGAAACGCCTATAATGTAATGAAGCTGCTGCAATGTCATAAAAATATCCTAATATAAATTCTAAAAAACTAACAACCGTTAATTTAATTAACTAACGATAGTTATAAAGTAAAATTTTAATCGTTTTTCAAGCTTCCGTTAGTTAACTTCTGTAAAAAACCGTTGCATCCTTCCCAAATATCGTTAAAAGTTTCATCAAAATTTCCTGTATACCAAGGATCGGCAATATTTCCGGGCCGTGAAGTAAAATCAAGCAAAAGAAAAACATTTTTATAAAAACTGCTTCCCAAAATCCGCTGAATATTTTTTAAATTAAAATCATCCATTCCAATTATAAAGTCGTATTTTTCAGCATCAGATTTTTTCATTTGAGCGGCTTTATGCGGAAAAACAGGAATTCCCTGCTGTGCAAGTTTTTTCAAAGTTCCAGGATGCGGCGGATTTCCGATTTCTTCCGTGCTTGTAGCTTTTGATTCAATTAAAAAATCATTTTCAAGCCCGGCTTTTTTTACAAGAAATTTCATTACAAATTCAGCCATTGGAGAACGGCAGATATTTCCGTGGCAAACAAAAAGAATTTTTATCATAGCTTCTATTCCAAAATTGTAATTTCTACACGGCGGTTTTTGGCTTTTCCTTCCGGCGTTGAATTATTCGCAATTGGTTTTGTTCCGCCTGAGCCTTTGCAGATAAATTTTTCACGCGGAATTCCTCTTTGAATCAAAGCATTCGCAACAGAATCTGCGCGCTCAACAGAAAGTTTCATTTCGCCTTTTTCATAGCCAACGTTCGCCGTGTGTCCTTCCACAAGGAACATCTGGTTTGGAACTTCCTTTAAAACCTGCGCAATTTGATCCAGCCGCTCATTTTCTCCAGGCAAAAGTTCTGCACTGTCCGGCTTAAAATTCAAGTTTTGCATTGTAAGGCGGATTCCAGCCGCCGTGTTTTCCACAATAACTTTTTTCTCTGACTTTGAATTTGAAGAGGAATTTTTTCCTGCTGAAATTTTCGACTGAATTTCATCCGCGGAATTCTTTTTTTTCTGAGGCTGATTTTTTGTTTTTCCAGAGCCAGTAGAATCAATTCCATTCGTTTTTGTTCCAGAAGTTTGACTGCCGACCTTTGCAATTTTCTTTTCAGCAGAAGAATTATTTTTTCCTGAATTCATTCCAGATTCAAAATCATTTTTCTTCGTTGAACCGCTAGAACTTTTTTCACTGTCAATCCAGCTGCTTTCATTTACGGGCTTTTCAAGAATTTCTTTCAGTTCTTTTTCTGAAACAGAAGCCACACGCTGCAATGCCGGAATAAGTTTGCTTTTGTCGTAAGCCGGCGGATATTCCGTGAACATTGAAATAGAGCCTTTAAACGAATAGCTGTTGCCGTCATTGTAAATAAAAGTTTCATCAACCATATCGCGGACAACAATAGCATTTCCGCTTTTTTTGCTCACGTACATTGTCGCCTTGTGGCTTCCCTGCGCTGATTTTAAATCCTTGTCGCCTGCAAAATCCCAGTAGGAAATTCCGTAGCGGGTTGCCCATTGCGCGCTAAAAACAAAAACTTCCTCTCCGTGAAAAAGCTCATCCTTAAGATAAGTGTATTCAACTAAAATCGGAAGTTTTGTAAAAATTCCTTTGTTAAGCGGATCAACAACCCGCTCAGCTTTTGCCTGCCATTTGTCTCCAATGCTTATGCGCTGATTTGTAAAAGTTGGAAAACTTCTAAAAGATGGATATCCGTTGTCAACAATCATGGTAAGCTCACCATCCGAAGAAATTTTAAAGCTTGAAGGAACTGCTCCATTTATGCCAAGATTTACTTCACGTGAATTTCGCTTTGTGGCTTCGTCTATAAAAAAACTTCCGTCATAATATCTGTCTGAAATTTTTCCGCCGGAAGGAACAGAAGTCGGAGCAATAAACGAACGGATTTCCCGGCTAACAAGTCCTGTGTATTTTCCATTGTCATAACGCCGCACATCGGTGCGCTCAATATAAACATAGCTTCCGCTTCCATTATATTTTAAAAGCACATTCTGGCAAAAAGCATTTTGAAAAAACAAAAAAATTGCCGCTGACAAAAAAATTTTCTTCATATTTAAATTATCGGCAGTAATGACACAATCTTTTATTTTTTATAAAATAGAATTTATGTCAGAAAAAAATGCAGCTTTAATAAGAACACATCTTCCCGGATTTTATAAAACACTTTTTTCACTTGCGCTTCCAATCACTCTTCAAAATTTAATGCAAGTTTTTGTAAACATGCTGGACACAATCATGGTGGGACAGCTTGGAGCCGCAGAAATCGCATCGGTAGGACTTGGAAATCAAATTTATTTTATACTAACCATGATTCTTTTTGGAACGTCTTCCGGCGGCGCGATTTTTATTTCGCAGTTCTGGGGAAAAAACGACATAAAAGGAATTCAAAAAACGCTCGGAATAATGCTCGGATTTTCAATTTTTGTTTCCGTTGTTTTTACAATAGCGGCTTTGTTTGTTCCGGAATTTTTAATCAGCCTTTATTCAAAAGATCCAGTTGTAATTCAGTATGGTGCAAAATATTTAAGATATGTTGCAATAAGCTATATTTTTCTTGCAATAAGCTTTCCTTTTGAATTCGCATTTAAAAGCACAAACCATGCGTATCTTCCGATGATATGCACAACAATTTCAATTATCCTAAACGCAGTTTTCAATTATATTTTTATATTTGGATTAAAAACTGAATTTTTTGCAATCGCACCAATGGGAGTTGCCGGAGCCGCAATCGGAACTGTAATTTCAAGAGCAGCCGGAACTTCTGTTCTTTTGATATATTCTTCCGTAAAAAAATTTGAAATTTTGGGAGCTTTTAAAAATTACTTTTCTTTCAATAAAAAATTTGTTTTAAAATATATTTCAGTTGCGTTGCCGGTGCTTCTAAACGAAACTGCCTGGGGAATGGGAATAACATTTCAGAATTCAATTTTTGCGCACACAGGAACGGATGCAATCGCCGCATTCAACATAACAGGAACAATTTCTCAGCTGACTTGGGTTTTCTTTATAGGAACAGGAAACGCAGCCGGAATAATCCTTGGCAAAAAAATCGGTGCCGGAAATTTTGAAGAAGCAAAACTTTACACTTACAGATTCGCCTGGTTTCTTCCATCTTGCGCCGCTTTAATCGGACTTTTTCTTTTGCCGCTTTCTTCAATGCTTCCGTACATTTTTAACGTGGACTCTTCAATTCTTTTGCAGGCAAAAAAAATGCTCACGGAACTGATTTGCTTTTATCCGTTCAACGCGTTCTGTATGTTTTTTATTGTAGGATTTTGCCGCGCCGGAGGAGACACAAAATATGCCGCGTTCCATGACATTTTCTGGATGTGGTGCATTGCAATTCCAGCAGGATATATTGCAGCTTTTGTTTTTCATCTGCCGCCAAACTTTATTTATTTGTGCCTGCTTTCAGAAGGATTCCTTAAAAGTTTTGCAGGACTTTTGCGCCTTAAATCTGGAAAATGGCTCAAGGACATTACAAACTGAAAATGATGCAAATTATCCAAGCCACAGAAAAC
>CAVKBG010000008.1:39558-41315 GCA_963654755.1 Desulfovibrionaceae bacterium
TGAAAAACTTTTTCCGCTGCACATTTCTTACACGCAGGAAGAAGTTCTGCCTGAATGGAAAAAAATAAATCTTGCCCTTGAAAGACTCAAGCTTGAAAAAATTCTTCGCACACAAAAAGTTCTTGCAGTCAAACAAGGAAACTCGTTTTGCGCAAAAGCCCAGACAAACGCAATTTCAAAAAACTTTATTCAGATTGGAGGAGTTTTTACGCAAAAAGAATTCCGCTCAAAAGGATTCGCTTCTTGCCTTGTAAAAAAACTCGCTGAAGAATTTCAAAAGGAAAATAAAAAATCAGTCTTGTTTGTAAACAAAAAAAATAAACCGGCAATCTGCGCATACAAGAAAGCCGGCTTTGAAGCGTTCGCAAAATACGAAATGCTTTACTACAAATAAATTTATTTTTTCATAATGGCGTCAATGCTCGAAATGCAAATTCCACGCAGACCATTTTTTTCAAGAGAATCAACTCCGCGGATTGTAGTTCCACCCGGAGAACAAACCGCATCTTTTAAAGCTCCCGGATGAGTTCCTGTTTCAAGCTGAAGTTTTGCGCTGCCAAGCATTGTCTGTGAAACAATTTTATAAGCAGTCTGCCTTGAAATTCCGTATTTTACAGAGGCATCTGCATAGGCTTCGATTATCAAATCCATAAACGCAGGACCGCAGCCGCTTATTGCGCCGCCAATTCCCATAAGACTTGCAGGAAGCTCTTCTATAATTCCAAGCGAAGAAAACAAGTCTTTTATTTCTTTAAGCTCGCCTGCATTTAAAGAATTTTCCTTTTCAAAAAGCATTACGCCTTCGCCAATCATCGCAGGAGTATTCGGCATTATGCACTGAATGCGAACATCATCTTCAAGAATTCCATGGAACTTTTCATAGCTCCAGCCAGCCGCAACAGAAACCAAAACTTTTCCAAAAAGCTTTTCCTTTATTTCAGAAAGAACGCCTTCTATCTGGTAAGGCTTGCACGCCATTATAAAAACATCGCAGGAATCCATCAAAGACAAAATACTTTCACATGGAACAAATCCAATTTCATCAGCATTTTTTTTAAGCTTTTCCTGATTCGGGGCAAAGGCAAAAATATTTTCTTTCTGGATTTTTTTTGAAGCTATAAAGCCGGAAGCAATTGCCTTCGCCATGTTTCCCATTCCAATAAATCCGATTTTCATTTGCTGCCTCCCATTATCGCATTGAACAAAGCGTTTTCGTCAGCTGTAAAAACTGTGGCTTTCAATTCTCCGCTGCAAAGTTTTTCCAAAGCCTTTTCTTTTTTTCCGTTCGCAAGTATAAGCGGAATTCCAGAAGCCGTTGTCTTTTTTGCAGCCTCAATTTTTGTAGAAATGCCGCCCGTTCCAAAAGAACTTTTTCCGTTTATTGTAATCTGATTTTTAAGTTCATTGATATTTTCAACAGTTTCAACAAGGACGGCGTTTTCATTTGTCTTAGGATTGTCCGTATAAATTCCGTCGATGTCGCTAAAAAGAATCAGCAAGTCCGCGCTCCAAAGAACAGCAGTAAGCGCGCTAAGATTGTCGTTGTCTCCAATGCAAAACTCATCAGTGGCAACAGAGTCGTTTTCATTTATAACTGGAACAACGCCCTCATCAACAAGCGTAAACAAAGTGTTCCTTATGTTCAAAGTGCGGTGGGAATCCAGAAAATCCTCTTTTGTAAGAAGAAGCTGAGCCGCATGAAGATTCTGCTTGCCGAATGCTTCGCGCCACTTGTCCATAAGCTCAACCTGACCAAT
>CAVKBG010000008.1:42069-58075 GCA_963654755.1 Desulfovibrionaceae bacterium
CCGCTCATGGCTCCTTCAACTTCGCCAATTTCAATCGCCTTGGAAGTTCCAAGCGCATGGGAAGCTGTTCCGATTGCAACTCCTTTTGCCACAGGCTCCGTTATTTTGAAAATCTTGCAGACCTGAACGGCAAAAAGATTTCCGAGGTTTCCCGTAAGAACAACCATCACGACAATTACAGGAATAATTCCGTTCAGCTCTTCCGTTATTCCAAGCGCAATCGCAGTTGTAATCGACTTGCCCAAAAGCGAAACATATTCCGTGTGCTCCATTTTGAACAGAAGGCAAAAAAGAAAAATCAGAACTAAATTGACCACAACTCCGCAAAAAATTCCGCACAGAACGGCAAGCCAGTTTTCCTTGAGTTTTTCAACTTGCTCGTACAAGGGAATCGCAAGGCAGACTGTCGCCGGAGTAAGAAGGCAGGCAATAAAGTCCGCGCCGGAAGCATAAGATTCATAAGGAATTTTTGCAATCATAAGAAAAGCAATGCAAAGGACAATCGAAACAATAAGCGGGCTGAACAAAAAGAATTTTGTCTTCTTGCTGATTACAATTCCAAGCGCATAAGAAACCAAAGTCAAAAATATTCCAAAATAAACGGAGTTCATAAAAAATTCTTTCATTGCTAGTTTTCCTTTGAAGCCTTTTTGTTTTTTGCGCGGATTATAAGCTGAACGATATGACCTGTAATCACCATGACACAAAAAGTTGTAACAACAGCAATCACCACAAAGCACACGCCGTATTTTTTCATAACCGGAAACGCCGTCATAAATCCAACGCTGGACGGAACAAACATCACGGGCATTATAACAAGAAGAAAATCTCCGGCTTCCTTTACCTGATGAAGCTTTATGATTTTCAGCTCAAGACACAAGAACAAAATAACAAGTCCGTAAATGCTTGCAGGAATGGGCAGGGGAATAAGAGTGTTGAGAATTTCCCCGATAAAAGAAATTGAAATTATAAGTGCAAACTGAAGCGCGTATTTCATTTTTACCTCGCAAATTAAAGTTCTGAAATTTTTTCAATTAAAAGCTGCGGTGTAAGAGCAAAGTTGTTTTTCACTTTTTCCGAAGCAAAGCTGTGCGCCAAAGATGCTGTTACAGCCGCATTCGCACAATCATATCCTTGCGCAAGAAGAGAGGCAATAAGTCCTGCAAGAACATCTCCAGTTCCACCTTTTGCAAGTGAATTTTTTCCATAAGGATTAAAATAAATTTTTGCGCGTCCTTCATTCTTCGACCACATTCCGATTAAAACAACCGCGCCCTTCAAAACAAGAACTGAATCTTTGAATTTTCCGCAGAAAAGCTTTGCAAGCTCAATTCTTTTTTCAACAACTTCCTGAACTGAAAATTTTCCAAATCCGCAGTTTTCAAGCAGAACAGAAAATTCTTTTGGATGCGGAGTCAAAACAAAATTTCCTCGCTCTGTCAAAAGATTTAAAATTTCCTTGTAGTAAAAAATATCAGCGTCAAGAACGCACGAAATATTTTTGTTTTCTTTTAAAAAGTCAAAATATTTTTGGAAGCTGAAATTTTTTCTTCCGAATCCGCAGCCGAGCGCAAGAGCCGTTGTGTTTTCAGGAAGCTCCAAAGAAGCCATAATGTTCATAAAACCGGAATCTTCAATTCCAACAAGAGTTGCCAAGCCAGCTCCAAATGCAAAAGCGGAATTTGCGGCGATTTTCGCAGCTCCAGTTTTTTCGCCAGCAGCAACCGCAACGTGCCCGAAAGTTCCTTTGTTAACATTCTGCATTTTTCTAAACGGAAGCTTCATTTCTTCTTTTTCAAGCAGAAAAGCGTCGGGAACTTCCAAAAATTCAAAATTGTTTCTGCTTATTCCAAGATTGCAGACTTTTATTTTTCCGCAGAAATCTTTTGCCTTGTCGCTGAACAGGCTAAGTTTTAACGCTCCCATTGTGGCAGTTTCGTCAGCACGAAAAACAGTTTTTCCGTTTCCTGCTGAATCAAGTCCGCTTGGAACATCGCACGAAATTTTAAAGGCTTCTATTTTATTCGCGCTTTGAATAACTGCTTCTGATTCCGCGTCCAAAGGCAAATGAAATCCGCTTCCGTAAATGCAATCAACAACAACGCTAATATCGAAACTTTTTTCCTCCGCAAAAGAATCCAAATCATAAGGCGAAATAAAAGAAACTCCAAGAAGCTCCGCGCGCTTTTTTTGAACTTTTGCAATTTCAGAAGAAGGCTCGCCAATGCAGCAAACCGCCACACAAAAATCATGGCAAGAAAGTCTGCGTGCAAGAGCATAGCCGTCAGCTCCGTTATTTCCGCGGCCTGCAAGAATCAAAACGCAAGGACGGTTTATGTAGCGCGCGCTTTCATGAAAAACATGAGGCATAACGCAAGACTCAAGTCCCTGCGCCGCATTTTCCATCATAAGCTCTTCTGTCAAAGAAAATTTTTCACGTGATTTTTTATCAAGAATTCTAGTATCAAAAAAAATATTCTGCATATCAAAATTATATCATTCAGAAAAAATAAAAGGAATATTTTTAAAAACTTAAAAGCAACGCAAAAATTTCTTTTTCAAGCGCAACCGGATTTTTTTTGTCTTCCGCGGAAACTAAAAAAGTTTTTAAAGGAAGCATTGGTGATGAAGAATAAAAAATTATTTTATCTGAAAACAAAACAGCTTCTTTTATTTCGTTTGCGGCAAAAATTACAGTCCGCGGATTTTCTTTCTGCCGTTCTAAAATAAATTCAATGCATTTCTTTTTTATTGAAAAATCCAAAAACTGAAACGATTCGTCAAGCAAAAGAATTCCGCTCGGAAAAGCAACTGCGCGCGCAAGAGAAACACGCTGCCTTTCTCCGCCGGAAATTTTCTCAACGGAAGATTTTTCTTTTCCATTTAATCCAAAACTGTTTAAAATATTCTGTGTAATTTCAGATGATTTTTTTCTTCCAAAAATATTTAAAAGCGGAAGCTGCACATTTTGAAAAACACTAAGACACAAAAATAAATTTGCAGTTTGCATTGAATACGAAACCGAAGAAAAATTTTCAGACACAAAATCAAGCAATGTTGTTTTTCCGCTTCCGCTTGGCGCAACAATTGAAATTATTTTTTTCTGCTCAAAACTTTCTGAATAATTTTTAAAAATAAATTTTCCGTCGTATTCAACGCAAAAATTTTTTAATTCCACGGAAAATTTTTTTTCTAAAGAAAGATGAGGCAGCTTAAAAAAATCAGACTGAAAATAAAAATTTATAAAGTTCTTATAAAATTTTTTCAAAGCAAAAAATAAAATCAAAAGAATTTTTTCACTTAAAAATCCGAGCAAAACAATAAAAATTGTAACAGCAAAAACTTTTGAAATTTCAAGAACAACTTGAAAATTCTGAAGCTGGCTTCCAAGCGCAAATTTTGGAACAGAAAGAACTTCCGCGGCGGCAACAGCTTTCCAAATCATTCCGCAGGAATTTTTCATTGCGTCTTTTAAAAATTTCTGAGCATAAGGAATTTTCAAAAATAAAAATTTCTGCATTTCTGTAATTTTAAAAATTTTGCAGACGCTCTCCATTTTTTTATCTTCAAATGAAAATCCAGAAAAAGCCGACGTAAACACAACAGGAAAAGACAAAAGCACCGCAGCAAAAACTGGCACAGAATCAGAGCCAAGCCAAAAAAGAACAATTAAAATTACAGAAACAAGCGGAACCGAGCGGACAAACGCAAGAGGAATTTCAAAAAGAATTTTCAAGACGGAAAATTTCGTGCATAAAAAGCCAAACAAAATTCCCAAAAAAGACGAAATAAAAAATGCGCAGAAAACTCTAAAAAAAGTAAAAGCTAAAGATTTAAGAAAAACTTTTTCTGAAGCGAGAGAAAAAAAATCCGCAGCGACAGATTCAGGAGAAGGAAGAATCAAAGGAGAATCTATCGCAAGTGAAAAAAATTTCCAAACTAAAAAGAGAAACGCAACAGAAAAAGCAAAAACTTTTTTTTTATTCAAAATAAAATCCGCCGTCTGGAAGTTTTCCGCCAACAGAAGCCGGCTCAAATTCCATAAACACAGAAAGCAGTTTTTCAATTCCGTTTTTTGCCTGATTTCCTGTTTCAAAAACAAAGGCGCATTTTGGAATTGCTTTTTCTACAATTTGCGCATTTAATCCAAGCTGAAATTTTTCTACAAGCGAACCAGCTTCCTTTGGATTTTTTAAAGTCCATTCCGAAGCATTTTTATATTCTTCAAGAAATTTTTTTACTTTTTCAGGATTTGATTTTGCAAACTTCGCATTCACGGCAATAACCGTCATTGGAAAATTTTCAATTCCAGAAAGCTCAAAAAATTCTTTCTGAAAATCAACCGCCCTAAAAATATTTTTATCTTTTTCACAGGCAACAGTTGCAAACGGCTCAGGAACAACCGCATACTGAATTTTTCCCAAAATCAAAGAAGGCGCAAGCTCGGCATTCGGAACTGAATAAGAAAGCTGAACGCTGTTTTTTGTTCCGTCAAATTTTATTTTGTTCTGCTTTAAAATATAACGGAACATAAAATCCGGAGTCGCTCCCTGACCCGCAACAAAAATTTCTTTTCCTTTTAAATCTTTGAGCTTTTTAATAGAAGAATCTTTTGTTACAAGACTCACCATTCCGTTTCCGCAGACAGCAGCCATTACAACCGCACCTTTATTTACGTTGTAAACTTTTGCGGCGACATTCGGCGGAAGAAATCCAATTTCAACTTCGCATTTTATAAGTTTCGGCAAAAGAAAATTCGCGCCGGAAAAAACTTCATATTCCGCATTGTCAGAAAAATTTTCCATTAAATACGCTGAAGGAATTCCGCTCGGACCTTTTAAAATTCCAATTTTCTGCGGAAAACAAAATGCCAGACAAACAAACAGACTAAAAATTAAACAAGCGATTTTTTTCATACAAGACATTTTAATATTTTTTTAAATTTTATAGAAGCTAAAACAAAAATTTCCACTTGAAACAAAATATAAACTTAGATAGAATATAGAACAAGCAGTTTTTCTGCATTCGGGGTATTAGCTCATCTGGTAGAGCGATTGGTTCGCAATCAATAGGTGGTCGGTTCGAGTCCGATATACTCCATATCTGAACAGCAACCCTTTCAGGATTTATAAAACTTTTCAATCTAGGAGAGGAAATGCTTAAAAAAATCATAAAATTCTTTAAAGCACTCAATTCAAATTCAAAGCCATCGGAACTTGCAAACGCGCTCTGCCTTGGAATCATGCTTGGTTTCATTCCTAAAAACAACGCATTGTGGTTTTTAATTTTTATTTTTTTCTGCTTTGTGCGAATAAACAAGGGACTTTATTTTGTCGCAATGATTGTAGCTTCCCAGTTTGCCTGGCTTCTGGATTCAAAATTCGATTCAATCGGACTTTACATCTTGAACTACGCGCCTTTGACAAAAACTTTTTCCATGCTGATTGACATTCCGTTTGTCGGATTTACAAAATTCAACAACACAATTGTAATGGGCTCTTTTGCATTTTCTCTTCTTATTTATATTCCATGTTTTATATTCGGAATCGCATTTGTAAAACTTTGGCGCAAATATGTTTCTTCAATTTTTGCACGCACGCCACTTGCAAAAGCCATCGCAAAACTTCCATTTGCTGAAAAAATCACAAGCCTTATTACACAGGACGACGCTTTATGAAAAAAAACAAAGTCAAAAAAGAAAAACTTATTTCAGCAAGAAAACTTCCGGGAATATTTAAGAAAACTTATTCGCCAAAAAAAATTGAAAATAAAATTTACAAGAAAATTTTCATTCCTGCCGACCTTGAGCTTATAAAATCGATTTTTGAGCCGCATCCCAAAAAAGAGGGAAAACTTTTTGTTCCGCGCGACAAGCAAATTTCAAAACGTCAGCTGAAAAAATTCAAGGCAATCGCAAAAGAAATCAAAAAGCAAAAAGCTTCATTTAAACTTGTTCCTTTTGCAGCAACAATCGGAATAATTGCAGCCGCAGTTCTTCTTTTCATCACGTTTAAAAATGTAATCGCAAAAAAAGCTATAACCGGCGCAATGCAATCAGCTTTTGGCGCAAAAACCGAAATTTCTTCTGTAAATGTTGAGCTGATTGGAGCAAGCATAACTATAAAAAATCTTGAGCAGGCAAACAAAAATTCGCCGATGAAAAATTTGTTTCAGGCTGACAAAATCGAAATCAAATTTAATTTGACACAAGCCTTGCGCGGAAAATTCGACGCTGAAAATATTGAGCTTTCAGGATTTGAAATAAACACAGAAAGAAAAACTTCCGGCGAGCTTCCTAAAAAAGAAAAAAAGCAGAAAGAGCAAAAACAAAAGTCCGAAAATTCATTTGATTTTTCAGAAAAAAAGAACGAAGCTCTTAACGCCGCAAAGAATTCTATACAAGAAGTTTTTGCAGAATATAATCCGCAGAACATAATAAACGAGCTTGAAGGAAATTTAAAATCTCCAGAAACCGCAAAGCAAGTTCAGGTAGAAGCAGAAGCCTTGGTTTCAAAATGGAAAAACAAGCCGGAAGAACTAGAGTCCCAAGTAAAAGATCTTGATCAAAGCGTGCGTTCAGTTCTGGATACAAATTGGGGAAACATTGACGATGTTGCAAAGCTAAAGCAGGCAATCGAAAACGTAACCAGCGCAATGGAAAAAAGCAAATCGCTTACAAAAAATATCCAGGCAACAGCAAACGATGTAAAATCTGATTCAAAAAAAATAAACGCGCTTTCTTCACAAGTAAAAGACGCAATCGCTTCGGACAACGCTCTTGTAAACAAGCAGCTTTCAAAAATCACTTCGTTTAAAATTTCAGACGGAAAAAAAATTTTGGGCAACACATTGGACAGCGTTTTTTATTCAATGGCAGGCGATTATTATCCATATATAAAGCAAGCCGCAGATTACGCTCTTCAGGCAAAAGCATCTTCTTCAAAATCAGAAAAACCTAAAAAAGAAAAGAAAGAAAAAAAGCAGGCAATTGCAAGAGCAAAGGGAACTGACGTTTACTGGAAGCAAGACAGAATTCCAAAATTCTTAATTGAAAAAATAAGTTTCAGCGGACTGAATCTTGACGCAAAAGGAACTGACCTTACAAACGATATGGACAAACGCGGCGCACCGGCTTTGTTCAATGGAAGCTATTCCACAAAAAAGCAGACTCACAAGGCAAATGTAATTGTAGACACAAGAGCGAAAACAAAAAATCCTTTGGTCAACGCAGATTATTCCGGGGACAATTTCCCAATCAAATTTTCAACGCCTTACCTTGGCCTGAATTCAAGCACTGACGTAACTGCAAACGGAACAATTGGCGACGACGGAAGCATAACGCTCAAGGCAAAATTCAACTTGGAAAACATTGCGTTTTCTTCTGAAAGTTTCGAGCCGAAATTCGCATACAATCTTTACAAAACCGCGCTTTCAAACATAAAAGACCTTGATATGGAAGCAACTGCAATTTTCAACGGCGAAAAGAAATTCAGCATTTCAGTTGATTCCGACCTTGATAAAAAATTCATAAAAGCATTAAAGAAAACCGCAGACGCAGAAATTTCAAATCTTGTTTCAGAAGCAAAAAAAGAAATTGCCGCAATGCTGAACGAAAAAACTGGCGGAGTAACAGAAAAAATTTCAGAATTCGTGAACATTGAAAACGGAATAAACCGCCAAAGCGTGAACATGGACAAACTGAATTCGCTTCTTGAAAAAAAGAAAGCCGAACTCCAAAAGCAACTTGAAGACAAGACAAAAGCCGCGGCAGAAAAAGCTTTAAAAGACGCAGGAATTTCAATTCCAGAAAACAAAAATCTTAATAATGCGCTTGAAAAAGGAGCAAGCTCTCTAAAGGGATTTTTAAATAAAAATTAAAAAAAGCAGAATCTATTGACTTCCTAAACGAAAAACTGTACAAATATGGGGGGGTGAGAACACTACAGTTTTTCAAAATAGGAGGAAAAACAACATGAGTTCTGAAGATTCTGTTCAAAAAACCGTTATTCCAGAGGACACAAGCCCGGCAACGTTGCTATGTCTTCTCTGCGTTTCTGCCGTGCCTTTTATAATCGGTCCAATCTATATGATTATGACCGGTATTCTCACACCTCACGAAGTCTTTATTGCCTTAACTTATCCATTTTGCATTTTCAGCCATCTTTTAGCAATTATACTTCCGATTGCTTATACAAATATTCTTGAAAAAAAATTAAAATCTTATGATGGAACAGAGCAGTCAAAAAAATCCTGCAACAATTATATTTCACTTTCAAGAAAAATAATCGTTGGTTACAATATTTTTCTTTCTATATTTGTTCCTTCCACAATCGCGAATTCTATCAGTGCCCGCGGACTTAGGTTTTCAGCATTTGAAAATCAGGAATCTTATCTTTCTCTTACGCTAATTTACCTTGGATTAATCTGCCTTTACAGCATTGCTTTCTATACAATGTACAATTCTTTCCTTGAAAGGAAAATGCATTATCTTCCTTTTGACAAGACAAATATGACAGCTTCAAACAAAGAGCGTCTTATTTTGATGACAACTTTGAATTTAATCGGCTCGTTCCTTCTTTTGAACGGCTCAATGTCTGTTCCGAAATTGATGGAGCAAGACAAATTCATGGAATTTCTTGCAGTTCTTATTCCTATTGAAGTTCTTTCACTTATAGCAATTGCAATTACAACTGTTACAAACACAAAAGACATTGCAAAAAATCTTGACGCTGTAAACGAAGTTATTTATTCACTTGCGCACAAAAATTATCAGATGCAGCCAATTCCAGTTATTACAAGAAATGAATTTGGACTTCTTACAAACAACTTGAACAGAGCATTCAAAGCTGTAAAAGAAATTTTCTCTGAAATAAAAACAAACGTTTCTTCAACGCTGACTGTTTCAAAAGAGCTTGCAGAAAACATTGACAATTCCGTAACAGAACTTTTTGATGCAAAGGATATTGCAAATTCTGTAAAAACAGAAATGACAAATCAGGTTGCCGGAGTAGAGGAAGCAAACGCAACTGCAAATGAAATCATTCAGCACATCCGTCATTTGAATAACGAAATTGAAAACCAGACTTCTGCAATTACTCAGTCTTCCGCAGCAATTGAAGAGATGGTTGCAAACGTTGACGGCGTAACAAACATTCTTAAAAAGAATAACCAGACAACACAGGATCTTGAAGCCGCAGCAGACAGCGGAATGAAAAAAGTTCAGGAAGCTTCAGACTTGTCAAAAGATGTTCTTTCAAAATCAACGCTTCTTCTTGATGCCAGCAAAATCATTCAGGATATTGCAAGCCAGACAAGCCTTCTTTCAATGAACGCCACAATTGAAGCCGCGCACGCAGGAGATGCAGGAAAAGGATTCGCTGTTGTTGCCGAAGAAATCAGAAAACTTGCGGAACAGACAGACACTCAGTCAAAGTCAATAGAAAAAGATCTCAAGGCGCTTTCTGAATCAATTGCTGCAGTTGCAGACAACACAGAAAATGTTCTAAAGCAGTTCAATGTAATCTATCAGCTTTCACAAAAAGTAAAGCATGAGGAAACTGTTATTTCCAACGCAATGACAGAGCAGACAGAAGGAAACAAGCAGATTCTTGAAGGAATCGGACTTATTACTGATTCAACAAACTCTGTAAAAGACGGAGCAAGCGAAATGCTTCACGGCGGCGAGCAGATTGTAATTGAAATGGAAAACTTGAACAAGGCAACTCTTGAAACAAACGAAAAAATGGACAACATCAATGAAAGCCTTAACAACATAAACAACACAATTTCAACTGCAAAAGACCACGTTTCAAAGAATACAGAAGGCGTTGAAAAACTTAGCGGCGAAATGAGCAGTTTTAAGTTCTAACAAAAATTCTGTTAATCACAAAAAAGCCCATGAGAATCATCTCATGGGCTTTTCATTTTTTAAGTTTTATTTTGTCATTATCGGGCTTGACCCGGCAATCGAATGAAAACTATATTTCAACTTCGCCTTGGTAGCACATTTTTGTGTTTCCTGTAAGCAAAACAGTTTCGCCTGTATATTTTACAATCAAATTTCCGCCGCGGACTTTTACTGTTATATCCTGATTTATTGGAGAAAATCCGTTTATAACAGAAGCAACCGCCGCCGCACAAGCTCCAGTTCCGCAAGCCAAAGTTTCGCCGTTTCCGCGCTCCCAAGTACGCATTTTAAGCTCGTTCGGACCAACAACGCGCACAAATTCTGTATTTGTTTTTTCCGGGAAAACTGAATGATTTTCAAACAAAGGTCCAATTTTTGCAACCGGCTCTTTGTCTACAAACTTGCTGAAAACAACGCAATGAGGATTTCCGACATTTACACAGGTAACTCTGTATTCGTTTTCCGCAACAATCAAAGGCGCATTAACAACAGCTTTCTTTGGAAGAACAGCATTTTTGTTTTCTTCATTTAAGCCGCAGTTTGGAACATCAACAGCAACCAAAGAAGTTGGAATTTCTTCGCTCGCAAAAAGAGGCTTTCCCATGTCAACTGTAACAGAAGTAACTTTTCCGTTCTGCTTATACAAAACCAAAGTTTTTATTCCGCTACCAGTTTCAATTGTGATTTTTTCAGTCGCATCGGTTTTCTTTCCGTGCTTTTCCTGAATTCCCTTTATGTTGTTGTCGTAAAGATATTTTCCCACACAGCGGATTGCATTTCCCGCCATTTTTCCTTCTGTTCCGTCAAGATTGAAAAAGCGCATTTTTGCATCGGCAACTTTGCTTTCTTCAATAAGAACAAGAGAATCCGCACCAATTCCGCCATTTCTTCTGTCGCAAAGACGAACTGCAAGCCCAGCCGGATTTTTTACAACCTGATTCATTGCATTTATAACAATAAAGTCGTTTCCTGTTGAATCCATCTTGTAGAAAGTAATTTTTTGCTTTTCTTCTCTAAGCTGATTTATATCAACAAGCTCAACATTTTCAGCCGTATATTTTGACTTGAGACAGTTTGCAATAGCGTTTGCTGTATCAATTGCAGTAAGGCACGGAATGTCGCGCTCAACGGCATGGCGTCTCATGCGTACAGAATCTGCGCGCGGATCTCTTCCTTTTGCAGAAGTTGAAATCACGTAGTCAACTTTTCCTGAATCAAGCAAAGACAAAAGGTTGTCGTTTGGATTTTCGTGAATTTTATTTACAACCTCAACTTCCATTCCAAAGTCGCTGATTGTTTTTGCGTTTCCTTCTGTGGCATAAAGCTTAAATCCCATGTCATAGAATTTTTTCGCCAAGTCCGGAAGTTCATAGCGGTCAGTTTTTCTTACGCTGAACAAAACTCCGCCGCTTCTTTTCATATTGTAGCCCGCGCCAATCAGTCCTTTGAAAATAGCCTCTTCCATTGTAGAAGCAATTCCCAAAACTTCACCAGTAGACTTCATTTCTGGACCAAGATGAGTATCAACGTCCATCAATTTTTCAAAGCTGAAAACAGGAACTTTGACTGCAAAATATGGAGGCAAACGGTAAAGTCCAGTTCCAAAACCCATGTCCTTTACTTTTTCTCCAAGCATTGCGCGGACAGCCAAATCAACCATAGGAACATTTGTAACTTTTGAAATGTAAGGAACTGTGCGGCTTGAACGCGGATTCACTTCAATAATGTACAAATCGTTGTTGTAAATAAGATACTGAATATTTACAAGGCCTTTTGTTCCAAGAGCCAAAGCAAGTTCCCTAGACTGATTTATAATTTTTTCACGCAGAATGTCATTCAAATTCCAGCTTGGATAAACCGCAATTGAATCTCCTGAATGAATTCCTGTGCGCTCAATATGCTCCATTATTCCCGGAATAAGAATATCTTTTCCGTCGCAAATCGCATCAACTTCAAGCTCTGTGCCCATCATGTACTGGTCAATCAAAACTGGATTTTCAATTCCCTGGGCAAGAATAATCTTCATGTATTCCTTTACATCGTCATCGTTAAAGGCAATAATCATGTTTTGACCGCCAAGAACATAAGACGGACGCAAAAGAACAGGGTAGCCAAGTTTCTGAGTCGCTTCCAAAGCTTCTTCTTCTGTAAAAATCGTAAGTCCTTTTGGGCGGTTTATATGAAGCTTTTCACAAAGCTCTTCAAAACGCTCGCGGTCTTCCGCAAGATCGATTGAATCTGCGCTTGTTCCTAAAATACGAATTCCCTGAGAATCAAGAAACTTTGTAAGCTTGATTGCAGTTTGTCCGCCAAAAGCAACAACAACTCCAACAGGCTTTTCTGTGTTGATAACGCCCATAACATCTTCTGGAGTCAGCGGTTCAAAATAAAGACGGTCGCTTGTATCAAAGTCAGTAGAAACAGTTTCCGGGTTATTGTTGATTGTAACAACATCGTATCCAAGCCGTTTTAAAGCCCACACGCACTGAACAGAAGCATAGTCGAATTCAATTCCCTGTCCAATACGGATTGGTCCTGAGCCAAGAACGATAATTGTTCCTTTTGAAGATTTCTTTCCTTTTTCTTTGCGCTCATCAAGGAAAATGCGGGCTTCATTCTGTGAATCGTAAGTTCCATAAAAATATGGAGTTTCCGCATTGAATTCTCCGGCGCAGGTGTCAACCATTTTATAGACAGCAGGAATATGGGCAACTTTTCCTTGCTTTACAAGTTTTGCGGCTTCTTTTGATTCCGAAAGAATTCCAGAAGCTCCTGTTATTTTTTGCCCTGAAAGCTCCTGAATAACTTTGTCTGGGTAGCCGGCATTTTTTGCAGCTTTATAAAGTTCCGGCGTGAATTCTTTTTCCCCGGCTTTGACTTTTGCAAAATCTTTTTCCATGAAAGCCAAATTTTCAAGCTTAGCAAGAAACCACAAGTCAATTTTTGTAATTTTATTAATCTGAATTATTGAAAGAATGTTTCTCTTAATTGCCTGGAAAATCGCAAAAATACGCTGGTCTGTGCATTCGCCAACACGCTTTTCAATTTCCGCATCGCTCATTTCAACAAAAGACGGAATATTCAAGCTTTGCGCGCCGACTTCTGCTCCGCGGACTGCTTTCATAATTGCCTGCTCAAAAGTCTGACCAATAGCCATAACTTCGCCAGTCGCCTTCATCTGCGTTCCCAAATCACGCTTTGCATAAACAAATTTGTCAAACGGGAATTTTGGCATTTTTACAACAACGTAATCCAAAACAGGCTCAAAGCAAGCCGCAGTTTTCTTTGTTACAGCGTTCGGAATTTCATCAAGCGTATAGCCAATCGCAATCAACGTGGCAACTTTTGCAATAGGGTAGCCAGTAGCTTTTGAAGCAAGGGCAGAAGAACGGCTTACACGTGGATTTACTTCAATTACCGCATACTCAAATGAATTTGGATTCAATGCAAACTGACAGTTGCAGCCGCCTTCCATTCCAAGGCTAGAAATAATATTCAACGCCGCAGAACGCAGCATCTGGTATTCCTTGTCGCTCAAAGTTACAGTCGGAGCAATTACAATGGAATCTCCTGTATGAACGCCAACCGGATCAAAGTTTTCCATAGAGCAGACAGTAAGAACATTTCCCGCGCTGTCTCTCATAACTTCAAATTCTATTTCTTTCCAGCCGGAAATACATTTTTCAACAAGAATCTGATGAATAGGGGAGCGGTGAAGTCCGTTATGGGCAATTTCGTCCATTTCTTCATCATTATGAACAATTCCGCCGCCAGTTCCTCCCAAAGTAAACGCCGGACGGATAATTGCAGGATAACCGATTTCATTTTTTACAAAATCAAGGGCATCTTCATAAGTTGTAACGACTTTAGACGGAATGCAAGGCTCTCCAATCGCAAGCATTGTGTCCTTGAACATTTGGCGGTCTTCTGCCTTGTCTATAGTTTCCGGTTTTGCGCCCAAAAGCTTTACACCGTGCTTTTCAAGGAATCCAGACTTGGCAAGCTCCATGCTCAAAGTAAGTCCGGTTTGTCCTCCCAAAGTTGAAAGAAGTGAATCTGGCTTTTCTTTTTCTATAATGCGCTGAATTGTCTCTGGAATCAAAGGCTCAATGTAAATTTGATCAGCCATAGTATGGTCTGTCATCAAAGTCGCAGGATTTGAATTCACAAGAACAACTTCAAGTCCCTGTTCCTTTAAAGCCTTGCAAGCCTGGCTTCCCGCATAGTCAAATTCCGCAGCCTGACCTATAATAATAGGGCCAGATCCAATAACCATAACTTTGTGAATGTCTTTGTTAAGCGGCATAATTTTTGCTCCCGTGCCAAATATCAGTTAAAAAGAATATTTTCCAGTACCCGCAAACCGCTTATTTTGCAGCTTTTTTATGCGCAGAAGTATTCTTTATAGTTTTTGCAAAGTACTTGATTGAATCAATTCTTTCAAATTTCGCCTCAAAATTCTTAAAGTAATCGTGATTGTTTATAAGGCGCACAAAATCATCGAATAAAAATCCTGTATCAAGAGGACCAGAGCAAGCTTCCGGGTGGAACTGCACGCTGAACGCCGGAATTTTTGTATAAGTGATTCCTTCGCAAGTTCCGTCATTTGTATTTACAAAGCTCAAGACCGCATTTTTCGGCAAAGTGTCGTTTTTTACAGCATATCCGTGGTTCTGGCTTGAAATATAAACACGTCCTGTGGCAAGATATTTTACAGGCTGATTTGCGCCGCGGTGTCCATACTTAAGCTTAGAAGTATCTGCACCCATTGCCAGAGCCAAAAGCTGATGTCCAAGGCAAATTCCAAAAATCGGAACTCCTGACTTTGCAATTTTTTTGATTTCATCGATAATTTTTACATTTTCTTTTGGATCACCAGGTCCATTTGAAAGCATGATTCCATCAGGATTAAGCGCAAGAATTTCTTTTGCCGTAGCAGAACCAGCAACAGTAACAACTTCAAATCCTCTTTTTAAAAGCTCTCGGCGAATATTTGCTTTTGCGCCAAAGTCCCAAAGAACAACTTTTTTTCCTTTTCCGTCTTTCATGGCAATGGCAGGATCATTTTCCTTTGTGCCGTCAGAGCGTACAGGAACAAATCTGTATTCCGC
Organism: Desulfovibrionaceae bacterium; assembly: GCA_963654755.1. Taxonomy (GTDB): domain Bacteria; phylum Spirochaetota; class Spirochaetia; order Treponematales; family Treponemataceae; genus Treponema_D. Next base: position 57,088 of record CAVKBG010000008.1, read on the forward strand.
TGATTCCTTGAAAACAACATCGGCAGGCTCTTCTATTTTTGAAGCATTGCAGGTTACGCTTTCAACTGCATCTTTTATTTTATATGATTTGATTTTTTTAAGAAGTTTTGCTTTTTCTGTCTCGGATTTCAATGCTTTTCTGATGTTTTGAGCTTCTTCTCCGTCGCCTGAAACAATCATTCCGTTCATAACGCCAGTTTCACGCAGGATTTTTGTTAAAGCCCTAGTGTCAATTCCGCATAGCCCGATTATTTTCCGCGCCGCAAGGAAAGTGTCCAAATCGTATTCGCATCTAAAGTTGGAAGGAATTTCGCAGACAGACCGCACTATATAGCCTTTTACGTGGACATCCGCGCTTTCAAAATCCTTTGAAATAACGCCGTAGTTTCCTATTAAAGGAAATGTCTGGGTTACAATCTGACCGTAATAGCTGGGATCTGTCAAAGTTTCCAGATAGCCGTTCATGCCAGTTGTAAATACTGTTTCGCCAACAACACAGCCAGTTGCGCCAAAACTTTCACCTTCAAAAACCTGTCCATTTGCAAGGAGCAAAAATGCTTTAGTAGAGTCTGTCATACTAAAATCTTAGTATACATTTTTTTTCTATTTATGTACAGATGAAGAAATTCTATTCTTTTTGAGAGTAAAGCCAAATATACTCATCAGAATTAGTTGTTTCAAAAAATATAATGCAAGAATAGCTTTCTTTTATATACTGAATTTGAGAATCAGTTAAAAAATCAAGTTCACTAGCCAAGTCATCTTCATCAATACTTTCTTTTTCGTAAGTTCCAGCTTTTGTGTAAAGCAGACATTCAGCTCTACACTGATCAATTTGCGAAGATGAATAATATCTAAACTTTTCATAAACAGTTTTAGAGAAACCAAAACAGCCGAAATTTTAGCAAACTTTTTCATAAATTCTCCTAATAAAATACGTCTGGTCAAGGTACGCTTACGCTCAAGACCTTGACTCAGCCGTTTTTAG